>CAVAID010000028.1:0-26830 GCA_963588685.1 bacterium
GGGCACACCGCCGTCTGCTTCGCAGCCGCCGGGCGGCTCCGCCGCGCCGCTAACGCGGCTAATTAGTCAAGCCTACCAAACTCACCAATGCGCGAAAAGTCACGCGACCGCGCCGGTGCTCTGTTGAGCACTTCTAGGCAAACCTGGCAGCAGAAGCAATAACGGTCGCTGAGCTCAGTCGAAGCGCCATACTACTTCCCCAGCAGCTCCCGGCAGGCGAGTTCGTCGCGGGAGAGCTGGGCCTTGAGGGCGTCGAGGCTCTCGAAGCGATGGCCATCGCGGAGACGTCTGATAAACCTGACCGTGATGTCAAGTCCGTAGATGTCCTCGGAGAAATCGAAGATGTGCGTCTCGATGATGTCGCCCACATTGGTCATCCCGTAGTAGCGCCCGCCGAGCGTCTCGACCTCGGAGAGATAGACTCCCCGGCCCGGGACCAGCTTGAGCGGCTCGTAGAGCTGCATATTCGCAGTCGGATAGCCGAGGGTGCGTCCGAGTTGCTTGCCGCCGACCACGACCCCGCTGACCGGGTATTCATAGCCCAGCATCGAAGCCGCCTCCTCCACCCGACCGGCCGCGAGAGCCTCGCGTATCTTGGTGGAACTGACGAGCTTATGCTCAGGAGAAAGCGTCGCCGGCACTATGACCACATCCAGCCCGAGCCCCCGTGCGAGAGGCTCGATCAGCGATGGAGTCAGATTGTCCGAGCCGAGCCGGTTGTCGTAGCCGAGCACGATAGCGGTGCCGCCGAGGCGTGCCTGGACCGTATCGCTGAGATACTCCCCTGCGGTTAAGCGGGAAAATTCGCGGGAAAACTCCAGCACTTCCACCCTGTCAACCCCGAGCGACTTTAGCAGGGCAATCTTCTCCTGAGGAGAGGAGAGGAGCCTGAGGCTGCGCGCATCCTGCTGAAGCACTGCGCGGGGATGGGTGGCGAATGTAACGGCAATCGCCTCCTCGCCCCTTTCGCGGGCCGAGGAGACGAGAGTTCTGATGACTTCGCGGTGTCCGAGATGGACGCCGTCGAAGAAGCCTGTAGCGACTACAGCCATTTAACGAGCGGGAAGTCCTGTCTGTGAGGCAGATTAGGATTCTTAGGGAAGAGGCGCGTGCCGACCTGGTACAGACCGGTCCTCTCCGGGAAGATCTCCGCCTGATAGGTAACCTTTCCGTCCTGGCAGGAAACTATGCTGAGCTCGCAGGAATTCTGGATATGCATTTCGCCCTTGGCGTCGGTGGAGGTGAAGATGATCTCCACGCCCACATCCTCCGGCTTCAGTCGCCCGAGGTCGAGCACTACCTCGCACTTGAGCATATTCTTAGGCGAGAGCACATAGGATGAATCCGGCTGCGTGTAGGATACCACGCGGATATTGTTCCACTCGGCGCTGACCATATCCTTCCAGGCCGCAATCTCGCGGGCAAGCTTGGCATCGTCTGCGTTGAGCTGCCCGTAGCGGGCGCACTGAGGGTTGTAGTACTGGTTGCAGTAGTCGGTGAGCATGCGGTTGGTGGTGAAGTTGCAGGCAACCTTTGCCACGGTGTTCTTGATGTAGCCGATCCACTTTCCTGAAAGTCCGGTGGAAGCGTCGATATCGTAGTATGCCGGCGCAATCTCGTTCTCGATGGTGGAGTATATGGTCGCGGCGTCAAGCTCGTTCTGGTAGTTAGGGTCATCGTAGGTCTTCTCGAGCGGCAGAGCCCAGCCTGCGCCCTCCTTGTAGCCCTCAACCCACCATCCGTCAAGCACGGAGAAGTGCATTACGCCGTTCATCGCGGCCTTCTCTCCGGATGTGCCGGATGCCTCCAGAGGACGGGTAGGGTTGTTGAGCCATACATCGACTCCCTGCACGAGCCTCTTGGCGAGGGTGATGTCGTAGCCGGGGATGAAGACTATCTTGCCCAGGAAGCGGTCCTGCTTGGAGATCTCGATGATCTGCTTGATGAGGTCCTGACCCGCGCCGTCGGCCGGATGGGCCTTGCCGGCGAAGAAGAACTGCACCGGACGCTTGGGGTTGTTGACGATGGCGTCGAGCCTGTCGAGGTCGCTGAAGAGCAGGGTCGCGCGCTTGTAGGTGGCGAAGCGGCGGGCGAAGCCTATCGTAAGCACATCGTCGCGGAGCTGCTCCTTGATTGTAACTATCTGGCTAGGAGTGTAATGCGCGCTCTGCTGAGGGTCGGAAAGCCTCTCTTTGATGGCGGTGATGAGGTCGCTCTTGAGGTGCTTGCGGGTGTCCCAGATTTCCTTGTCAGGCACATTGTATATGCCCTCGAAGCACTTCTTGTCGTAGTGGTGCGTGCCAAACTCGTCGCCGAAGACGCGGGAGTGGATGACCTTCCACTCGCGGGCCGCCCAGGTCGGGTAGTGCACGCCGTTGGTCACATAGCTGATATAGAGCTCCTCAGGGAGGTAGCCCGGGTACATTGAGGAGAATATCTGCTGGCTGACCTTGCCGTGGAGCATGGATACGCCGTTGACATTCTGCGACATGCTGGCGGCGAGGAAGCTCATGGAGAACTTCTCGTCGTGGTTGTCAGGGTTGTTTTTGCCCAGGCTCATCATGGTCCTCCAGTCGATGCCGATGGCCTGAGGGTAGTAGCCCATATATTTGCCTATGAGCTCCTCGGTGAAGGCGTCGTGTCCGGCAGGGACAGGGGTGTGGGTCGTGAAGAGTCCGGACGCCCTGATAAGCTCCATTGACTCGGCGAATGAGAGATGCCTCTGCTGCATGCATTCGCGCAGCCTCTCAAGACCTGCGAACGCGGCGTGTCCCTCGTTGTAATGGTAGATGGTCGGGTTGAGCCCGAGGGTGCGGAGGGCGCGTACGCCGCCGATGCCGAGCAGGATTTCCTGCTTGAGACGGTTCTCCCAGTCGCCTCCGTAAAGGTGGTGGGTCACCTGCCTGTCCTCAGGGATATTGTCCTCGTAGTCGGTGTCGAGCAGGTAGAGGTCGGTGCGGCCTACTGCCACCTTCCAGATCCTCGCGCAGAGGTCGCGGCCTGCGATGGACACCTTGATGGATTTCCATACTCCGTTCTCGTCAACCACCGGCTCCGCAGGGATGCGGAGGAAGTACTGCGCCTGGTATTCGGCCACCTGGTTGCCCTGAGGGGTAAGCCTCTGGGTAAAGTAGCCGTAGCGGTAGAGCAGTCCCACTGCCACGAGGTTGACATTCATGTCGCTGGTCTCCTTGAGGTAGTCGCCGGCAAGGATGCCCAGTCCTCCGGAATATATCTTGAGGGAGGTGTCGAGACCGTACTCCATGCAGAAGTATCCGACTGACGGCTCAGTCCTCTCGGACTTCTTGGCCATATAGTCGTTGAACTCGGTCATCACTTCGTTCAGTCGGGCGAGGAAGACCTCGTCCTGTGCGAGCTCCTTGTATCTCTTGTAGCTTACCTTGTCAAGGATTTCCATAGGGTTGTGGCCGGAGCGGTGCCACAGGTCATAGTCTATGCTCCGGAAGAGGGCCTTGGCGTTATCGTTCCAGCACCACCAGAGATTCTTGCAGAGGGTTTCGAGCCCCGAGAGCTGCTCCGGCAGACGTCTTGTCACCATAACGCTTTTCCACGATGGTGTCGTCCCAGTTTCGTTTCTGTTCATAAATACACTACTGTTTTTCTGCTATTGCGTTGTTTACTCTTATTGTGAAGTCGCTGAGCACGTTCATATAGTTGATGAAGGCCTCATACGGCGTCGCGTACGGATTGAATCTGCTGTGCACTTCCCCGTCGGAGAAGAATTTGGTGCACATATAATAGAAGTGGTCGCTCTCCTGCAGGTGGCCGTAATCGGCCCAGAGAGCCTCGTCATCGAGCAGCGAAAGCTTCTCCTCCAGGGCGTAGAGCTTGTTGTAGGCGTCCTGCTGGAGCTCGTTGCCGAGCCAGGCGGAGAGGTCCCTCTCCTCATCGGCCCAGGAAATCGGCTCCGGCACTGAGAGATCGCCCACGGAGCGGTGCTTGGTGGCCGCCCTTGAAGGGGTAACGAACTCGAGGTCAGGGTCCTTCACGATGAGCTTTGGAAGAGCCTTCATGAAGTCGAAGATGCCGCAGGAAGCGTCCTGGTGCTCTCCGAAGGTCTCGTAGTCCATAAAGAGGTTGACGATCTCGCCGTCGGAGGCCTTGAGCCAGCCGAGGTATTTCTCCGCGGTCAGAGGCCACTCGGACCAGTTCTTGTCGGAGAAGCGGAAGGCGATGTCATCGCTCAGCGCATAGTTGCGCAGAAGGAGCTTGAGGCCGCTCTTGTACTCGTTGTTGTACACATAGTCTGGGCTCATCCATCCCATGATGTGACGGGCGCCCTCGGTGAGCATCGTCTTGAATCCGAGGTCATAGACATCCTTGCCTATGCTGTCGGAGTAGATGAGCTCCGTGTTGCGGAAGGTCTTTGGAGTCACGCCGAAATACTTCTCCACCGCAGCCTTGTGCTTGAGCACCTGATGCTCGAACTCCTGACGGGAGCCCAGGGCGGCGAGGGAGTGGTTGTAGGTCTCGCAGAGGAACTCCACGCAGCCCGTGTCGGCGAGGGCCTTGAAGCTGTCGAGGACTTCCGGAGCGTAGCGGGCGAACTGCTCGATGGCGGAACCCGATATGGAGAAGGCGCATTTGAACTTGCCCTTGTTTTCCTTGACGGCTTCGAGAAGGAGCTCATTCATAGGGAGATAGCACTTCGTGGCTATCCTCTTGAGGATGGTCCTGTTGGCGAAATCGTCATAGTAATGGGAATCCTTGCCGATGTCGAAGAAACGGTAAAGGCGGAGCCTGGTCGGCTGATGTACCTGGAAATACAGGCAGATTGACTTCTTCATATTATTGGTTAACTACTGATTCATAAACTTTCTTGAGCTTGGCGGTCGCGCCGTTCCATTTGAGCTCGTTGACTTCGTCATATCCATGCTTGGCAGCGAACTCCGACAGGGCGGGGTACTGCAGCAGGGCGTAGATGTCGTCCGCCATAGCGTCAACATCCCAGAAATCGACCTTGAGGGCATATTTGAGCACCTCGGCAGCACCGGACTGGTGGGAGATGACGGCAGGCACGTTGGAGCGCATGGCCTCCAGCGGAGAGATACCGAAAGGCTCTGACACTGACGGCATTATATAGACATCGGAGAGGGCAAACATCTTCTGCACCTCCTGGCCCTTGAGGAAGCCGGTGAAGTGGAAGCGGTCGGAGATGCCGAGGCGGGCCACCTGACGGATGGCGCGGTTCATCATATCGCCGCTGCCGGCCATCACGAAGCGCACGTTTGAAGTCCTCTTGAGCACCTTGGCGGCAGCCTCGATGAAGTATTCAGGACCTTTCTGGAAGGTGATTCGTCCGAGGAAGGTCACTACCTTGTCCTTGACTCCCCTCTCGACCTTGACGGAATCCCGTCCGCTGAAATCGACGGCGTTGTGGACCGTGACGACCTTGGCGGGGTCGATGCCGTATTTGTTGATGACTATGTTGCGGGTGAGGTCGCTGACGGTCACTACCCTGTCGGCAGCCTCCATACCCCTCTTCTCGATTGCATAGACGCGGGAATCGACCATATCGTCGGTACCGCGGTCAAACGAGGTCGCGTGCACATGGACCACGAGCGGCTTGCCGCTGAGCTCCTTGGCAGCGATGCCCGCAAGGTAGGTAAGCCAGTCGTGAGCGTGGATCACATCGAACTCGCCGGCGTGCTCCATAGCGATGGTGCCTCCGACCTGAGCGTAACGCGATACCTCCTCGAGGAGGTTGGCGCCGTACTTGCCGGAGAACCTGAACTTCTGCCCGAAACCGATGTTGGTCTCGTGCACCTGCTCCCTTTTCATCTTCTCGATGGCCTCGAAGTACTCGTCAGGGTCGACATAAGGCACTATGTTGGAATCGACATTGATGAACTTGACCTTATTGATGAACTCCTCGACGCTGTCGCTTACATTCGCAACGGCGACATCGCTGGCGTCGATGATCTTTGCGCAGCTCTGGTCTTCGTCCCCGGAGGCGTGAGGCATCACGAAGAGCACCTCAACCCCGTTGTGGGCCAGGCCCTTGACTATTCCTTCGCAGGCAGTTCCCAGACCGCCGGCGATATGGGGAGGAAACTCCCAACCGAACATCAGGACTTTCATTTGCTGTTCTCCTTATATTTGTCCAAAAGATTCTCGATTGTAAGCAGGGCGGCGGTGCTGAGCGCGGAGGAGATGGCTCCGTGCGGCTCGTGAGGAGGGTCTCCGTCATAGAGTTCGGAGAAGGCTCCCACTCCGTGCTTGGCGAGGTCCTCGTAGAAGCCCTCGACCAGCCACTCGGCCTTCTTGAGGAAGGACGGGCCCTTGACCTTGAAGCAGACCGCGATATACGGTTCAAGCAGGAACGGACGGGTGCAGCCCTGATGGTAGGCGAGGTCTCGATCTATCTGGGTACCCTCATAGACTCCCCTGTACTTGCTGTCCCTCGGAGAGAGGGTGCGGATGCCGCGGGAGGTGACGAGCTCGTTGTCCACAACTCTGAGGATTGAAGGCGCAAGCTCTTCGTCTATAGGTGAATACGGGCAGAAGAGCGGACAGATCTGGTTTGGCCTGATGTCCATGTTCTGGCCGTTATTGTCGACGTAGTCTGCGAGACAGCCACGCTCCTGGTTCCAGAATGTCTTCTGGTAGCTGGCCTTGACAAGGTCGCGGATGGCGCTCCACTTCCCGACGAAGCTGTTCTTCTTTGAGCCGTACTTGCCCTCCATCTCGATGGCGAAGCAGATGGCGTTGTACCAGAGGGCGTTGGTCTCCACCTGGTAGCCGGCGCGCTCGGTGACAGGGCGGCCGTTGATGTAGGCGTTCATCCATGACAGGGCCACGCCGTCCTTCTGCTCCCAGAGCAGTCCGTTAGGCTGCATCGCCACCTCGGCGCGCTCGCCCGGGAGATAGCTCTCCAGCACTCCGCGCAGGACAATGCCGTATTTCTTCCAGACCGCCTTAGGGTCTGCGCCGTAGGCTATGTATTCCTGCAGGCAGGATGCCAGCAGCAGCGGCGCCTCCACCTGGGTCGTGCGGCGGAAGAGTCTCTCCTGCTCGTCGGCGATGAGGTTGTCGAGGATTTCCTCGAAGGTCTTTGCGCTCTCAAGTCCGTAAAGCGCGAGTCCCGGCAGAGCCATAAGGGTCTCGCGGAGCAGTCCGGTGTACATCCAGGAGTAGCCGGCATTAATCTTCTTGCGGCCGTTGTGCTCGGTGATCAGGGTGTCGGCGCAGCGCTTGAGCTGGTCGCGGTAGCCGCAGATCTCGCGGGAAGCCCTGACTCCGGCGGCGAACTTGCGCTTGAATCCGGCAGGGTCTTCCTGTGACACCGAGGCCGAGATCACTACAGAGCCCTCAGGCTTGAGGGAAGTCTCGAACCAGCCCGGCATGAGCAGGTCTTCGCGGCAGTCGAAGCCGCGGCGGTATTCGTCCGAATAGGTGATGTTGAGGTTCCAGGCAGGGGAAGCGACGAACTTGGAGCGCGGGTCGCTGAGCTGCAGGTTGAGGTCAGGGAAGTTGGCGTACATCCTGAACGACATTCCTCCCGGCACCTCGGAGCCTGCGGTGCATGCCTCAGGGTTCTGGTGGGTAAGGGCGTGGATGTTGCGGAACGCCAGATAAGGCTTGATTTCGAGCTTCACCGTCGAAGGTGCGGCGAGAAGTTCGTATTTCACGAGGACCTGGTCCTTGTCCTGGGAGAGGAGGAGGCTCTTGCGGAAGAGCACATCTCCGACCTTGTAGGTAATCTGAGGCACCGGGTCGGCTACGAAATCCACGATGTACTTGTGTCCGCGCGGCTCGTAAATGTCGCCGTAGCAGTGGATTCCGAGATTGAAACGCTTGCCGTCCACGATGATGCTCTCGTCCAGGCAGGAGAGCAGCAGGAAGCGGTCTCCGCCGAAGCGGTCGAGGGTGACGGCAAGAAGACCGTGGTAGCGGCGGGTATTACAGCTGATGATGGAGGTGTTGCAATACGCTCCGGTCTTGTTCGCGCAGAGGACTTCCCTCTTGAGCGAGTAGGCTAGGTTGACAAGTTCGGACTTGTTGAATTTTAAGAATGCCATCTTGTTAACTATAATTTTTTCAACACTATCGCCACCCTGCTCGGCAGGTAGAGGGAGAGCTGGCCGTCCACGGTACAGTGCCTCTCAGCCTTGCCCAGCCTTGAGAATCCGTCGAACTCGGGGTCATCCGAGCTGAAGGCCATCGCGTACTCCCCGTCGGACGCCGCGAAGCTGAAACCCTCAAAGGAAGCGGTCGGGTTGAAATTGAACGCAAAGATACTATTTCCGCGGCTGAATATCAAGACTTTCCTGCCTTCATCGACATAGAGCTGCCTCAAATCGCCGTCCAGGACCTTCTCCTTGCGGATGTAGTGGACCATCGCGGAGTCGAAGTTCTGAAGCGCGCCGTAGCGCAGGGCGGGATTGTCTGCGAGCGACCACTGACGGCGGGCGTATTTGTAGGACCAGCCGTTGCCCTCGCGCGGGAAGTCGATCCACTCCGGGTGCCCGAATTCGTTGCCCATGAAGTTGAGATATCCCCCGCCGCAGGTGGCGAGAGTGACGAGGCGTATCATCTTGTGCAGGGCCACTCCCCTGTCCACGGTCATGTTCTGCGAGCCGCGGCACATCCCGTAGTACATCTCCTTGTCAATCAGGCGGAAGATGATGGTCTTGTCGCCCACGAGCGCCTGGTCGTGGCACTCCGCGTAGGAGATGGTCTTCTCGTCGGCGCGCTTGTTGGTAAGCTCCCACCAGATGCCGCCCATGCTCCACTGCTCGTCGGAGAGCTCCTTTATCCACTTGATCCAGTGGTCCGCGATGCCCATCGCCATCCTGAAGTCGAAGCCCACTCCCCCGGCGGCAAACGGCGCCGCGAGGCCGGCCATGCCGCTGACGTCCTCGGCGATGGTGATGGCGTTCGGATTGAGCTCGTGTATGAGCATATTCGCGAGGGCGAGATAGCTTACCGCAGCCTCGTCAACCCCCTGGTCGAAGTAGAGGGAATAGTCCCCGAAGGCCTTGCCGAGCCCGTGGTCCCAGTAAATCATGCTGGTCACCCCGTCGAAGCGGAAACCGTCGATGTGGTATTCCTCCATCCAGTATTTGCAGTTGGCGAGAAGGAAATATTTGACTTCATCCTTGCCGTAGTCGAAGCAGCGCGAGCCCCAGGCAGGATGGTGTCCCTGCGGGCCCTTGTAAAAATAGAGGTCGTCCCTGCCGTCCAGCCGGCTGAGTCCCTCCGCCTCGTTGTCGACGGCGTGCGAGTGGACTATGTCCATCACCACCGCAATCCCGAGCCGGTGCGCCTCGTCCACGAGGGCCTTGAACTCCTCCGGGGTGCCGAATCGCGAACTCAGGGCGAAGAAGTTGGAGACCTGATAGCCGAAGGAGCCGTAGTACGGATGCTCCTGCAGGGCCATTATCTGCAATACATTGTATCCCAATGCCTTGACGCGCGGAAGCACGGTCCGGCGGAACTCGTCGAAAGTGGAGACCTTCTCCTGCTCGGAGCTCATCCCGATGTGGCACTCGTAGATCAGCGGGTGCTCCCGGCGTCCCGGGCGGCGGCTCTTCCAGACATAAGGCTCGGCGGGAGCCCAGACCTGCGCGGAGAATATCTTGGTCTCAGGGTCCTGGACGACCCTCGTGACATAGGCGGGAAGCCTTTCCCCGCCTCCGCCCGGCCATTCTATCCAGAGTTTGTAGAGCTCGCCGTGGCGCAGGAACATCTCCGGCAGCTTCAGCTCCCAGTTGCCCCCGCCCACCGGGGAGAAGGCATAGCTCTCGGTGCGCTTCCAGTTGTTGCAGTCGCCGATGAGGTAGATGCGGGTGGCGTTGGGCGCCCATTCCCTTATTACCCACTGCCCGTCCTCCTGATGCAGAGGGTAGTAGATATGATTGTTGACGGCTTTGCTCAGCGGCCCTTTGCCCGCGAGCTTGAGCTTGTCGCCGAGTATTCTCTTATGTCTTGCGTCTATCGCGCCGCGATACGGCTCCAGCCAGGGGTCCGTCTCGTATATCTGTTTGACTGTCATAGCGTTTCCGTCTTGGTTTTCATCGTTCTGAGGTATTCCCGGCACTTCGCGATGAGCTCGTCGGAGCGCCGTATGTATTTCTCCACATCGTCCAGCGCCGTGGAGGGATCCTCCACTTTCCGGGCTATCTTTTCCAGCTCGGCCATTGCGCCGGCATAGTCAAATTGGTCTTCCATATGGTCAATTGATTGTTGCATTTATCTTTCCGTCCTCGAAGAGCACCGATATCCCGTCGCCTTTCTTCAGTCCCCGGCTCGACTTAAGCACCACGCCGCGCTCATCCGTGACGAGGGTAAACCCCCTCGAGAGCACCGCGCGCGGATCGGCGGAGCGTATCCTGGAGGCGATCATGTCCACGGCGGAGGACATCGCCGCAATCCTTGAGGAGAACGCGAGCCGCAGCCGCGTGCTGAAGGACGAGATGCGTTCGTCCTCCGAGGCAAGGGCGTCTATAAACCTGTCAGCCAGGGCAGTAGGAGTCTTTACGAAATCGTAGGCTACCATATCGGCGATGTGGTAGTCACGCTCGTGCCCGATGGCGGTGAATACCGGAATCGTGCAGTTGGCAATCGTGAAGCAGAGACCGTAGTCATCGAAGCAGGCGAGGTCGAGGGAAGCGCCGCCGCCGCGCATTATCAGCACGGCATCGTACTCGTCCCCGGCGGCCTCGGCAGCTGCGAGGGCGTCGCTGATGGAAGCCGGGGCGTCCGCGCCCTGCATCGTCGCCTCTATGAGCTGCACGCTGAAGGCGAAGCCGTATTCGTTGTCCTGGAGATGGCGCATGAAGTCCCCGTAACCGGCGGCGTCCCTGGCGGAAATGACCGCAAGACGGCGGGGCATATCGCTGAGGCTGAGCTCTTTCTGCTTGTCCATCAGGCCATCCTGAGTGAGGCGCTCGATGGTCTGACGGCGCCGGAGCTCCGCGGCTCCCAGCGAGAAGCAGGGCTCGATGTCATCGACGCTGAGGCTCAGGCCGTAGAGCTCGCTGTAGCTCACCATCACCCTGAGCAGGACTTCCATGCCTGGCCGCAGGCCGTCGCCTGTGGCTTCCTGGAACCGTGCCGCGAGCGGAAGGTAGCGGCTGCGCCAGATGACTGCCTTGGCGCGGGCGAGCACCCGGCCGTCCTCGCTGCTGCTCAAGTCCATGTAGCAGTGGCCGTTGGCCTTGACCTGCACGGAGGCGATTTCGGCACGCACCCAGAGCCGTTCGGGGAAGAGTTCTTCGATTCCCCCACGCATCTGCCGCTGCAGTTCAAACAAATCTATATACTCTCTTTCCATCAGTGCAAAAATAAGAAAAATGGGAAAGATTTGCTATATTTGCACCGGTTAAAAGACGGTTAAGAACAGGTATTCTCTTTATGACAATCTCCGAGGCCAGTTTTGCAGGCAGCAGCACCAGCGTCTCCGGGAGGCCCGTGAGGCGCTTGCCCGAATTCGCCTTCATCGGACGCTCCAATGTGGGCAAGTCGTCACTGATCAATATGCTCTGCGGCAGACGCGGTCTGGCGATGACCTCCTCCACCCCCGGCAAGACGCAGCTGGTCAACCACTTCCTCGTGGATGACAGGTGGTATCTCGTGGACCTTCCCGGCTACGGATACGCCAAGCTCGGCAAGAAGGGGCGGGAGAAGATTGCAGACGTCATCAGGGACTACATCCTCAACTCCGGGGAGCTGGTCTGCCTCTTCGTGCTGATAGATTCGAGGCATGACATAGGCCGCATCGACACGGACTTCATCGCCGAACTCGGGGAGCACGGGATTCCGTTCTCGCTGATAATGACGAAGTGCGACAAACAGGGGCCGGTGGCGCTAGCCGCCCAGGTGGACAGGGACCGCGAAATCCTGCTCCGCGAGTGGGAGGAGCTGCCGCAGATACTCTGCAGCTCGGCTGAGAGCGGCATGGGTCGGCAGGAGATACTGGACCATATCGGAGGGATACTGGATACACTTTAACAACTATATTTTTTATGTTACATTCTCACAGACTGGAGCTTTTCGCCTGCCGCGCGTCCAAGGACTTCGCCAGCAAGGTCATCGAAGACTTCAACAAAATCCGCAACGCCGACGAACCGGAGCTGCATCTCGGAAAGATTGAGGTCACTCCGTTCAGCGACGGGGAGTTCCAGCCGCAGTT
Source organism: bacterium (assembly GCA_963588685.1). Classification (GTDB taxonomy): domain Bacteria; phylum Bacteroidota; class Bacteroidia; order Bacteroidales; family UBA932; genus Cryptobacteroides. The sequence goes on from CAVAID010000028.1 coordinate 12,158, forward strand.
TACCGAGAGCGTCCGCGGTGCGGCCGTTTATATCCTGCAGTCCACTATTCCGCCTGCAGACAATCTGATGGAACTGCTGCTCACCATCGACGCGGCCAAGAGGGCTTCCGCCGACAAGGTGATTGCAGTGATGCCTTATTTCGGCTGGGCGCGACAGGACCGCAAGGACAGGCCGCGCGTGGCCATCGGAGCCAAGCTCGTCGCCAACCTTCTGCGTGCGGCCGGTGCCGACAGGGTAATGGCCTGCGACCTCCACGCCGAGCAGATTCAGGGCTTCTTCGACTTCCCTCTCGACCACATCTATGCGAGCCGCGTCTTCATCCCTTACATCCAGAGCCGCAACATCGAGAATCTCGCCATCGCAGCCCCTGACATGGGAGGTGCCAAGCGTGCCAACAACTACGCCAAGCAGCTCGACGCGTCCGTGATTATCTGCCACAAGACCCGTGAGAAGGCCAATGTGGTCGGCTCCATCACCGCCATCGGCGAGGTTGAGGGCAAGAACATCATCATCGTGGACGATATGATCGACACCGCCGGCACCCTGTGCAAGGCAGCCGAGGTGCTGATGGGCAAGGGCGCCAAGAGCGTCTGCGCCTGCGCTACCCACGGAATCTTCTCCGGCAACGCCCTCGAGCGCATCCACAACTCCGCCCTCAAGGAAGTGTTCATCACCGACACCATTCCTCATCCGGAGCTCGCCGACGACCCTAAGGTCAGGATCGTATCGATGACCAAGGTCTTCGCCGACATGATCCACAAGGTTTACAATTACGAATCCATAAGTACCGATATGACATTCTAGTCTATGCTGGCAGTATTCCTCATAACGGCGGTGGTTCTTCTTCTGTGCGTGCTCGGACTGAGCGTCAACATTCTGCACGGCAAGGAGTTCCCGCAATTCGACGTGGGCTCCAACGAGGAGATGCGCCGCCGGGGGATACGCTGCTACAAGGACGAGGATGCCGCGCTGCAGCGGCAGGCCTGCAGCGGAGGAGCAAGTGAAGCCTGCAAAGAATGCAAGTTATATGAGCATAGTAGCGATAGTAGGAAGGCCTAACGTAGGCAAATCGACACTCTTCAACCGCCTTGTCGGGATGAGGAAGGCCATCGTGGATGACACGGCCGGCGTGACGCGCGACCGTCACTACGGTCGCTGTGAATGGTGCGGACGGGAGTTCTCCGTGATTGACACGGGCGGATACACCACCAACTCCGACGACGTCTTCGAGTCCGCAATCCGTACCCAGGTGCAGATTGCGATTGACGAGTCGGATGTCGTGATATTCATGGTGGAGGCCGCGACCGGCGTCACCGACTATGACTCTGAGATTGCAGACATACTGAGACGAACCCGCAAGCCGGTGATACTCTGCGTCAACAAGGTTGACAGCGGGGAGAAGATGTACGACACCTACCAGTTCTACTCCCTCGGCCTGGGAGAGCTCTACAGCATCTCCGCGGCCAACGGAAGCGGCACGGGCGAACTGCTCGACGCGGTGACCGCCGCCCTACCGGAGGAGACGGAGAGCACCCCGGACCCTTATGCCGCGCTGCCGCGAATCACCATCGTGGGCAAGCCGAATGTGGGCAAATCGTCGCTTACCAACGCCCTGCTGGGCGAGGACCGCAATATAGTGACGCCTGTCGCCGGCACGACCCGCGACTCGATCGAGACTCACTACAACAAATACGGTTTCGAATTCATGCTGGTGGATACCGCCGGCATACGCCGCAAGGCGAAGGTGCACGAGGACCTGGAGTTCTACTCAGTGATGCGTTCCATCAGGGCCATCGAGAACTCGGACATCTGCATCCTGATGATCGACGCGACGACCGGGATGGAGTCGCAGGACCTCAACATCTATAACCTGATTGTGCGCAACCGCAAGGGCTGCGTGGTGGTGGTCAACAAGTGGGACCTCTTCATCAAGGATTCCAATACGATGAAGGAGTACCGTGAGTCGCTCCGCGCAAGGCTCGCCCCGTTCAACGATGTGCCTATCATATTCACCTCAGTGCTGAAGATGCAGCGCATCCAGGATGTGCTGACCGCCGCGACCGAGGTCTATGCCAACTATTCGCAGAAGATTCCGACAGCCCGCCTCAACGAGGCCATGCTGCCGATTTTCGAGGAGACTCCGCCGCCGGCATGGAAGGGCAAGTATGTCAAGATCAAGTACGCGACCCAGCTCCCTACCCGCTTCCCGGCCTTCGCCTTCTTCTGCAATCTGCCGCAGTACGTCAAGGAACCGTACCGCCGTTTCGTGGAGAACCAGCTCCGCGCCAACTTCAACCTCACCGGCTGCCCGATCCAGATCTACTTCCGGCAGAAATAAGCGGGGAAGCAGGGCACACTGCCTGAAGACCGTCGCTTCGGTCCCTCGATGCTTCGACAAGCTCAGCAACCGCAGGCTCTGACCGCAGCAGCCGCAAGCTAGGAGGCCACTCTCTCCCAAAACTATTTCGGATACGAAATGACGAAGCAGGCGCCGCCGAGGGAGAAGGAGCGGGAGTAGCTGATGGTGGCGCCGCACCTCTCGAGGATGCTGCGGCTGATGGCGAGGCCGAGGCCCGAGCCGCCGTTCTTGGTCGTGAAGTTAGGCGTAAAGAGCTTGCCCACATTCTCCTCGGACACTCCGGGGCCGTTGTCTTCGAAGACTATATCGTAGAAGCCGTCGCGCATCGAGTTGCGCAGAGACACGAGAATCCGCCCGTCCGGAGCATCCCCAATCGCCTGCACGGAATTGTTGATCAGGTTGACGAAGACCCGGGTAATCTGAGGCTTAGGGCCGCTGATAGTCACATCGTTAAGCCCGATGAAGTCGAAGCGGATATTGTCCTTGCTGTCGAACATAGCCATCTCCTCCTGAATCACCTTGTCCAGCGCAATCTGCACCGGCTCCTCGGTATAGAGCTTCGCGAAAGTTGAGAACTCATTCGCCGTATCGGTAAGTATGTCGATATGGTCAAGAAGCACCTTGCTCGCCTCGTCGAACCTCTCCAGCCAAGCCGGGTCGCCCTTCTGCTTCAGGCGTATAACCCTCTGAATCTGAAGCTTCATCGGGGTGAGCGGATTCTTGATCTCGTGCGCCACCTGACGCGCCATCTCGCTCCACGCCTTGTCGCGCTCCGCCTGCGCCAGCTTCTTGGAGCTGTCGGACAGCTCCTTCACCATCCGGTTGTAAGCCTGCACGATGGCGGAAATCTCGTCATTGCGCTTGTAGTCAATATATTCCAGCGACTCAAGGCCCGCAGTATTCATCTTCTGGCTCATCTCGCTCAGCGGCCTGAACATCCTGTCCACCACCCTCGTAACCATCAGCAGCGCCATCAGCAGGAAGACAAGGAAAAGCGAAATGATGGTCATCGAATGCGTCACCGCATCCTCTTCAAAGTCATAATTGTCCTCGCTGTAAGGAGAGCAGATGATGGCAATCATCTCCCCGGAACCGTTCATCACCGGCGCGTACATGCTGTAGAACTTCACATTCCACACCTTCTCCTTCTGTATCCAGTAGCGGCGGTGCTGATAGACTATGTGGCCGTAGGCGCTGCCGTTGATGCGCTCACCCAGCAGCTGCCTCTCGAAGACCATAGGCGTAGTGGACATCAGCATATGGCCCGCAGGCGTATAGAGCGTAATGTCCGAATAGGTATCGGAGCTTACCTGCTCGAGGAGCTTGCGCATCTCGCGGCGCTTGATGTCCGAAGTCTGTTCAATGTCAGTCGTACCCGCCTCCAGCATAGCGGTGATGGCGGTAATCTTGTCCGACATCACCGAATGTTTATTGATATCGTTGCGAGAATAGACGAAATACACGCTTACCGAAGCCATCGCCACCAGGGTCAGCACGAGCGAAAGCAGCAGCACGCCGGTAATCCGCGAGCGGTAGTAGCTCTGCGCGAAAATCCTCTCCCGCTTGCGTCCCGCCACCATCAGCGACATCACGAGGAAGGCGAGCAGCGCCACGAAAATCCCGGACACCGCATAGTTGAGCACCGACACCCTCGGGCGAGAAATCACTATAGCCTCCCTGTCGCCGATGACCGTAAAGAAGTGCGTATAGCCCTCATTGTTCATATAGCGGGCGCGCTTCTCATAGACCTTCTCCCGCCGCTCCGTATCCATCTTCGTCGGGTAGGCGTACTTGCCGCGGTACGACTTCAGGTCCGGCCCTTCGTAGCGCGCATAGGAATAGCCCGCCGGCACGGTCACCCTGCCCGGAGGGTTGATGCCGAAGATGCCCGCATAGCCCTTGTTGCCCCGGGTATCCCTGGACTCGAGCCGTATCAGCACCCTCGAAACTCCGCTTCCCTCAATCAGATAGAGGAACACGCCCACATAGTAGGAGTGCCCCGCGTCCCGCTTGACATAGAGGAAACGGCTGTTGTCGGCAATCGGCACGCCGTCCTTGATGATGGAGTTGTACTGCTCCGACGCCGCCCGGCTGTTGTTGTTGTCATTGAACACATAGGCCGTTACGGTATATTCCTGGTCGCTGCGCGAGAAATAGTAATCTGTGATGCGGCTCTGAATGGTCGAGGCCGTGTTGTTGAGCACCGACAGCGCCGAGATGACCATATCGTCGGCAATCTGCGGCTCTATGCTCCTGAGCCTCAGCTCCAGGGAGATGTCCCGGTCGAAGGAGAGACGGTTGGCGAGCACCTCCATCCTGTTCTGCTCCTTACGGAAACCGATTACAGATGAGGAAGTTACAAGGAAAGCCGATATAATCAGGGCGAAGAACACCCTGTTGTTGAGCGAGAACGCGTCGTAGCGGAGACCGAATTCCCTCTCCGCCATCGGCTGAACGGCCTGGAGGAGCAGCGGCACGCTCATCAGCATCGTGATGAACGAGGCATATACCACCACGCTGAACTGCGAGAGCTCGGAGAACTTGTAGAGTTCCAGGGTAATGCCGGAATTGAGAATGATGCTGCGCAGCGCCGCCTGCGTGTAGAAGAGAATGGCCGTCACGGACACGAGCGCAGCCGCCATCAGGGCGATGCGCCCTCCCCTGTTCCGCGGGATGAAAGACAGCGACTCCCGGCACATATAGGTAAACAGCGAGACGAGCAGTATCGCGAGGTTGATGATCACGACCGCACCGAGCGAATACAGGAACTCGTCGCCGGCATAGAGGAGCGGGGAGAACAGGGTGAACTGTTCCCTGATTGTGCGTCCCCAGAAGTAGAACGCCACCAGCACCACGAGAAGCAGGGCCGTGACTATGTAGAACCTCTTGACTGAACGGTCGGCGGAGAGGTAAATGATGGCCGAGCCCATAAGCAGCAGAAGCGCAACCCAGAGCAGCAGCGCATTGGCGGAAGTGGAGGAAGTCAGCGTCTCGCAGAGAATCTCGAACTGCGGACGGCCCCCCACGCTCACCATCGAACCGCCGCTCGAAGGGAGAGGACGGATATTGTATTCCGGAGGGATATGAAGTCTCGAATTGATGCCGCCGCTAGGCCCCGGAGCCTGAGTATCAATAATCTGCAGGCCGGCAATCAGCTTGACATTGTCCCGCGTCACCGACTTGGCCAGGTACCATTTCGGGCCCATGTTGACGAAGGATACCGAATCGCTTACCTGCGAGAGCGGAGAAATCGGCGAAGTCCTCGGGTTGGAGAGGAAAGGCACATAGACCTTGAGGCGGATGTTGTCGTTGGTGACCGAGAACTCGTTGCACCAGGACTGGAGGGTGTCGCTGCAGTAGCGGTAGATCACCATATCCTGAGGCAGATTCCCTATATCCATCCACTCGGAGCTGTCGGTGTCAAGCGCCTTCTGGATATAGCCGTCGAGCTTCGACATCCGCTTCTCGAGGATGCGGGTCACCCTGCCGGCCACGGCCCTCGTGTCCCCGGAAACCCTGGACTCCTTGAGGGACATCAGCATCACCGCCACGCTCGCAACGAGCAGCGCAGCGGCAATCAGGTCCCGTATTCTCCGGCTCAGCTTCATTCGTGATGATATGGTTCTCCGCGCATTATCGTGAATGCACGGTAAAGTTGCTCTGCAAAAATCGTTCTCACAATCTGATGCGAGAATGTCATCTTCGAGAGCGAAATCTTGCCGTCCGCCCTTGCATACACCTCATCCGAGAAGCCGTAGGCTCCCCCGATGACGAAGACTATGTCGCGCCCTCCCCGCGTGAGCATCTCGGACAGCTTGTCCGCGAACTCTATGGAGCGGAACTCCCTGCCGTGCTCGTCGAGAAGAATCACGGAGTCGGCCGGCTTTATGTTCTTGAGTATCAGCTCCCCCTCGCGCTGCTTGATGCTGTCCCTGGAAAGGGCGGAGACATTCTTGAGCTCGGGAATCTCCACCAGCGAGAAGCGCACATAGTGCTCCAGCCGCGAGGTGTACATCGCCAGCCCGTCCCGTACCCAGGGGATGTCGGTCTTGCCGACCGTGAGGAGGGTAATCTTCATAACTCACAAATATAGTGATGTGGCTCGATATTTGCAACCTCCAGCAGCCGTGCAAGCATTCGCTAAAATATCCGCAGTGGCCGTCCTCATCCTCGTCTGCACGCAGATGATGGCCCAGACCGAGAGAAACGATGTCTTCTCCCCGATAGGCAAATACATCGCCAAAGGCGACGCGGATTGCCTCTCCGCATGGTTCGACGACAACCTCGAAGTCAGCGTGGCATCCCAGGAGAGCAGCGCCAGCAAGGCGCAGGCCAAGCAGATCATCAAGACATTCTTCGAATTCTACAGTCCGCAGTCCTTCGACATAACCCACACCGCGGAGAGGGCCAATATGAAATACGCCCTCGGCAATCTGAGCGCGGGAGGCGAGACATTCTCGGTCACGATATTCGTCAGCGCCAAGAGCGACGGCTACAGGATACAGCAATTGAAAATAGAGCGCCTCTAGATAGAGACGCTCTATTTATTTTCGTTATAGTCAGGGGATTAGACCCTCTGGCCGTATGAGCGGTCGGTGGTGTTGACCGTAATCTTCTCGCCGGTCTCGATGAAGAGAGGAACCATGATCTTGGCACCGGTCTCGAGGGTAACCTCCTTGAGAGCTGAGGTGGAAGCGGTGTTGCCCTTGACTGCCGGCTCTGAATATGTAACCTCGAGGGTAACATAGGTAGGGAGCTCGCAGGTAAGGCACTTCTCCTCGCCGACCACGAACATCATCTCCACGTGCTGTCCCTCCTTCATAAGGTCGGAGTTCGCAACCACTTCCTTAGGGAGAAGAATCTGCTCGTAAGTCTCTTCGTGCATGAAATTGAATCCGTCCTCCTCGGCATAGAGGAACTGGTACGGACGGCGCTCTACCTCGATGGTCTCGATCTTTGCGCCTGCGGTAAAGGTGTTCTCAAGGATGCGGCCGTTCTCGAGGTTGCGGAGCTTCGTCTTGACGAAAGCAGGGCCCTTGCCAGGCTTCACGTGCTGGAACCAGACGATCATGCAAGGCTTGTCGTTGAACTTGAGATAAAGGCCGTTTTTAAAATCAGCTGTTGTTGCCATAAATATATTTCTTAAATGATTTTGCGATAACAGACTGCAAATTTAGTCAAATGACGGAATTATTGCAAATTTTCTATGCGCCGCGCGACATCTTCCAGCAGCCACTTTGGAGTGGATGTCGCTCCGCACACCCCGGCGCTGGCGGCTCCCGCGAACCATTCCGGGCACAGTTCGTCGGCGGAATTGATACGGCAGCAGCGCGGGTTAACGCTCCGGCAGAGTTCGAAAAGCACCTTGCCGTTGGAGCTCATTTTGCCGGCAACGAATACTATAACATCATGACTGGCAGCGAATTGCGGAAGTTCGCGATGGCGGGATGCCACCTGGGCGCAGATGCTTCGGTGTATGGTGATCTTGGCGCCGCCGCTCATCCTCCCGGAGAGGTATTCCCCGGCCAGGGAGTATTCCGACGGGCTCATAGTGGTCTGGGAAAAGAGCTCAATGTCCCTGGAGAAATCTATCTGCCCGCCGTCGGCGAGACTGCACAGACGCTCCATATCCTGGAAAACGAGGACATCTCCCCCCACCTGACCCACCAGCCCGAGGACTTCCGGGTGGCCGGTCTTGCCGAAAAGCAGAATCCGCCCTCCGCGGGAATATGCCTGCTTGATCTCCTTCTGAAGTTTGAGTACCACGGGGCAGCTGCAGTCTATAAGCTCCAACCCCCGCTCCGCGGCCTCGGAATAGACCTCCGGCGGCACTCCGTGGGCGCGTATAAGCACCCTCTTCCCCGGCTTCATCCCGTCAAGGGAGCCGACGGAGACAAGTCCCATACCCTGCAGGCGCGAGAGTTCCTCCTCGTTGTGGACTATCTCCCCGAGGGAATAGAGAGGCGCGCCGTGCTCCCGGAGGTACTCCTCCGCAGTGCCGATGGCGCGTATCACCCCTCCGCAGAAACCGGAATGCGGGTCAATCTCAACCCTGATCATATATGGTGAACCGGCCCTGTATCAGGCCCTCAATCCAGACGAACTCCTCGTGGAGGGTCATCTCGGAATTGTCCATCTCGAACGAGTCCTCAGCCCTCTTGAGCGGCGAGGTCTCGCGGTGCGAATCTATGTAGTCCCTCTCCTGCAGGTTGCGCCTGATCTGCTCATAGTCAGCCTCCTGGCCCTTGGACTTCATCTCATCGTAGCGGCGCTGCGCGCGCACATCGACCGTTGCGGTCATGAATATCTTGAGCTGCGCGTCAGGGAATACCGTGGTGCCGATGTCTCGGCCGTCCATCACTACCCTGCCGCCCGCTGCGAAGCGGTGCAGGCGCTCATCGACATATTCGCGGATATACGGCACGGTAGCGATGGGGCTAACCTGCGAGGAGACCTTCATCGAGCGTATCTCGCTCTCGATGCAGCGCTCGCCGATATAGGTGCCTTCCGGCCCGAAATGAAGGTCCAGGCCCTTCAGGGCCTCCTTCAGGGAGTCGGAGATTATGTTGTCTTCGGTAATATATCCCTCCTCCTGCGCGAAGAGCGTGACCCCGCGGTACATGGCCCCGGAGTCGAGGTAGAGGAAGCCGAAGCGCTTCGCGACCATCTTGGCAAAGGTACTCTTGCCTGTAGAGGAGTAGCCGTCAACGGCTATTATTATGTCCGGTACTTTCATAGATTTATTCTGATTGTTTCGCTTTCAGTGCAGCCTCGTGCTCCCTGAGGGCGCGCTCCACGGATACGGAACGCTTGAGGACGAAGCCCGAGCCGAGGTATTTCGTGCGCACATCTTCATCGCCCGCGAGCTGCTGCGGGGTGCCCTCCTGAAGGATGGTGCCCTCGTAGAGGAGGTAGGCCCTGTCGGTGATGGCAAGGGTCTCGCCTACATTGTGGTCGGTGATTATGACTCCGATATTGCGGTATTTGAGCTTGGCGATAATGTACTGGATGTCCTCCACGGCGATAGGATCCACACCGGCGAACGGCTCGTCGAGCAGGATGAACTTAGGGTCTATGGCGAGCGCGCGGGCTATCTCGCAGCGGCGCCTCTCGCCTCCGGAGAGCTGGATTCCCAGGGACTTGCGCACCTTGGAGAGGTTGAACTCGTCGATCAGCGCCTCCGTCCTCTCGATGCGCTCGGCTCTCGGGATGCCCTTCATCTCCATCACGGAGATTATGTTGTCCTCGACGGACATCTTCCTGAATACGGAAGCGTCCTGAGGCAGGTAGCCGACGCCCTTCTGGGCACGCTTGTACATAGGCAGGCCGGTGATCTCCTCGTCATCGAGGAAGACCTTGCCCTCGTTCGGAACTATCTGTCCCGTAATCATATAGAAGCTCGTGGTCTTGCCGGCGCCGTTCGGCCCGAGGAAGCCCACGATTTCTCCCTGGCTGACCTCCATGGACACGCCCTTGACGACCGTGCGGAGACCGTATTTCTTGACGAGATTTTCGCAGCGAAGTTTCATCTCTGTTTATTTTACGTCCAGCGAGAGGTCCACGACGAGGTTGCGCACCTCTTCGTTGCGGCCGATGAGATCCTCGGCCTTCTCTGCAGGCATATATTTCACATCTTCCTTCTGATCCTCCGGAATCACCGACGGAGCGAGCCTTACGGCCCTGTTGGATATAAGGGCGCAGAATTCGCGCTCGAGGTCGCGCAGGACCTTCTCCTCTATCCACTTCTGCTGGGCCTCGTTGGTCACGGAGAACTCCACCAGCTTGCGGCCAGGCTCGTCGGATATGGTAATCGCTGACTTGGCGAGGGCGCTGGCGAGGCGCGGCTGGGAGGAGAACCTTCCCGGGAGCTCCGTCCATTTCTCCCTTATCAGCTCCTCTGACGGCAGGACTGTCTCGCCGCTGACTTCGGCGGCTTCCTCCTGCGGCTTGTCATCGGCGCTCATAAGCGAGCTCAGCGAAAGGCTGGAGCCGGTCTTTACCGGGCGGCGGCGCGGTGCAGGCTGGGCTGCAGGCGCAGGGGCCGCTTCCGGCTGGGCGGCCGGAGCAGGCTGAGGCTGAGCCTGAACAGGTTGCGGCTGAGGTGCCGGAACAGGCTGTGGCTGGGCTGCAACCGGCTGTGCCTGAGGCGCAGGCTGGGCGGCAGGGGCCGCTTGGGCTGCCGGCTGAGGAGCAGCTGTTACCTTTGCGTCGGCGGCCGGCGCGGCAAGCAGGAACGCGAGCCTCATCAGCGCGTATTCTATATGCAGCCGCTGGTTGGTCGATGCGCGGTACCCGGCCTCGCACTGGGTAGTGATGCCGAGCGCATCGTAGAGGAACTTGACGCTGCAGCGCGCGGACTGCTCCGCATAGCGCTGCCGGAGCGACTCCGGCAGGTCGAGCAGGCTCTCGAGGCCTCCCGTGCGGCTCACGAGCAGGTCGCGCAGGTGCGAACTCAGCGCGGCGATGAAGTACTGGGCGTTGAATCCCTTGCCGAGCACCTCGTCGAATATCCTGAGCGCCGTGGCGTAGTCTCCCGTAAGGAAACTGTCCACGAGGCGGAAACTGTACTCATAGTCAAGCACATTGAGGTTGTGCATCACCTCCGCCGAATGTATGTCGGTGCCGCAGAACGCTACGGTCTGGTCGAAAATCGTCAGCGCGTCGCGCATCGCCCCGTCGGCCTTGTGGGCTATAATGTGCAGCGACTCGTCGTCGATGCTTATGCCTTCCTTGCCGGCTATGTCGCGCAGGTTGCGGACGATGTCCGGGATGCTGATGCGCTTGAAGTCGTAGGTCTGGCAGCGGCTGAGGATGGTCGGAAGTATCTTGTGCTTCTCGGTGGTGGCGAGGATGAAGATGGCGTGTGCAGGCGGCTCCTCAAGCGTCTTGAGGAAGGCGTTGAACGCGGCCGTGCTCAGCATGTGCACCTCGTCGATTATATAGACCGAGTAGCGGCCCACCTGCGGCGGTATCTGCACCTGCTCCATCAGGGCCTTGATGTCATCCACGCCGTTGTTGGATGCGGCATCCAGTTCGTGTATGCAGTAGGAGTGTCCTTCCTGGAACGAGCGGCACGAGTCGCACTCCCCGCACGGCTCCATGTCCGGGCCCGGGTTGGCGCAGTTGATGGTCTTCGCGAATATGCGGGCCGCAGTCGTCTTGCCGACACCGCGCGGTCCGCAGAAGAGGTAGGCGTGGGCCAGCTGTCCCCTGAGGATGGAGTTCTTGAGCGTCCGGGCGATGTTGTCCTGGCCGATGAGGGAGGCAAAACTGTCCGGGCGGTATTTGCGGGCTGATACTATATAATCTGGCATAAGATTGCAAATATAACTACAATTTCCTTATAATGGAGAGACCGTCCCGCAACGGAAGCATAACTACCTCAACCCTAGGGTCTTGCGCCACGGCGGCATTGAAAGCGAGCAGGCCCTGCGTCTGAGCGTCGTGCGACGGGGTCTCGGCATACACCTTGCCATCCCAGAGCACATCGTCGGCGACGATAACCCCTCCCTTGCGGAGCAGAGGCAGGGTAAGCTCATAGTATTCAAGGTATTGTCTCTTGTTGGCGTCGATAAACACGAAATCGTACTCCCCCTCCAGAGAGCGGAGAGTCTCCACGGCATCGCCGATGTGCAGAGTAATCCTGCCGGACACTCCGGCCCGCTCCCAGCCCTCGCGCATCAGGTCCTCCAGCTCATCGTTGATCTCCAGCGCGTCGATGTGCCCGTCCTCCGGCAGGCCGAGCGCCATACAGGTGCTGGAATAGCCCGTGAACGAGCCTATCTCGAGCACTCTGCGCGCGCCGCTTATCTCCACCAGCATCTTGAGCAGCTCCCCCTGCACCGGTCCGGAGAGCATCCGGGGATAATTGGTGCGGATGTTGGTCTGCTTCTCGATCCAGCCGAGCGCCTCTGACGGCAGGGAGCTAGATTTCGTTATGTACGCTTGCAGCGGCGACTCCATTTCTCTTTTCGAATTGTTTTATCTCCTTGTCGGTGAACTGGGTATCCATCGGTCCGCGGTACTTGACGGAGGCGAAGTAGTAGAGCTCGTGGCTGTCGGCGGAGATGAGCATCTTGTAGCAGCGGCTGCCGAACTGGACAAGGGTCGGGACCACGGTGATGCCGAGCAGGGTGTTCGCCGAGCCGGCAAGATAAAGCGTGTCGATGCGGTCGGAGTCGTTGACGCAGATCTGCATCCCGCTGAACTTGCGGGAGTTATACCACTTCAGTCCGGAGTAGGCCGCCTTGTCGGAGACCATCGCGTCCTCCACGAAAGCCTGCATTATGTCCACGAACGCTCCCATGAACATCAGCTCCTTGCCGCTCGGGTCGTCGATGCTGGCTATAGGGATGCGGACCACCTCGAAAGGCTTCTTGAGGTTGTCATTGTCGTCCTCGCGCCCGCCCTTGGTGAGCACCATGAACGCCACCCCGGCATCCGAGGCTATGTTGAGGAAGTAGAGCGAGCTGTCGGTCTTGAGAGTCTCATAGTCCTCCGCGGTGCAGAATTCGTAAGGAGAAATCCTCCAGCGGGTGGTAATCTCCTCACGGAACGCGAGTTCGAGGAAGGTCGAGCCGCCCGCGACCACCTTGACGGTGCGGGTCGGGAAATCCTCCAGACGGGCCTTGCGGGTATATAGTTTGCCCTGTCCGGCAGCGCTCAGGCAGAAGAGTGCGAGCAGCGCCGTAATAAGAGCGAAGGACTTGAGTTTCATAGACATAAAGCTTAAATATTTACAAAATCACGGACATTCTGCGCACTGACCACATCGTCGCCGAGGATCAGCAGACGGTCCACCACATTGTCGAGCTCGCGGATATTGCCCGGCCAGCTCTTCTGGCAGAGCAGTTCGATAGCCTCCGGAGAGAAGCTGCGCGCCTTGCCTCCGTCGGTGTATTTCTCGAGGAAGTGCTGGATGAGCATAGGGATGTCGTCGCGCCTCTCGTCCAGCGAAGGCACCCTGATGAGGATGACACTGAGGCGGTGGTAGAGGTCCTCGCGGAAGTTGCCGGCGGCAATCTCCTTCTGGAGGTCCTTGTTGGTCGCGGCTATCACCCTGACATTGACCTCGATATCCTTGTCGGAGCCCACGCGGGAGAGCTTGCGCTCCTGAAGTACGCGGAGCACCTTGGCCTGGGCCGCGAGGCTCATATCCCCGATTTCGTCGAGGAAGAGCGTGCCTCCGTCGGCCTGCTCGAACTTACCCTTGTGCTGCTTGACAGCGGAGGTAAAGGAGCCCTTCTCGTGGCCGAAAAGTTCGCTCTCGATAAGTTCGCTGGGGATGGCGGCGCAGTTGACCTCGATGAAAGGCATCGTGCTGCGGGCGCTGCGCTGGTGCAGGTTGCGGGCCACGAGTTCCTTGCCGGAGCCGTTCGGGCCGGTGATGAGCACCCTCGCATCGGTAGGGGCGACCTTGTCTATCATCTCCCTTATGTGCATCATAGGGGCGGACTCGCCTATCATGTCCGCGCCATAGACCTTCTTCTTGAGCACCTTGTTCTGGTTGCTGAGGGTCTGGCGCTCGGCGGCGTTCTTGATGGTGATGAGTATCCTGTTGAGGTCCAGCGGCTTCTGCACGAAGTCGAAAGCTCCCTTCTTGATGCATTCAACGGCGGTGTCGATGTCGCCGTGGCCGGAAATCATCACGACGGCGGCATCCACTCCCATCTCCATCAGCTTGTCCAGCACCTCGATGCCGTCCATATTCGGCATCTTGATGTCGCAGAAGATTACATCGTATTTGTCCTTCTCGACTGCGGCGATGGCGGCGGCACCGTCTTCGGCGGTGTCCACCTCGTAGCCCTCGTCGGTGAGGATTTCCTTGAGAGAGTTGCGTATCGCCCTCTCGTCGTCAACAATAAGTACTTTCATATTAACCGATTTCTGCTCCGTTGACCAGGCTCTCCTGCGGCGTGATGAAGCGCATCTTGCCGTCGTTCTGCCTTGCCATCAGAATCATTCCCTTGCTCTCTATTCCCTTGATTATGCGAGGCTTGAGGTTGGCGAGGATGCATATCTGCTTGCCTACCATCTCCTCCGGAGAATAGAACTCCGCGATGCCGGAGACTATGACGCGACGATCGATGCCTGTGTCGATGGTGAGCTTGAGGAGTTTGTCGGTCTTCGGCACCCTCTCCGCCTCCAGGACGGTGGCAGTGCGGATGTCCATCTTGTCGAAATCCTCGAAGCTGCACTCCGCCTTCTGCGGGGTGATTGCCTTGGCGGCCTCGGCCTTCGCGGCGGCTTCCCGCTCGGCGCGTATCCTGTCCAGACGCTCGAGCTGCACGGCAATGGCGTCATCCTCGATCTT
>CAVAID010000029.1:0-25988 GCA_963588685.1 bacterium
GAAAGGGTGGTCTTGCCGGTGCCTGAGAGGCCGAAGAAGATGGCGGTGTTCTCGCCGTTGAGGTCGGTGTTGGCTGAGCAGTGCATTGAAGCGATGCCCTTGAGAGGGAGGTAGTAGTTCATCATTGAGAACATACCCTTCTTCATCTCTCCGCCGTACCATGTGTTGAGGATAACCTGCTCCTTGCTGGTCACGTTGAAAGCGACAGCGGTGTCGGAGCGGAGGCCGAGCTCCTCATAGTTCTCGACCCTTGCCTTGGAAGCGCAGTAAACTACGAAGTCAGGCTCCTGGTCGAACTCAGCCTGGTTCTGAGGACGGATGAACATGTTGGTCACGAAGTGTGCCTGCCATGCAACCTCCATCACGAAGCGGACCTTCATGCGGGTGTCCTTGTGTGTGCCGCAGAAACCGTCCACAACGTACAGCCTCTTGCCTGAGAGCTCCTTGACGGCGATGGCTTTGAGTTCCTTCCATACCTTCTCGGAGAGTTCGTGGTTGTCGTTAGGATACTCCGGGGTGTTCCACCAAACGGTGTCCTTGGAGTTCTTGTCCATCACAATGTACTTGTCCTTAGGGGAACGTCCGGTATAGACACCGGTCATTACATTGATAGCGCCGAGTTCAGTTACCTGACCCTTGTCGTAGCCTTCGAGGCCCGGCTTGGTCTCTTCGTTGTAGAGAACTTCGTAAGTTGGATTGTAAAGGATTTCTGTGGTTCCTTTAATACCGTACTTGCTTAAATCAATTTTTGGCATAATATGTTTTGGTATTTGGATTTAACTAACTGTTTTTTCTAAAAGCCGTAATATCGCTTCAATAAGTGTTCCAAAATCGCGCGCAAAGATAGCGATTTTTAATTATTTCTCCAATGTTATTCCCATCAATCCTATGACCACATCGTTGGAGAGAGTGCGCAGCGTAAGGCTCTCCATCTCTCTGCCGCGGCGGAGCGGCATTTTGAGGATGAGCGCGCCTCCGCAGGTGATGGCCCTGTCGGTTACGGGGTTGTAGTCGGCCTTGGCCTTGGCGGGCTGAGGCGTCTCCGGACGGTAGTCCGCCGTGGCACCGCCTTCGCCGAGCAGCTCGAGGGGCATTTCCCTGTGCACCGCGCCAGAGAGGAAGGATACCCTGTACGGGTTCCTGTCTGCGCTGCGGAAGGCGTAAGAGTCTGTGTAGCAGTCCTCTTCCACCGGCCTCCAGTTAATCGGATTGACGAGGCTCATCACGCTCCCGCTTCCGTCGGCATAGCGCACCCGGACCTCTCCGTTTGCGATGCGGCTCTGCATGTTCTGCGTGCTGCCGACCAGCAGCAGATAGGCGTATGAAGCCTTGCCGTTGAGGGCGACCGTTACCGAATCGGGATAATTGTCCCAGAGTGAAGTGTATATGGTGTTGAGGCCCTCGGCCGGGGAGAGGAATTTCAGCCCGAGCCCGGTGTCATAGACTCCGTCCCTGACAGTGGCGCGCAGGCCGTTGTCCTCTATCTCGTAGGTCTCGAACGGTATGCACCATTCTCCCACGCCCTGCTTAGGCAACTGGAGGGAGGCGAACGGCGGACGCGGGGAGAGGTATTCGTTGTGGAAGATGTCGTCGGCGTTGGCGTTGAAGTGTGCGCTGATGTCGACCATCCTGCCGCGGGAGGCTTTCCGGGCATTGATATCGCCGAGTCCCATCTCTTCGATGAAGTCCCTGCCGGACTGCCCGGGCGCCTTGGAGTCGCGGAACTTGACTTTAGGAAGGCGTGTGCGGTCAACGGTAATCGTCTGGACTGCGTCGGAGCTGCCCTCGACCTCGAGGTACTGCCCGCCGCCGGCATTGGCCCTGACCACAATCTTGAGCGGACGGGTGAAATTCTGGCTGATTTCGTAGATGTCGCGGCTGCCCTCGCGCCTGTAGGAGTAGGAGAGGTAAGGGGTCTTGATGGAGGCTTCCTTCCATTCCTCCGGGAAGGCCTGGCGGATGATGCACTGCCCGTTAAGCGCGTCCGGAAGTATGCCGAAGAGTCCGTTGACTATGGCCCGTGAGGTGATGCCCACATTGTCCGCGAAGTCGCGGTAGGCCTCGTTCTTGGCCTTGTCGTAGTGGCTGATCTGCCCGAAGTTGCCCGGACATTCCCCGAGGTACATCTCGTCGAGGAGGTCGGCCTTGAGGAGCTTGAATCCTGAGTCGCTGCGGCCCGCTTCGAGGTAGGCGAGGGCCATGTTCGCGACCTCGTCGTGGGCTACGTTGTTGGTGCTCCAGTCGTACGGCAGCCAGTCGGAAGCGGATACGGTGAAAAGGTCCTTCTCCGGACGCGGAAGCCTGAGTCCCAGGGACTTGAGCGCCCGGGCGTCGTAGGCGTACCTTACAGGGATGTGCGGGATTGAATTGTCCACATAGCGGGTCGCCCTGTAAGCCTGCTCCGGGGTGCCGGCCGCGCAGTCTATAGGGGCGTAAATTGACCATATCGCCGCGCTCCTGTGGAGCCGCTTCAGGCCCATATAGTCCTGATATTCGGCCCAGTGGCCTTCGTCCTCCAGCCAGAGGCGGGAGTTCAGAGCCTCGCGTATGGCCTCCGCTTCCTCCCGATAAGTAGAGGGGTCCTCGCCAAGAATCTCGGCTATCCGCGCCGTCATAAGGTTGGAGTAGTAATTGTATGCTGAGGAATGGGTTACGGCGCCGCCGCTGTAGTAGAGTGCGTCGCTTGCCCAGATGCAGCAGACCGCATCGTAGAGGTGGTCGCCGTCCGGGTCGAAGTTGCGCTTCTCCCACTCGTGGTGCAGCCGGATTTTCGGCCAGAGCTCCCTCATAAGAGTAGTGTCGGCGTCGTAGCTGAAGTGCTTCATCAACTCGTCCATGTAGTTGATGTTCATGTCGTAATGGCTCATCACGTCAGTGCGGCCCGGCAGCTTGCTGATATAGCCGTCGGAGTACATCGGGGTGCCCCATTTCTTGGTCGGACGGGCGAGGTTCTGGGCGGTATCCTGCTGAGGCTGAGGATATGTCGGCGGTACGTCCGTGACCATGCTGGCTGCGTAGGCCCTGAAGTGCGAGACGGCCCTGCCGTTCCAGCCCAGCACATCGCCGGCATAAGCGCCCCTCCAGCCCGCGAGCGGGGTGCGCCAGCCTATGGCCCCGTGCAGGAAGGTCTGCCCGTCCCAGGTGCCGTCGGCCGCCGCCGCGAGATTGGCTCCTATAGTATTGAAAAACGGGTCGGGAGTGTTAATCTCCAGCTGGCTTACAAGCTCGAGGCGGGCGCTCTCCTCTCTATCAAAGATTGCCCGGCCATGCTCCGCAGCGGCGGATTCGAGCCTGTCCTTATGATGATAGATGAAATAACTTTCACTGCCTGCGGCCCATTCCAGGGTCTGCAGCCCGGCTTCGCCCTCTGCCGGGTCGAAAAGCTCCCTCGCGTCCATCCCGAGGTCGCCGTCGCGCTTGAACTTCTTGCCTGCAGTCTCGCACACTTTTGCCAAAATGTCAGTCTGCCCCTCGAAGCCTTTCAGCTCGAAGCGCCAGATCGCCCCTTCCTC
This sequence comes from bacterium, assembly GCA_963588685.1. Taxonomy (GTDB): domain Bacteria; phylum Bacteroidota; class Bacteroidia; order Bacteroidales; family UBA932; genus Cryptobacteroides. The sequence goes on from CAVAID010000029.1 coordinate 3,513, forward strand.
GCTGAAAGATGCCAGAGCGGTGATTGTCATCTCTGCATCAGGGCCCCAAGTGCTGTCGCTCAGCCGGTAGCTGCGCATTCCGCCCCGGTAGCGGGCCTCGCAGCGGGCGGCGGAGTCGAGCTGGAGTTCGCGCCCCGCATATCTGAGACAGAAGCGGATGTTGCGGCTGTCCGCCTTGTCATAGACGGCGAATATAGGCTTGTCGGAGGTCTCCAGACGGAAACGCGTGTGCGTGCCGTAGAGCGCGCGGGTGTAGCGGCCGCTGCCGTTGAGGCAGACTATGTCCCTGCCGTCGGGGTAGTATCTCATCGTGCGTACTTCCGCCTGCGGCCCGGCGGAGCAGGCGCAGAGGAGAGCGAGCATCGCAATCAGCGGAGAATGTGCAAGTTTCATATGGCTACAAAGTTATCTATTCGCTTCCGTAACTCCAATCATTAAAAATGATTATTTTTGTATTCTATGACCGCACTTGAGACGCTTCAGAAATATTGGGGCTACGACAGTTTCCGTCCGATGCAGGAGGAGATAATCTCCGCCGCGCTGGACGGGCGCGACGTGCTTGCGATTCTGCCCACGGGCGGAGGCAAGTCCGTCTGCTTCCAGGTGCCGGCGCTGATGAGCGAGGGCCTCGCGATAGTTGTGACGCCGCTCATAGCGCTGATGAAGGACCAGGTGCAGAACCTCGCCGCGCGCGGCATCAGGGCCGTGGCGGTGCATGCCGGGATGAGCAGGCGCGAGGTGGACCTGGCGCTCAACAACGCCGCCTACGGGGACTTCAAGTTCCTCTATGTCTCCCCGGAGCGCCTCGGCACGAGCCTCTTCCAGTCCTATCTGGAAGTGATGAATGTCAGCTACATAGTGGTCGATGAAGCGCACTGCATCTCGCAGTGGGGCTACGACTTCCGTCCGGATTATCTCAAGATAGGCGAGATGCGCAAGGTCGTGAAGGCGCCGCTTATAGCCCTTACAGCCACCGCCACCCCGCAGGTCGCGGACGACATAAGGCAGAGGCTGGTGCGTCCCGCCGCGCCGAGCGAGCAGGAGCGCAACCTCAAGAATTTCGTCCTGCTGCGCAGCGGTTTCGAACGCCCCAACCTTTCGTATATAGTGCGCCGCTGCGAGGACAAGTCCGGCCAGCTGCTCAACATCTGCAACAATGTGCCCGGCTCCGGGATAGTTTATATGCGCAACCGCCGCAAATGCGAGGAAGTCGCCTCGATGCTCTCCAACGGCGGGGTCAGCGCGTCCTTCTACCACGCCGGCCTGGGGGCCGAGACCCGAAGCGAGAGGCAGGAGGCCTGGAAGCGGGGCGAGATAAGGGTAATGGTCTGCACCAACGCCTTCGGTATGGGAATCGACAAGCCGGACGTGCGCTTCGTGGTGCATCTCGGCCTCACCGACAGCCCCGAGGCCTACTTCCAGGAGGCGGGCCGCGCGGGCCGCGACGGCAAGCGCTCCTGGGCCGTGCAGCTCTGGAACCAGACCGACATCCGCCGCCTGCACCAGCTGCTCGAGCTCTCCTTCCCCTCCCTTGAATATATCGAGGACATCTACCAGAAGATACATATATTCAATCAGATACCTTATGAGGGCGGAGCTGGCGCGAGCGTGAAATTCGAGCTTGAGACCTTCGCGAAGCACTTCGGGCTCAACCGCGCCGAGCTGCACTACGCCATCCGCTACCTGCAGATGAGCGACCACCTCACCTACACCGAAGACGCGGACATCTCCACCCAGGTCAAAATCCGCGTGGACCGCAAGGCTCTCTACGAAATCGACCTTCCGGACCCTCAGATGCCCGCCCTGATGGACGCCCTGATGCGCTCCTACCCGGGAATATTCTCATTCACAGTGCCGGTGGACGAGGAGAAGCTCTCGCGAAGCTGCGGCGTCACCGTGCCCCAGCTGCGCCAGCTGCTCTACCGCCTCTCGCTCGAGCACATAATAAAATACATCCCCTGCGACCATTATTCCGTGCTCTACCTGCACCACGGCCGCCTGATGCCTGGCAATCTCAACCTCCAGAAAGACAAATACGAGTTCCTCAGGCGCACCGCCCGCGAGAGGGTGGAGGCGATGGAAGGTTATGTTACCGAGGAGGACCTCTGCCGCTCCCGCTACCTGCTGCGCTATTTCGGGCAGGACGAGAGCGAGGACTGCGGCACCTGCGACATCTGCCGGGCCAATGGCGGCCGCAGGCGCACCGAGAAGGCAGTCAAGGGCTATGTGCAGAGCCATCCCGACAGCTCCCTGCAGGACTTCAGGGCCTGGTGCGCCGACCCTCAGAACGCCCTGTCCCCGGACGCGATGGAAGTGTACAGGAAGATGATAGATGAGGCAAAAATATTATCTTTGCACTCCGATGAAAGCTAAACTCACATTTCTTGGCTCCGGCACCTCGCAGGGAGTGCCGATGATAGGCTGCGACTGCCCTGTGTGCAGCTCCGCAGACCCCCGTGACAAACATCTCCGCTCTTCCGCTCTCGTGGAATACGGCGGACTTACGATACTCGTCGATGCCGGCCCGGATTTCCGTTACCAGATGCTCCGCGCCAATGTGCGCCACATCGATGCCATCTTGCTGACCCACAACCACAAGGACCACACCGGCGGCCTCGATGACATCCGTGCCTACAACCTCATCGAGCGCCATCCGGTCAATATCTACTGCGAGAAATATGTGGAAGATTCCCTCCGCGAGGACTATTCCTACGCCTTCGCCGAGCCGCGATACCCGGGTTCGCCGGAATGGAGGGTGCATCTCATTGACTCACAGCATCCCATAACTATACATTCCAACGCCGACGAGGAGGTGCTGGTGTGGGAAAAGGGCTTCGGCTACAAGCACCTGCCGCCCGAGAAGCCAAAGGTGATTCCCGCCCCGGTGGAGGTGATTCCAATCCAGGGCTGGCACATCTGGGATAAAGACACTGCCCGCGGAGAAATCTCCGTGCTCGGCTACCGTTTCGGAAACATCGCCTATCTCACAGATATAAAGCATATTGACGAGGGAGAATTTGAGAAGCTCAAGGGCGTGGAATATGTGACCCTGGGCTGCGTCAAGTGGGACGAGCACCGCTCGCATCCGTCGGTCCGGCAGTGCCTGGACTTCTTCGAGAGGGTAGGCGCCAGGGAGTCGTACATCACTCACCTCTCGCATCTTCTGCCCAAGTACGAGGAATTCTGCGGCAAACTTCCGGCGCATGTCCACCCGGCCTATGACGGCCTGGTGATAGGGGATTAGATTATCACATCCACAAGTTTGCCCGTCAGGGCTGGGTCGTATTCCCGCTCTATGCGGATGTAGTTGCCGGTGTAGCCTTCCATCCGGCCGCTCCGGTCCGTGGACTCGAAGAGCACCCGCTCCCTGATGCCGCGATTGCGTTCCCGGAATTCGGAGTGCAGGCGCACGCACAGCTGCTCCAGAACTTCCACCCTGCGTTTCTTCTCGCTCTCCGCAACCTGCCCCGGCATTTCCGCCGCCGGAGTGCCCGGCCTGCGGGAATAGGGGAATACATGGATGAATGCCGGATTTACCTTTTCTATGAAGCTCCGGCTCTGTTCGAAGAGCTCCTCCGTCTCGCCGGGAAGACCCGCCATCACGTCGATACCGAAGAATACCAGCGGTGCGTCGGGCCTTTCCATCCGCGAACGGATATATTCGATTTTCCTTGCGAAGAACTCGGTATCGTAGTGCCGGCCCATATTCTTGAGAATGACGTCCGTGCCCGCCTGCAGCGGAATGTGGAAATGCGGCTGGAACTTGGTGCCCGAGGCGATCCAGTCCACGATTTCCTCGCTCAGCAGGTTCGGCTCAATGCTGGAAATCCTGTAGCGTTCGATGCCCTCCACTTCGTTGAGCGCCTTCAGCAGGTCGAGGAAACTCTCCCCGGTGGTGCGCCCGAAATCTCCCGTGTTGACGCCGGTCAGCACCACTTCTTTGATGCCTTCCGCAGCGATTTTGCGGGCGTTGCAGACCGCCTCGGAGATAGGTATGTTGCGGCTCCCGCCCCTGGCGTAGGGGACAGTGCAGTATTTGCAGAAATTGTTGCAGCCGTCCTGCACCTTGAGAAAGGAGCGCGTCCTCTCTCCGGTGCTGTAGGCCCCGAAAACTCCGGTCTTGCGGGCCTCGTCCCCGTTCGGATCCGGGAGCCCGAGCATTGCCAGGGTCTCGCTTACCACGAGATGCTTCTCCGCCGCCCCGAAGACGCGGCTAACCCCCTCGATGGCCTCGATTTCGGAGCGCCGGAGCTCAGCGCTGCAGCCTGTGACGACCACCGCGGCCTGCGGGTTGACCCTGTGGACCTTGCGCACGAGATTGCGCGACTTGCTGTCGGACATCGAGGTGACTGAGCAGGTGTTGACCAGATAGATGTCGGCCTGCTCGCTCCACGGCACGACTTCGAGTCCCGCGGCCTTGAATCCGCGCTCGTATGTGGAGGTCTCGGCGTAGTTGAGCTTGCAGCCGAGGGTAAGGAATGCTATTTTCATTATGCCAGAACTACGAAGACGCAGGGGCGCTTGCCGATCTCGGGGGTATTCTTCCTCCAGCGGGCGACGGACTGCGTCTTTATGAATTGGGTGGGAAGGGTGATGTCGGCGGCGACGCAGATGCGGGTCTCCGGGGCGAAGACCTTCAGCATGTCAGCGAAGAGCGCGTCGTTGCGGTAGGGGGTCTCGATGATGATTTTACTCTGATTTTCGGCCTTGGAGTGCTTCTCAAGGGCTTTCAGCGCCGTTTTGCGCTCGTCTGCCTTGGCCGGGACATAGCCGCAGAAGGCGAAAGACTGCCCGTTGAGGCCGGATGCCATCAGGGCGAGCATAAGCGAAGACGGGCCTACCAGCGGCACGACTTCTATTCCCTCGCGGTGGCAGAGCGCCACCAGTGCCGCGCCCGGGTCGGCCACGGCAGGCAGCCCGGCCTCGGAGATATAGCCCACATCGCCCCTGTCGAAGAGGGGCAGCAGGGCCTCGACTTCCTCGGGGCGGGTATGTTCGTTGAGGGTGTGGAAATCCAGCGTGTCGATTCTCCCCTTGAGCCCGTATGCGGAGAGGAAGCGCCTTGCGGTGCGCACTTCCTCCACCACGAAGCATTCCAGCCGGCACGCGGCCGCCATCACTCCCGCCGGGAGGATATCCTCCAGCGGGCTACTCCCCAGCGGCGCCGGTATCAGGTACAGTTTCCCTTTGCTCATCAGATTCTATCTTGATTGTAGTCTCCGCGTCCCCGGAACTGTCAGCGGAGCGCCTGAAGAGGCTCCGCCAGAATTCCTTGAACGCGCCGTATTCCTTCTGGTAGCTGACACCGACCCCGTTGCGCTGCGAGAGGTCGAGGTAGCTCGTATATTCGTCCGCGGAGTGCGAGAAGAGGTTGAGGCGGAAGCGGCCCTCGTCATCCAGCTTAATCTGGATATCGAGGTCTCCGACCATATCCCCGCTGCTTGCGGTGTTGTTGTATTTCCTGTTGGCCACGCTTCCGCCCACGATGACCCTGTTGTTGAAGAGCTGGGTGGAGATGGCCACGTCAAACATGTTCGTGCCCTGGTATGCGCCCTGGTAGCCGATGCCCACATCGACCGGGATTTCCAGCTTCTGGAGTATGGAGTTGAGCTGGTTGGACATAAGCTCCGTCACATTGGACACAAGGATTTCGGAGCCGTTGACAACTCCGGAGCTCTCGTCCGGGATGAACGAGCCCATCAGCAGGAGGGCCATGAACTGCTTCTGAACCTTGTCGTCGGTGCTGAGGGCGCCGTCCACCTGGGCCTTGGTGGTCGGGTCGAGGTCAGGGACGTTGATGCTGAAGCTGATCTGCGGGTTGCGCAGCCTGTCGGACACCGCTATGCCGCACTCCACCTGACGCTTGGTGCTGACGGACGAGCTGCTGGAGGCGATGAGGGAGTTGAGCGAGGTGCGCAGGGTGTACAATACGTTGATGTCCAGTTCGGTATCCGCGATTGCGCCGCCGAACTTGATGGAACTTCCGTCCTCGATGCTGAAGTCCTTGCTCAGTATGCCAGGTATCACGAACTGGTAGTTTCCCTCGCGGATGTTGAAGTCTCCGTTGATGTCGAACACTGCCTTGGCCGGCCTGAGGTGGAGGTTGATGTTGCCCTCGCCGCTGAACGAGGCCACATTGCCGGCAGACTTGTCGATTTCTGCGTAGGCCTTGACTCCCGGATGGGCGGTGAGGTTGAGCTGGATGTCGAGGTCGCTCGCGTTCTTGCGCTGCGCGCTGTATCCGGCCACCATCTCCTCGTAAGGGTCGCTGCGTCTGGCCGGTTCCGTGAAGGTGAGCAGGTCGCTCTTGGCGACGGAGGTGCTGCCGGAGAGAGGAAGGTGGAGGTCACCGTCGCCGGAGGTGCTGGCTACCGCGTTGACGCTCAGGGCGTTGAGCGGGCCCTTGACCGAAGCCTTGCCGCTGGCCTTGAGCTTGCCGTAAACTCCGTTCTCGCGTTCGCCTGAGTCCATCAGCTTGAGGGAGTTGAAGCTGATGTCGGCGTCGAGCCTGTAGCTGTCGAGGCCGCTGATGAAGAGGGCTCCGGAGATTTCTCCGCTGCCGTCGGCGTCGTCCCTGAGGTGCAGGAAGTCGAAGTAGAGCCCGTTGCCTTCCATCCTCAGCGGGCCGCTCAGGGTGTAAGGGACTTCAGTGTATGCGAGGCGAAGGTATGCGTCGTTGAGCCTGAGGTTGCTACTGGTGGCGGAGAGGTTGTCGAGCTGTCCCTGGATGTGCAGGCCTCCGCTGATGCTGCCGTCCATTTCGCTGAATATCGTGCTGAGGAAAGGCCCGGCCGTGGCGAGCGGCAGGCGGTCGAGCTCGGCGCTCAGGTCCATGCGCCCGTCGTCGAGGAAGTACATTCCCGCGGCGTAGAGGGCGTTGCGCCCGTCCAGCTCGTTGCGGAGGTAGATGTCGATGTCCTCGCTCTGGTCTTCGAGTATGGCCGCGAGCTGCAGGCTGCCGGCGTTGGCCTCTCCGATGCGCAGGGAGTCGAGCTTGAGGTCGGCAAGCATACCCTTGGCGCGTCCGGCCTGCGAGGTGAGAAGGGCGCTGCCGTTCGCCGTGCCCCGTATGCCGTAGCTTTGAGGCAGCAGCTCGTCAATCTGCGAGAGGTCTATCCCGCTGAGCTTGAGAGTGAGGGTGTCGCTGCGGTCCTGGGACACGCCTCCGTCAACGCTGATGTACTGGGCTCCGTTGCTGATGCGGAAATCCCTGACATATAGGTCGTTGCCCCGCATGACTATATCCGATTCGCCTATGTCCCAGACCCCGCCTCCGGCGGAAATGTAGGAGTTGAGCGGATGCGCCTTGATTACCAGGGCGTTGGTGGAGTCTCGGTAGAATTCGCCTCCGGCATAGAGCTCTCCCGCGCCCCCGACATCCGAGAATGCGCTGAAGCGTGCCGCGAGGGCCACGGCATCATTTTCGGCAGATACATTGATGTCCGGCTGCCGGATGTCGAACTTGCCGCTCTTGAACTCCTCGCCGGTGACCGTGGCGTTGAGGCAGCCGTCGAGATTGTCCAGCTGCAGGTCAACCTCCTTGAGGTAGGTAGTGCCGAAGGCTATGCGTCCGGAGGAGAGGCTGCCCACGAGTTCTCCGCCCTGGGAGATGGTCATCGAAGCCCTGGTGCTGTCGGCGATGTAGAGGCCAGGCACCGCGAAGGAAAGCAGCTGCCTGGAATCGTGGAAGAGCACTTCGAGGTCGTAGCGTCCGTTGCCGCTGTCCGGAAGCCGCTCAGCATAGAGCGAAGGCAGCGAGCGCCGCAGGGAGACTTTCTGTATGTCCTCGATGAACTGCGTGAAGCTGCCGGTCCCGGAGAGGAAGAGGTCGGCGAAAGGGGAGTCGAGCTTGAAGCACTGCTCGCCGCGGAGCGTGTAGGCCTTGAGGATTATGTCGCCGATGCTTTTCTCCCCGTCACCGTTCTCCAGGCGGATGTCGCGTATCCCGAGCAGGCCGTCGAGGGCAGCGCCCTCCCTGTCCACCTTGCCGCGGATGTCGAACGAAGTCCTGGAAGTGCTTGTACGGGTGTCGATTGCAAGGGCGTTGAGGTCTATGAGTTCGGCCTTCCCGTCCAGGCTGTAGCTCGCGTCATGCCTGCTCATCGGCAGGTCGGCCGCGGCTTCGAAATGCAGCTTGAAATTAGGGTCGGTGCTGACGAAGTTGAGCTTTGCGGTGCTGTCGATAAGCGAGCCACGCGCCGAGATGTCGCGGAAGCTGTAGCCGAGGGCGTCCAGCCTGTTCACTCTGAGCGAGTCGAGCCTCAGCTCCGGAAGCCCTTTCCCGAGAGCCGCCCCTGCCTCGGCGTAGAGCGTGCATTTGCCGAGCGACTCCTTGCCGAGCAGCGCTCCGAGGTCAAGTTCGGAAGTGACTATATGCCCGTTGATGCTGGTCTGCCTGTGCTTGTCGGCAATATTTCTTATGTCGGCTCCGGCCCTGGTGCGTCCCGCTTCGGAGGCGAGACTGAGATTGGCCTTGAGCCTGTTTACAGGTCCGCCCGCCTTGAGGTCAAGGGAGAAATGCTGCCCTCTGCCTATATTCCCCGGAATGGAGACCCTGGCGGAAGCTATGCTGCGGATGAATTTTTCCATGCCGTGCGGGGTGAAGCGTAACTTCCTGATGCTGACCGAGGTCATCATGTCGCTGGCCTTGGGGAGCCCGGTGAAGCTGCAGTCAAGCTCCGCCACCGATACCCTGCTGTCGGGGTCGGTGAACTTGAGGCCGTCGATACTCAGATCGTTGACATAGCCTTTGACATGCCCTCCGTCGATATCGAGCCGTGTCGTGCTGTTTTTGAAAGCTCCCACCGCGAAACAGGTCAGGGTGTGCAGGCCGAGGGAGGTGCCGGAGTCGATCTCGCCCTCCATCAGTACCTGGGAATTGTATTTTCTGAACGCCTTTCCGTTCTCGTAAGTCATTGAGTAGTATTTGACTTTCGTGTCGGACCAAGGGTCGATGAGGTGGATGTCGCTTATGATTGCCTTGCCGGGACCGACGGAGCACCTGGCGGAGAGCTTCTGCATCCGGTAGCCGGACTTCTCGCTGAGCTGAAGCCTGTCGAGGGTCGCGGTTACCCTGCCGTCCGCCATCCTGACCCCGTGCCCCTCGAGGCTGAGGCGGATGTCGAGGTCGTCATAGTTGATGGAGCATTCCGGGTAGTCCAGCTTCTTGCGGTTGAAGTTGCTGAGGAGGAAGCGGAAGTTGCTGAGCCTCACCTTGCTGACGGTGAAGAGCTCCCCGCGCTGCTGCTTTTTGGCTCCGTTACTTTTCTTCAGCCCCAGCACCCTCTGGATGTTGGTGATTTTGCGCTCCCCGGACGGCTCGGTCGTGAGGTGGAAGAGGCCGTCGTCGATGCTGACCCTGCCTATGTGTATGCTCCCCGGCTTGAAAATGCTTGGAAGCGAGAATGTTGCGGTGAGCGTGCGGGCCTGGAAAACCGTGTCCACGGGAGCCCAGCCGCGGCAGAATTCGTCTTCGGTATAAGGCTTCCCGTCCACAATCAGCAGATCCCTTATCAGCAGAGCCCCCGACGGCATCACCGTCATCTCGCCGTACTGTATCCTGCCGTCCATCGCCCCCTTGAGGGATTCGATGGCGCGATTTGCGAGCCTGGACTGCACGGCGGGGGTCTGCACCGCCAGCGATGCCGCCATTATCAGCACCACCAGCAGTCCGGCGACACGCCCCGCGATATATGAGCCCGGTCTGTACATTATACCTAGAACTTACAAAGATAATCATTTTTGATTGATACGGTTCGGGCCCGGGAATTTGCCCCTGCGGCGAGCGGCATTGGCGTTGCGGGTGCGCCCCGGAGGGCGGCGCTTTCGTTTGGACACAAAAAAAGGGAAAGCTTAGCACATCGCACCGCTACGACCTCCTGCCTTTGCTGCCTTCCGGCCCTGGAGGATTCAGAGGGAGCTGGTCGTGTACGACTTTCCCGCTGCAAATATAGCAAAAATCGGGGAATCCGCATTCTCTCTGCAGTTTCAGAATAAACTTTTACGTAATTGCCACCCGAGAAGCGCTCCAAGACAACTTCCGCCTCAGTGCCGCCTTTAGGACTTAAGGTATAATTTACCCGCTATATTCGGTGTTCAACTATGTGTTCAACAAGTCCGCCTATCGAAAGGAAGTCCGCGCCAAGTTCAAACTGGGCTATCTGGGCAAGATGCCCTATTGATATGCGGTCGGAGATGCCCGGTTAAGGGCTGGAGATTCCGACCGGCTCGAATCAGAGTCCGTTTATCTCTTTCAGCAGAAAATCCTCGATGTTGATGTAGCGCACACCCCGTTCGTCTGTCCATGGCAGAATATCGTCGCGGACTACGACCAGCTTGGTATAGGAGTCCTCGACGCGATTGAGGGAATTGACCTCCTGCAGCCGTTTCTCCTCATCCGCGACTGTAAGAGCCGACTGGATATAGTAACGCTTCTCCGCCAGATTGACCACGAAGTCTATTTCGAGCTGCGTGCGGGTCTTCTTTCCGTCCACGATGCAGTTGTACTCCACCACGCCCACATCGACATTGAACCCCCTTGCGCGGAGCTCGTTGTAAAGGATGTTCTCCATAATGTGGTTCTCTTCCTGCTGTCGGAAGTTCAGACGTGCGTTCCGCAAGCCGATGTCCGTGAAATAGTATTTGAGAGGAGTGTCGATATACGAACGCCCCTTTACATCGTAACGGTATGACTTGCTCAGAATATAGGCGTCAATCAGGCAGTCAAGATAGTTGGAAATAGTCTCGTTCTTTATCTTTAATCCCTTGACCGAGCCGAATGTGTTGGCCAGCCTGGTCGGATTGGTAAGAGACCCCACGGCTGATGCGACAGTGTTGAGCAGTTCCCCCAGCGTCTCCTCCTCCGTGCGCAGGTGATTGCGTTCTATGACATCCCTGATGTAGGTGAGGGTGAAAAGATCCTGAAGATACTTGGCTTTCTCCGCATGGGTCTTTTTCTGTATGACCATAGGCATCCCGCCATAAGTCACGAATTCCCGCCAGGCGAAGCGCTTCTCGTCAGGGTATGCCGCATAAAATTCATCGTAGGTAAGCGGAGAGATATGAATCTCCTCGCCTCTGTCGCGGAAAGCGGTGGCCACGTCCGATGACAGCATTTTGGAGTTGCTGCCAGTCACATACACATCGACATTTGGAAGGCTTTTCAACCCCAGCAGGACATCTACGAAGGAGATTGTCGCTCCCGAATCTTTAGGCAGATAAGGGTTGTCCAATGTCTCGACCATCTGTATCTCATCAAGAAGAATGTAAAATTCTTTGGTGGTATCACTGACTTTTCCCCTGAGAAATGTCCCCAATTCCAAAGGGTTGCGGTAACGGACATTGATGTCGTTGTCGAGTTCAAGCGTAATAATCTGTTCCGGAGGGATGCCTTCTTGAAGAAGGTAATCACGGTACAGAATCCCCAGCAGATAAGATTTGCCGCATCGTCTGATGCCGGTTATAATCTTTATCTGGCCGTTCCTACGGCTGTCGATCAATCTCTGGAGGTCTCTTGGGCGTTCGATTCTCATTTCTGGAGGGTGTTTTTGCGGATATCCGCACTTTTACCCTGCAAATATAGCGAATAAGTTAACATACAACAACGTATGATTGATTTTAGTGGGTGGCGTGAAGGATTATATGGAGATACTTGGAGACGCCTCAGATACTGTTGAAAATTAACGGGAGAATGTCGTCCACGCGGTCGAACTTCAGAATCCTGCCTTCGGCGACCATCAGCACGGACATCGGCTTGCCGGACTTGGCCTGGTACTGGGCCATCACCTGACGGCAGGCGCCGCACGGGGTGGCAGGGTTGCCGCTGAGCTTGCCGTGCACTCCGCCGGCGATCGCTATGCTGAGCATATCCTTGTCGGGATAGCGCGCGCTGGCGGCGAACATCGCCGTGCGCTCGGCACAGAGCCCGGAAGGGAAGGCCGCGTTCTCCTGATTGGCGCCGCGCACTATCTGTCCGTTGGACATGCGCACCGCCGCACCCACATGGAAGTGGGAATAAGGGGCATAGGCTCCGCCCATCGCCGCGATGGCCTCGGAGGCGAGTTCGCGGTCTTCGGGAAGCAGCTCCTCAAGGGAGGAATACTCGATGTATTTTATATCAATTTCCTTGGTTACCATAGTCCATAGTGCTTAAATTCCTCAAATATAAGCATTTTACCGCAACTTGCGCAAGAAATGCCCCGAATTTGCCCCGTTTGTGTTATTTTTGCAGAAATTTGTATCTGCGATGAAAATTTGTGTCGGGCTATCAGGAGGTGTGGATTCCAGCGTTGCCGCGCTGCTGCTCAAGCGGCAGGGCTACGATGTGTTCGCCATGTTTATGCAGAACTGGCATGACACCGAGGGCACGCTGCACGGCGACTGCGAGTGGGAGGAGGACAGGTTCGTGGCCGAAATGGTCGCGCGCAAAATCGGGATTCCCTTCTACTTCGTGGATCTGAGCAAGGAATACCGCAAGCGCGTGGTGGACTACATGTTCGACGAATACGCCCGCGGGCGCACCCCGAATCCTGACGTGCTCTGCAACCGCGAAATCAAGTTCGACGCCTTCCTCAAGGCGGCCGAGAGGCTCGGGGCCGATATGGTGGCTACGGGGCACTACTGCCGCAAGGAGACCCTCCCCGACGGCACTTGCCGCATCCTCGAGGGTACCGACCCCAACAAGGACCAGAGCTATTTCCTCTGCCAGCTCAACCAGGAGCAGCTTTCCAAGGCGCTCTTCCCGATAGGGGACATCTGCAAGCCGGAAGTGAGGCGCCTGGCGCACGAGGCCGACCTGCCTTCGGCGGACAAGAAGGATTCGCAGGGAATATGCTTCGTGGGCAAGGTGGACCTGCCGGTCTTCCTCCAGCAGAAACTCGCCTCCGTGGAAGGGGACGTGGTCGAGGTTTTCGACGCGTACTACGCTGAGTCAGATAAATATAAGCGCGACTGCGAACTGCTCGCCAAGGGCCTGGAACTCAGCGACAGCGAGCTCGCGGAACTCTCCACCCCCATCAATTACGGCGACATCCGTTTCGAGACCGAGACCTACCGCTCCGGCAAGCATCATATCAAAAAGACGCGATACAAGGCAAATCCCTACGGCGCAATCATCGGCCGGCACGAGGGGGCGCAGTTCTACACCATAGGCCAGAGGCGCGGACTATCCATCGGCGGCCACGCGCACCCGCTCTTCGTCATAGCCACCGACATCCCCGGCAATATAATCTATGTGGGTGAGGGAGAGGAACATAAGGGCCTGATGCGCAGCTGTCTCAGGGTCGCCCCGGAGGAGATTTACTGGATACGCCCGTCCGAAACTATGGCAGTCGGGGAGAACCGCCGCTACAGGGTGCGGATACGCTACCGCCAGCCCCTGCAGGACGCCACTCTGATGATGAGGGAGAACGGACTTTTCATCCTCTTCGACAAGCCGCAGCGCAGCATAACCCCGGGCCAGTTCGCGGTCTGGTATGCCGCCGACGGCGAAATGCTCGGCAGCGGAGTTATTTAAGCGACGCAGCCACTGCGACGGCCGTATTGATGCCGTCCATAGCGCTGGAGACTATTCCACCCGCATATCCTGCACCTTCCCCGCAAGGATAGAGTCCCTGCATCGAGACATATTCGAGAGTCTCGGGGTCGCGCGGTATCCTCACCGGCGAAGATGTCCTGGACTCCACCCCGAGCAGCAGCGCGGCATTGGTGTAGTAGTTGCGCATCTTCACCCTCGGGAAAGCCTTGCGCAGCCTGTCGGAGACGATTGCAGGCAGCAGCGTGTGCAGCGGAGCGCTTACCACTCCCGGATGGTAGCTTGTCGGAGGCATGGTCCTGGAAATTTTGCCGAAGCAGAAATCCTCCATCCTCTGCGCAGGAGCGGCCATCGGATTGTCGGCTCCCTGACGGGAAGCGTACTCGTACATATCCTTCTCCACCCCGTGCTGGAAGTCCATCAGCTTGAACGGACCGTCGCCCGGAACATCCTCAGGCTCAATCTGTACCACCACTCCGGCGTTGGCGAATTTGCCGCTGCGTCCGGAATTGGACATGCCGTTGAGCACTATAGTGCCCGGCTCGGTAGAAGAAGGTACCAGGATGCCGCCCGGACACATGCAGAATGAGAACACTCCCCTGCCGTCCACCTGCTCGACGAACGAATATTCAGCCGCCGGCACGCCCGGCTTCCACTGTCCGTGGTACTGGCACCAGTTTATCTTTTCCTGCGGATGCTCGACTCTCACCCCGAGGGCGAAGCCTTTCGCTTCGAGCGCGCCTCCGGCGTTGTAGAGCATCTCGTAAATATCTCTGGCAGAATGGCCTGTGGCAAGTATCACGCGACGCGTGCGGAACGTTCTGCCGTCCGCGACAAGGGTCTCGAGCGTGCCGTCTTCCAGCCGTTTCACTGAAGTGACCCGAGTGCTGAAATGGTATTCCCCGCCCCGCTCGACGATGAACTTGCGGATATTCTCGACTATAACGGGAAGTTTGTCGGAGCCGATGTGCGGGTGCGCGTCGATCAGGATGTCCTTGCTCGCGCCGAATTTCACCAGCAGGTGAAGCACTTCCCGGATGTCGCCCCTCTTGGAAGAGCGGGTGTAGAGCTTGCCGTCGGAGAATGCACCGGCGCCGCCCTCGCCGTAGCAGTAGTTGGAATCCGGATCCACAACCCCCTCGCGGGAAAGGCGTGCCATATCCGTCTTGCGCTCGTGGACATCCTTGCCGCGCTCCAGCACTATAGGCCTGAGTCCCAGCGAGATAAGTTTAAGAGCAGCGAACATTCCGGCAGGTCCGGAACCCACGACAACAACTGCTTCAGAACCGTGCACATCCGGGTATTCCGGGAGAGTGAAAGGCTGATAATTGTCCTCGGGCGAATAGGCCTCGTAGCGGTAGCGCCACACCGGCTCCTTGCGCGCGTCGATGGAGCGCTTCTTGAGCACCCACTGCAGGCCGCCGGCCTTGGCCTCGATCTCCTTGATGCGCGGCTCGCGGGTGAGCGGGCAGACTATCTCGAATTCTTTCATTTAAAACGCTGATGCTCTGGATACCGGGGCGATGTCGAGCGGGGTGCGCTCGCCGGCAAGGTAGTGGTAGTACCCGGCCACGGCTATCATCGCTGCGTTGTCGGTAGTGAATTTAAACTCAGGGAGATAGGTATTCCAGCCGCGGCGCTTGCCCTCCTCCTCGATTCGGTTGCGCAGACCGCTGTTGGCGGAAACTCCGCCTCCGATGGTCACCTCGCGTATTCCGGTCTGCTTCGCGGCCTTGATGAGCTTGTCCATCAGTATGTCTATCAGCGCTTTCTGGAAAGATGCGCAGATGTCCTCCTTGTTCTTCTCCATGAATTCCGGATCGCGGGCCATCTCGTCGCGGACGAAATAGAGCAGCGAAGTCTTGATGCCGCTGAAGCTGTAGTCGAGCCCCGGGATGTGAGGCTTGGCGAACTTGAACCTCTCAGGGTCGCCCTGCTTGGCGAGACGGTCGATGACCGGGCCGCCCGGATAGCCGAGGCCCATCATCTTGGAGCATTTGTCGAAGGCCTCGCCGACTGCGTCATCGATGGTCTGCCCGAGTATCTCGAAGTGCAGCGGGTCATCCACCCTGACTATCTGGGAGTTGCCTCCGCTGACGAGAAGACAGAGATACGGGAACGAAGGCTGCCTGACTGGCTTGTCCGGGACCTTGATGAAATTGGCGAGAATGTGCCCCTGCAGGTGGTTGACCATCACGATAGGGATGTCGAGAGCGACTCCCATCGCCTTGGCGAAGGAGGTGCCGACGAGCAGCGAGCCGAGCAGGCCCGGGCCACGGGTAAACGCTATCGCGGTGAGATCGGAAGGCTTGAGCCCGGCACGCGTCAGGGCCTCGCTGACCACCGGCACGATGTTGAGCTCGTGCGCCCTGGATGCGAGTTCAGGCACCACTCCGCCGTAGGCGCGGTGCACATCCTGGCTGGCAATGACATTGGACAGGAGCCACCCGTCCTTTATGATTGCGGCTGAAGTATCGTCGCAGGAGGATTCTATTCCGAGGATTATATCTGACATATTCGAAAATTTCGAGCCTGCAAAGTTATTAAAAAATAAGCAACTGTGCCCGCTTTCGCTATTCGGGCATAATTATTATCTTTGTAAAAATATGCCAAGATTCCATAAAGATATGAAGAGAATACTTTTACCGCTACTGGCCCTTGCCGCCGCGGCACTGTGCTCCTGCTCCGGGGAGCAGGCTGGCAAATCGGGCTATCCTATTGAGCCTGTATCGTTTACGGAAGTTAAAGTTAATGATGGATTCTGGGGCCAGAGGCTCCGCGCGAGCCGCGAGGTGACCATCCCTCTCGCTTTCAGCAAGTGCGAGGAGACCGGGCGCTATGACAACTTCGTGCGCGCCGTGCATCCCGACTCCACCTACCATATCGGAGGCTTCCCCTTCGACGACACCGATGTGTACAAGACCATTGAGGGGGCGAGCTACATACTCCAGACCTATCCTGACCCGAAGCTTGAGGCCTACATCGACAGCGTGCTCGTAATCGTGGTGGCGGCTCAGGAGCCTGACGGCTACCTCAATACCGCAAGGCAGATGAATCCTTGGCACCCTCACGACTGGGCCGGCCCGGAGAGATGGTCCGCAGTTGAGGTGCTCAGCCACGAGTTCTACAACCTCGGGCACATGGTGGAAGGTGCCGTGGCGCACTACCGTGCCACCGGCAAGCGCAACTTCCTCGACATCGCCATCCGCTATGCCGACTGCGTCTGCCGCGAAATCGGTGACGGCGAGGGACAGGTGGTCCGCGTGCCGGGACACCAGATTGCGGAGATGGCGCTCGCTAAACTCTACCTCGTGACCGGGGACCGCAAATACCTCGACCAGGCCAAGTTCTTCCTTGACCAGCGCGGACACACCTCAATCCACGACCTCTACAGCCAGTCGCACATACCTATCCTCGAGCAGGACGAGGCAGTCGGACACGCAGTCCGCGCGGAATATATGTATTCCGGAATCGCCGATGTGGCCGCCCTCACCGGGGATGAGGAATATATCGAGACCATCGACAGAATCTGGGACAACATAGTCGGCAAGAAGCTCTACATCACCGGCGGAGTCGGCGCGAGGTATCGGGGCGAGGCTTTCGGGGACAATTACGAACTCCCCAACCTTACATCCTACTGCGAGACCTGCGCAGCAATCGGCAATGTCTATACCGCCCACAGGATGTTCCTTCTGCACGGAGAATCAGAGTATTACGATGTCCTGGAGAGAAGCCTCTACAACGGGCTCATCTCCGGAGTGTCGCTCGACGGCGGGGCTTTCTTCTACCCGAACCCGCTGGAGTCCGACGGCAGGCACCACAGGGAGCCGTGGTTCGGCTGCGCCTGCTGCCCGTCCAACATCTGCCGCTTCATCCCTTCGGTGCCGGGCTATGTCTATGCCTCCGAGGGGCGCAATCTCTATGTCAATCTCTATATGTCCAATACGATGAGCCACAAGATAGCCGGACGCAGCGTGGAGCTCTCCCAGGAGACGAATTATCCTTGGTCCGGCGATGTGTGCATCAATGTACTGCGCAACGATGCGGGCAAGTTTACCCTCAGGCTGCGCATCCCGGGCTGGGCCCGCGGGGAAGTGGTGCCGAGTGACCTTTATTCCTTCGCTGACGGCAAGTCTTCCGGCTGGAGAGTGAGCGTCAACGGGGAGGAGCTGTCTTCCGAACTCGAGGACGGATATTTCTGCATCGAACGCAAGTGGAAGAAGGGCGACAAGGTCGAGCTGCATCTGGATATGGAGCCGCGCTTCGTCAAGGCCAACCCTGCAGTGGAGGCCGACAGAGGCCGTCTCGCAGTGGAGAGGGGACCGCTCGTGTATTGCGCGGAATGGCCTGACAACGAGTGCAATGTGCTGGAAGCTAGCGTAAGCGCAGGCGATGCTCTCACAGTGGAGAGCCGCCCGGACATGCTCTACGGCATTGACGTAATCCGTGACGGCGCCCTGACCCTGATTCCTTACTATGCCTGGAACCACCGCGGCGCGGGCAATATGGAAGTTTGGCTGAATGAAAAGTGATATCGTAGTAATAGGCGCCGGGGCGTCGGGGCTGATGGCGGCATACTACGCCGCCAAGACCCTCGTTGAGGCAGGTTCTTCCGCGCAGGTCACCCTGCTCGAGAAGATGCCGCGTCCGGCCCGCAAGATAATGATTACCGGCAAAGGCCGCTGCAACCTCACCAATGTAAAGCCATGGAACGAGTTTTCCGGGCACATCCGCTCGAAGCCGAACCTCGTCAAGTCCGCTTTTCACACCCTGCCGCCCGAGGGTCTGCTGGAGCTGATGGAAAGTTTCGGTATGAGGTCCGTAGTGGAGAGGGGCGACAGGGCTTTCCCCGCCTCCTACAGGGCATCGGATGTCGTTGATACTCTGGTCAATGCCTGCTACGGAGCGGGAGTCAAGATAGTCTGCGAGGCAGAGGTTTCCGCAGTGAAGCCGGGCTTCGCGGTGGAGATGGCGGACGGCGGCGTCTGGAACTGTCAGAGGCTGATTGTGGCCACGGGCGGGCTGAGCTATCCTGGTACCGGCTCCACAGGCGACGGCTACCGCTGGGCGGAGTCTCTCGGGCATAAGCTCGAACCGACTTTCCCTTCCCTTACCGCTCTCGTGCCGAGGGACTATAAACTCCAGGAAACCAAAGACCTGCATATTGACCGCGCAACTCCTCTGAGCCCTCTCGGAGAGATGCTCTGCGGTCTGCAGCTCAAGAATATTTCCCTCTCGCTGATGGTCGGCGACACCGAGGCGGATTCGGAGTTCGGCGATATAGACTTTACCGACGGCGGACTTGAGGGCCCGCTCGGATTCCAGCTCAGCCGCAAGGCAGTCAAGTCCATGCTCAACGGCTCCAAGGTGGCGCTGGTGCTAGACCTGAAGCCGGGAGTCAGCCTCACTGAACTCACTGCCCGCATCAAGGAGCTCTGGCAGGAGATTGAGCGCGACCCGCGCTCGCAGAGGTTGCGCTCCAAGGAGAGATGCCGCATCCTGCTCGGCAAGCTGATGCCCTGGGACCTGATTCCCGCGTTCACAAAGATGCACCCTGAAATTATGACTCTGGAGCGCCGCTCCCGCACGGAAACCAAGCTCTGGGTCAACCTCGTAAGCATCGCCAAGGCACTGAAAGAGTGGCGCTTCGAGATTGCCGGCTATGTGGGATATGAGCGCGCCGTGGTCACTGCCGGCGGCGTGAGCGCCGATTCCATAGTGGCCAAAACCATGGAGTCCAGGGTCCAGAGCGGCCTGTATTTCTGCGGCGAGGTTCTGGACATAGATTCCGATACCGGAGGGTACAACCTCCAGACCGCTTTCTGCACCGGCGCCCTTGCCGGTACCAATGCTGCTAAATCATTGATAATATGAAAAATACATACACTGCCATTATCTCCCTCGCGCTGGCGGGGGCTCTGGGTTTCTCCGCTTCTGCGCGGGAACTCAATGTTGAAGTTTCAAAGCCGGGCGCGGCGATTCAGCCGACGATGTACGGCATCTTCTTCGAGGACATCAACTTCGCCGCCGATGGCGGGCTCTATGCCGAGCTGGTCAAGAACCGTTCGTTCGAGTTCCCCAACCCGCTTCAGGGCTGGAAGACTTTCGGCAAGGTGGAGGTAAGGGATGACGGCCCGTTCGAGCGTAACCCTCACTATGTCAGGCTCTCCGATCCTGGGCACAAGGACAAGCGCACCGGTCTCGAGAACGAGGGCTTCTTCGGCATCGGCCTCAAGGAAGGCGCGCAGTACCGCTTCAGCGTCTGGGCAAGGGCGCCGTTCGGGGGCGAGGGCAGGATTCGCGTCGAGTTCATCAATCCCGGCGCCGATGCCAAGAACCACTGGTTCAGCCAGGCAAGCATTGTCGTAAATTCCTCAGAATGGAAGAAATACGAGCTTGTGATGACTTCGCCGCTTGCCGACCCCAAGGCATCGCTCCGCATTTTTGATGAGAATCCGGAGGTGTGCGTCGACCTCGAGCACATTTCCCTCTTCCCGACCGACACCTGGATGGGACACGAGAACGGTATGCGCAAGGACCTGGCACAGGCGCTCGCGGACCTGCATCCGGGAGTGTTCCGCTTCCCGGGCGGCTGCATCGTGGAGGGCACTGACCTCGACACCCGCTACAACTGGAAGAATTCCGTCGGCCCGGTGGAGAACCGGCCGCTCAACGAGAACCGCTGGGAATATACCTTCCCGGACCGATTCTACCCTGACTACTACCAGAGCTACGGGCTCGGTTTCTACGAGTTTTTCCTGCTCAGCGAGGAGATCGGCAGCGAGCCGCTTCCTATCGTGAGCTGCGGTCTTGCCTGCCAGTTCCAGAATGACGACCCGGGCGCGCATGTGCCTGTGGATGAGCTTCAACCGTACATTCAGGACGCGCTCGACCTGATCGAGTTCGCCAACGGCGGCACCGATACCGAGTGGGGCGCTCTCCGTGCCTCGATGGGGCATCCGGGGCCGTTCAATCTCAAGTACATAGGCATCGGCAACGAGCAGTGGGGCGAGGAGTACCCGGCCCGCCTGGAGCCGTTCGTCAAGGCGATACGCGCCGCTTACCCGAATATCAAAATCGTGGGCTCTTCAGGCCCGAATTCCGAGGGCGAGCAGTTCGACTACCTCTGGCCGGAGATGCGCCGCCTCAAGGCCGACCTCGTGGATGAGCATTTCTACCGCCCGTACGAGTGGTTCGAGAAGCAGGGCGCGCGCTATGACAGCTATGACCGCAAGGGCCCCAAGGTATTTGCAGGGGAATATGCCTGCCACGCCAAGGGGCACCAGTACAACCATTTCTACGCCTCTCTGCACGAGGCGGCGTTCATGACGGGGCTGGAGAGGAATGCCGACATAGTGCATATGGCTACCTACGCTCCGCTTTTCGCGCATGTGGAGGGCTGGCAGTGGAGGCCGGACCTCATCTGGTATGACAATCTCCGCTCCTACCGCACGGCGAGCTGGCATGTGCAGCAGCTCTATTCGCAATACAGGGGGCAGAATGTGCTGAAGACCACCACCGACGGCGGCGTGGCGCTCTGCGGGGCCGAGGGCCAGGACGGCCTTTCTGCCAGTGCGGTCAAGGACGGGGACAGCATTTATGTCAAGGTGGTTAACATCACCGCCGAGCCGCAGACCCTGAACCTCAATTTCAAGGGCCTGAAGCGCAGGCAGAAGGTTGAGGCGGTCAATGCCCTGCGCCTGCACAGCGATGACCTCTATGCCGAGAACAGCCTCGACGCGCCTTCCGCCGTTAGCCCGGAGACTCTTCCGTTCAGCTTTGACGGCACCCTTGCCGCCCCGGCCTACAGTTTCACGGTTTACTGCTTCAGGATTGTGAAATAGCCGTTTGCCTGATTATGAAGATACTCATATTGAACGGAAGCCCCAAGGGCGAGAATTCCATTACGCTGCAGACCTGCCTCTATATCGGGAAGCACTATCCTCAGCATCAGTATAAGGTCCTGCATGCCGGGCAGAAGATCCGTCGGTTCGAGAAGGATTTCGCCCCGGCGGCTGAGGCTCTGGAGTGGGCGGAGCTGATACTGTTCTGCTACCCGGTCTATACATTCCTCGTACCGTCGCAGCTGCACCGCTTCATTGAACTTCTCAAGGAGCACGGAGCGGCTCTGGAGGGCAAATGGGCAAGCCAGATAACCACTTCCAAGCATTTCTACGATGTCACGGCGCACCGCTTCATCGAGGAGAATGCCAAGGACCTGGGACTCAAGGTCCTGCCCGGTCTCAGCGCCGATATGGAGGACCTGCTGAGCGATAAGGGCAGGGGAGAGGCTCTGCAATTCTTTGACTATCTTCAGTTTCAGATAGCCCCGTCGGAGCCCGGTGACATCTCCGGCAAGACGGTGGCCCTGTTGGCGGACCTCTCTCCGGATGATGAGCCTTTAAAGCAGATGGTGGAGAGCTTCCGCTCCATGATGCCCTGCAAGGTTAAGCTCGTCAACATCCGCGAATACCCCTTCAAGGGCGGCTGCGTCAGCTGCTTCAATTGCAGCGGCGACGGCAAGTGCATCTACGCCGACGGCTTCGACAGCTACCTCCGCGGGGAGATTCAGACCTGCGACGCCATCGTCTATGCCTTCACGGTACGCGACCACTCGATGGGCAGCCGCTTCAAGATGTACGACGACAGGCAGTTCTGCAACGGTCACCGCACCGTGACGATGGGCAGCCCGACCGCCTATCTGGTGAACGGCGCGTATGCTCAGGAACCGAACCTGCAGATGGTGGTGGAGGCCCGTGCCAATGTGGGCGGCAACTACCTCTGCGGCGTGGCGGTGAATGACGGCGTGGAGGATCCTGAGCACCGCACGATGGGCGTGGAAGCTCTTGTGCAGAGGCTGAGCTATGCCCTGGCAAGGGAGTACCGACAGCCTGCCAACTTCTTCGGTGTGGGCGGGATGCGCATTTTCCGCGACTTGATTTATC
>CAVAID010000030.1:0-25738 GCA_963588685.1 bacterium
CCCTCGATTTGAAAATGTGCCAATTAATGCCACACGGAAGCTTGCAGGTGAGCCGATATTTCTCCTATCGAAGCCTGAATAGCTGAACGCTTAGCATTGTCAATCTCGGCGCCGACGATTTTATTGTTATCGTCAACCCCGATAAGCAAATAGCCGCCCGCGGCATTGAGAAAACTGCAGACTTCCTCTGTAAGTTCGCGAACTTTAGAAGGTACACTTCGCTTAAAATCTACATTATAGCCCTCTCCACCGGCTACCAAGCCCTTTATCTCCTGCGCGCTCAACATATTGATTATTCATTTATTATCAGTTTTGCAATCACAAATATAATATTATTATCCGTAAGTTCATTTGAAAGTTCAAAACGGTAGGCTACTCCTTCTTAAGCTCTTCCACCGGGTTGGTATTGGCAGCACGGACGCTCTGGTGCAGGACTGCCAGGGTTCATACGCCAATAATAGTTAACCCGGGAGTTTCAAATATATTGATTATTTTCATTTTTTGCTAACTTTGTCTGCGATGCCCGTCGGGTTTGACCAGGGCGGCGGGCGGAAGTGCTTATGTTTGAAAAGGAAATATACATCGCGCGCCGCAGGGCGCTTGTGGAGAAGATGCGCGGAGAGAAAGGCATCATCGTGATGCTCGGCAACGTGGAGGCTCCGGCACAGTACCGGGACAACTGCTACAAGTGGAGGCAGGACAGCAACTGGCTCTATTTCTTCGGAATAGACGAGCCGCGCTTCGCCGCCACCATCGACCTCGAGAGCGGGGACGAGACCGTCTATGCCGACGACTTCAGCATCGACGACATCATCTGGATGGGCGAAATGCCGTCCGTACGCTCGCTTGCAGACAAGGCCGGAGTAGCAAAGACTGCCGCCTACGATGCTCTGCCTGCAGCCCTCAAGGGCCGCAAGGTGCACTTCCTGCCGGTTTCCCGCTACTACAACGCGCAGAAGCTCGCCTCTCTGCTGGGACTCGGCTTCGACGAAGTGTTCTCAGCAGGCAAGAAGGGCTGCGCCAAGGCTTCCGAGGCTCTCGTGAGGGCCGTGATTTCGCTCAGGCTCGTCAAGGACGAGAGGGAGATTGCGCTCATCGATGAGGCCTGCAATCTCGGCTACGAGATGCACAGCATAGCCCGTGACGGCATACGGATCGGCAGAATCGAGCAGGAGATAGTGGGCGATATGGAGGGAGTGACCCTCGCGGGGGGCTGGGGCCCGAGCTTCGCCACCATCCTCACCCAGCACGGAGAGATCTTCCACTGCCACAGCCACGACTGCATCATCGAGCCGGGCAAACTGATGGTAATCGACGCCGGTGCGGAGAGCAACGCGCACTACGCCTCCGACTTCACCCGCACCTACCCTACCGGGGGCAGATATACCTCTAAACAGCGCGACATCTATACCACCGTATATGAGTGCAACGAATTGGCGTTCAATATGGCACGCCCGGGAGTAGCCTACCGCGACGTGCACCTTGCAGTGGCAGGGCATATGCTTGAAAACCTCGCCGCGCTCGGGCTCGTCCGGGGCAGCGTCAGCGATATGGTCGCCGAAGGCATCGCGGGGCTCTTCATGCCGCACGGCCTCGGCCACAATATGGGGCTCGACGTGCACGATATGGAGGACCTCGGAGAGGACCTCGTGGGCTACGACAGCGACCAGAAGCGCTCCTCACAGCTCGGCCTCGGCAGCCTCAGGATGGCGCGCCGCCTCACTCCGGGCAATGTAGTCACCGACGAGCCGGGCATCTATTTCATCCCGGCCCTCATCGCCGACTGGAAGCGCAACGGGACGGATAAGGGATTTGTGAATTACAGTAAACTCGAAGAATATCTCGACTTCGGCGGTATCCGGCTCGAAGACGATGTGCTTGTGACCCCTGACGGCGCCCGCCGCCTCGGAGACAGGCGCCTGCCTATCGCACCGGACGACGTCGAGGCCGCAATGTCAAACAACAACAGTTAGTTATGGGATTACTTGAAGGAAAGGTCGCCCTCATCACGGGCGCGTCAAGGGGCATCGGCAAGGCCATCGCCCTCAAGTTCGCCTCTGAAGGCGCGGACATAGCATTCACCGACATCAAGGTCAACGAAGACACGGTCAAGGAAATCGAGGCCCTCGGAGTCAAAGCCATGGCCTACGCCTCCAATGCAGCGGACTTCGCTGACACACAGAAGGTTGTGGAGCAGATCCACGCCGACTTCGGACATATCGACATCCTCGTCAACAACGCCGGCATCACCCGCGACGGCCTGATGCTCCGCATGGAGGAGGCTCAGTGGGACGCCGTGATCAATGTCAACCTCAAGTCGGCGTTCAACTACATCCACGCCGTCACTCCTATTATGTCCCGCCAGAGAGGGGGCAGCATCATCAATATGTCCTCAGTGGTGGGCGTCAGCGGCAACGCGGGGCAGTGCAACTACTCCGCTTCCAAGGCAGGTCTGATCGGACTGGCGAAGTCCATCGCCAAGGAGATGGGTCCGCGCGGCATCAGGGCCAACTGCATAGCCCCGGGATTCATCATCTCGGATATGACCGCCGCCCTGCCTGAGGAGGTAAGGGAACAGTGGGTCAAGACCATTCCTCTCCGCCGCGGAGGCACCGTGGACGAAGTCGCCAAGGTGGCGCTCTTCCTCGCCAGCGACCTCTCGTCCTATGTCAGCGGACAGGTAATCAACTGCTGCGGCGCGATGAACTGCTGACAGGATGGACCCGCGGCTGACCGGACTTGACTTGAAGACTTCACTCTCGGCGATTGCAGACCTCGTGCTGCCGAGAGTGTGCACGGTGTGCGGCAGACCTCTGCTGCTCCAGGAGAAGCACATCTGCGTGAGCTGCCTCGCGGACCTGCCGGAGACGCACTTCTTTGCACTCAGCCATAATCCTATGGCCGACAAGTTCAACGCCGTCATCGCGGAAGATGATTATGAGCCGTATGCCTATGCTGCGGCTCTTTATTATTACTCCACCGACAACAACTACTGCCACATCTCGCAGGCGCTGAAGTACCGCAGGGACTTCGCCGCAGGGCGATTTTTCGCCCGTATGCTGGGCCGGCGGCTGGCGCGCTCGCCGCTCTTTGCCGACGTGGACCTCGTCGTGCCTGTCCCGCTGCACTGGACGCGGCGCTGGAAGAGGGGCTACAACCAGGCGGAAATCATAGCGCGCGAGGTGGCGACCCTGCTGGGGGCGGAATGCCGACCGGAGCTGCTGCGCAGGGCGAGGCGCACCTCCACCCAGACCCGGCTCTCGGGAGAAGAAAAGCGGAGCAATGTAAGCGGGGCGTTCAAAATCGGGCACACGGAGCCGGGGCAGGGCAGCGCCACGGTCCCCGAGCCTGTCGAGGGGCGTTCTGCCTCCACGAGGGGCCCGCACCATATTCTGCTTATAGATGATGTGTTTACCTCCGGCTCCACCCTCGCCGCCTGCCAGAAAGCCCTGCGCACCGAGTTCAGCCCCGGGGAGACCAGGATTTCCGTCGCGACGCTCGCGTACGTGGGCGAGCAGTAGCGGCCCCGCTATTCGTCCTTGAGGCGGCTCATAAGATAGGAGTTGGTATCGGTCAGGGTCTTTATGGTAAGTTCGTGCGCCTTGATGATCCTGTCCATCGTGCCAATCTTCTCCCTGAGCACGGACAGCCTGTTCTCATAGTCTTCGATGATGGCCTTCTTCTCGTCCTCGAAGCTTTCCCGCTCCCGCAGCTCGCCGTCGGAGACTCCGGCCGCTATGACTTCCTCTTCGCTTACCGAGAAGTATCTGGCGAAGAGGGTGAGAGTCTTGCCGAAGAGGTTGACCCGACCGGTTTCGAAGTTGATGTAGGTGGTGCGTCCGATACCAAGTTCTTCCGCCATCATCGCCTGCGTAAGTCCCGCTTTCTCGCGGAATTTCCGAATATTGGTATGTGCCTTGTCGTAGCTGAGCATCGGGGTCATTTTTTAGTCGTTCAAAATTAACGAGGATGCCAGTATGGCTTGTGCCCGATTTTTTGGACACTGTCCATAAAAAAACAACAAAAGTTATAAAAAACAGAAATTATTTTGCGTTCCGGACGATTTTGCCGGTCGGAAGTGTTGCATATTTGCGGACAAGAGTCCATTTTTGGCAAAACGGCAACTGTATGGAAAATAAAGAAACGACTCTTGAACGGTTCAACCTCGCGCTGGAGGAATTCAGGCTCGATCCGGACTCCGCACTTGACTTCACCGACATCTGCCGGGAGCGGCTCGGCATCCCTCCGGGGGCGATGGACGAGCTGCTGCTTGCCGAACTCGGGATGACCGGGGAAGAAATTATTGCCGAATATCGCCGCAAATTGCGGGACACTATTGGTATTGGCGACAAAATTTATTAGCTTTGTGAGCTTTGCACCACAAAGAATACATAATCAATAATTATAAACATTTAAAACGATGAAAGAATACACAACCAAAGAAATCCGCAACGTGGTACTTCTCGGAGCTTCAAAGTCCGGCAAGACCACGTTGGCTGAAACTATGCTCTACGAGGGCAAGGTAATCGACAGGCGCGGCACGGTGGAGGACAAGAACACCGTATCCGACAACGACGAGCTGGAGAAAATCAACCAGCGCTCAATCTACGCCACCCCTCTCTATGCAGAGTTTCTCGGAGCGAAAATCAATATCATAGACGCACCGGGTTCCGATGACTTCATCGGCGGCGCATATTCCGCAATGAGAGTCTGCGAGAGCGGCGTGCTCGTCATCAACGCCCAGCAGGGCGTCGAGGTGGGCACTGAGAACATCATCCGCCTCGCCACGGGCAAGAAGCTCCCTATGGTCATCGCCGTCAACCAGCTCGACTCCGAGAAGGCTGACTGGGAGAACATCCAGAACTCCATCAAGGAGGCAGTGGGCAACAAGGCCGTCTATATCCAGTTCCCTGTCAACGCAGGTCCGAACTTCGACGGATTCGTGGATGTGCTGATGATGAAATATTATCACTTCAAGGATGCCAACGGCACCCGCGAGGACCTCGAAATCCCTGCAGAGCTCAAGGACCAGGCGGACATTCTGCGCCAGGAGCTCATCGAGAAGGCAGCCGAGTATGACGACACCCTTATGGAGAAGTTCTTCGAGGCCGGAGAACTTACCGAAGACGAAATCCGCAAGGGCCTCAACATCGGCATCATCGCAGGCGACGCCTACCCTGTATTCTGCGTCAGCGCCAAGAAGGACATCGGCGTCAAGAGACTGCTTGAGTTCACCAAGAACGTAGTGCCTGCACCTACCTGCAAGGAGGACGGCCCTGCTTCCATATTCATCTACAAGAACGACGTCGAGCAGCACCTCGGAGAGGTTTCATTCTTCAAGGTAATGAGCGGCACCGTCACCACCGGCATGGACCTCGAGGAGTCAGCGTCAGGCAACAAGGAGCGCATCTCCGCCCTCTACGCCGTGGCCGGCCTCAAGAAGGAGCCTGTCACCTCGCTGCACGCCGGCGACCTCGGATGTACCGTGAAGCTCAAGAACGGCAAGTCCAACACGACCCTCGCGCTGCCTGGCTCAGGCATCAGCTGCGACAAGATCGTCTATCCTGCTCCTAAGTACCGCTGCGCCATCAAGGCCAAGGTTCAGCAGGACGAGCAGAAGCTCGGCGACGCTCTCAAGAAGATTGCGGCTCAGGACCCTACCGTAGTGGTCGAGTACTCAAAGGAGCTCCGCCAGACCATCCTCAGCGGCAACGGAGAGCAGCATATCAACATCGTGAAGTGGATCCTCAACAACGAGTACAAGCTCGAAATCGAGCTCTTCGCACCGAAGATTCCTTACCGCGAGACCATCACCAAGACCGCCAACGCCACCTATCGTCACAAGAAGCAGTCAGGCGGCGCCGGACAGTTCGGCGAGGTCGCTCTGCTCATCTGCCCTTACGAGGAGGGGACCGAGCCACCTAAGGTGTTCAAGATCAACGGCAAGGACCAGGTGATGAACATCAAGACCCAGGAGTCCTTCGACCTCGAATGGGGCGGAAAGCTCGAGTTCTACAACTGCGTTGTCGGCGGCGCCATCGACGCACGCTTCATGCCTGCCATCCTCAAGGGTATCAACGACAAGATGAGCGAAGGCCCTCTTACCGGCTCATACGCCCGCGACATCCGCGTCTATGTATATGACGGAAAGATGCACCCGGTTGACTCCAACGAAATCTCCTTCGTGCTCGCAGCGCGCAACGCCTTCAAGGAGGCATTCCGCAACGCCGGCCCTAAGATCATGGAGCCTATCTACAATGTAGAGGTGATGACCCCGGCCGAGTACCAGGGCGCCTGCATGTCCGACCTCCAGAACCGCCGCGGTATCCTCGGCGACATGGGTGCGGACAAGGGATTCTCCATCCTCAAGGCACGCGTGCCTCTCGCAGAGCTTTACCGCTACTCCACCACTCTCAGCTCCCTGACCTCAGGCTCTGCCACCTTCTCTATGGAGTTCGCGGACTACCAGCCTGTACCGGGAGACGTGCAGACCAAGCTCCTCGCCGAGTACGCTGCCGCCGAAGCTGCAGAGGACTAATTTTATGTTTAGCAAACTGAAACTTTTGTGTGTCGGTCTGGCCGCGTTTCTGAGCGCGGCACAGGCCGACGCTCAGTTTGCGCTTAGCGCAGGTGCCTCGTTCCCGCTCAGCGCATATACCGACAATGGAAGAGGCAACTATTACTCGCAGCTCCGCATCGGCTTTGACATCGGAGCGCAGTACAATTATTCGCTTACCGAGCATCTGGACGCGATTGCCGGCGTGAACTTCATCCGTCACGGCCTCGGCAAGATGGCGAAGAACCAGATGGGCTACAACTACTCCGTCTATCCGTCCTACCTCAACCTGGCGATGATGCTCGGAGCGGCCTGGAAAATCGATTTCGAGGGCGAAGGCTTCCTCAACCCGGAGCACCACGCCTTCGTGGAGGCGCGCTTCGGCGCCAACTGCTCCACGGTGAGCCGCGCCGTCTATACCGACGGCAACGGCGAAGAGCAGACCACCCGCTACGGCTGCGCCTGGAGACCCTGCTGGTCCGCCGGCGCGGGGCTCAAGTTTACTTCTCACAGCAGCATTACCCTGAGGTACCTCGACCTCGGCTGCGGCAAGGTGAGCGTAAACGAAAAGGGGAACAGTGACGCTTCCGTCAGCTATTCCCCTCAGGTATTCGAAGTTCTGTATTCCTACAGCTTCTAGAAAACAAGCACATCGCTGTCGCCGTAGTTGTCGTAGGATGAGGTGATTACCTTCTCCCCCGGCTCAAGCCCCTCGAGCACTTCGTAGTACCTCGGGTTCTGGCGGCCTATGCGGATTTCCCTTTTGACGGCCTTGCTGCCGTCGGCATTCAAAACATATATCCACTTGCCTCCGGTCTTCTGGTAGAAGGTTCCGCGCGGGATGATTATGCCCTCTTCAGGCTGTCCGAGCTGGAGGTTGAGATAGTAGGTCTGGCCGGTCCTGATGTTGTCAGGCTGCGCTTCATCGAACTTGAAGTCGGCCTGGAACTTGCCGTCGCGCACTTCAGGATAGACCTTGCGGAGCACTACCCCGAAGTTGCTGCCCTGACGCTCGAAGCTGGCCTGCAGGCCCGGAACGACGCGGTCGATATAGTGTTCGTCGATCTGCGCCTCGACCTTGTAGTCGCCGACGGAGTTGATCTGGCCTATCTTCATTCCGGAGGAGACGCTCTGTCCGAGCACCACGTCCAGCAGACCGAGTTCGCCGTCAATCGGGGCCTTGATGGTAAGGTTGGCCTTGCGGGAGCGGATCATCGTCATGTTCTGGCGCATATTGTCGAGACTCTCCTGCATCTGGATGATTTCCACGCTTCTGTAGAGGCTGTCCTGCACTGAGCGCTCCTTGACGAGGTTGTATTTCTGCTGCGCGAGCTCGTAGTCTTCCTTGGCCTTGAGGTAATCTTCCTTGGCGATGAGCTTGTCCTCGTAGAGGGCGGCCTGCTGCTCGTAGTTGCGGCGGTTGCGCCTTACATCGAGCTCATAGGTCATCTCGTCCTGGCGGACGGAGAGCTTCTGCTGCTCCATCTGTATCATAGTGTTGCGGAGGATGTTCTCCTTCTCGGCGAGCTCGGCCTCGGAGTTGAGGATCTCGAGGTCAAGGTTGTCGTTGCTCAGGATGAGCAGCGGCTCGCCGGCACGCACCATTGAGCCCTCCTCGACGAGGATGGTCTGTACCACGCCGCCTTCCTGCGGGCTGAGCTGGATGGTGGTCATAGGCTGCACCTGCCCGCTCACGCGGATGTAGTCGTTGAATTCGCCCCGCTCCACCGTGCTGATGCTTACGGTATCCTTGTCCACGCGGTAGGTGCGGGAGTTGTCCCTGAACACGAGGTAGAGCACGAATGCCACTACCACCGCCCCGAGCCAATATGGAAGGGCTTTCTTTGTGAACGCGACTCTCCAGCCGGTCTTTTTCTCGATGATTTTATCCATAATTCTAATTTTGATCGATATAGTTTGTTCCTCCGTAGTATTCGACCACGCTCTTCTTTATCAGGTACTTGAACATTGAGTTGAGCCTGTCGGTGCTGGCCGCGAGCCAGTTGTCGGTGGCGGTCTGGTATTCGATGCCGGAGATCAGACCCTGCTCGTATTTGCGGCTGTTGAGATGCCAGGCTTCCTCCTGGACCTCGGACTTGCGCTGCGCCTGGAGATAGGCTGCTGCGGCTCCGTCCCTGTCCTGCACGGCCCTGCGCACTTCGGCCTCGATGTCGCGCATCTTCTGGTCATATTCGGCGGAGGCCTTCGCATAGGCGTTCTTCTTGCGGGAGATGTTGCTCCATGCCTTGAGTCGGTTGAAGATAGGGAAGGTGAGGGAAAGTTCCACATACTCACCGCCGTTGTTGCCGAACTGGGAGCGGAACGGGTCGGTCTCGCGGATGCCCGGGTATTCGTAGTATGTCGTGGACCAGCCGGCGTAGAGCCCCAGGGTAGGGAGCAGCTGCCACTTGGCGGTCTTGAGCTCCAGACGGGCGTTGTCCATCGTGCCGAGGGCAATCTGCGCGGACGGCATGTTGCGCTGGGCGTAGTCAATAATCTGCTGGGTATCGGAGTCGCTGTCCAGGGCGAGGGCATCGGTGTCGGCAAATTCCGTGTCGATCACGAGGGTGGAGTCGAGCGGCCAGAACATGACGTCCTGCAGGGTAATCATCGCATCGCCGAGCATATTCTTGGCGTTGATGAGGGTGTACTGCCTGTCGGCGAGGTCAGCCTCGGTCTGCACGACATCGGCATAGCCCTTGACTCCGAGAGCTTCCTGCTTGCGGACAAGCTCAAGGGAGCTCTCGGCCGTCTGGACCTGGCTAGTATAAATGTCGACTATCTTGCTGTAATAGACCGCGTTGTAGTAGGCTTCCATCGTGGCGAGGCAGATGTCCGCCTCGACCTGCTCCTCCTGGGAATAACCCATCGCGAGGGAAGTCTTGGTAATCTTGAGGTTGTTGACGGCCTCGAATCCGTCGAAGATGGTGTATCCGGCGGAGACGCTGTAGCTGTTGTGGAAGGAGGTCGTGTTGATGTAGGTATTGGTCTCCGGGTCGATGGCACGGCCGAAGTTGTAGTAGGCGTAGGTGGAGGCGCTTATTTCCGGAGTGAAGACGGAGAGGATGGCGTCGCGCCTTGCGAGCTGCGCGTCCCCGGTCGCTGCCTGCTGGATGCGGACCTTGGTGGAGTTGGACACCGCATAGTTCATGCAGTCCTTGAGGCTCATCGCCGGGCTGTCCTGCGCCTGGGCGGATAGCGACGCGAGCGCGAGCAGAAGACTTGTTATGCAGAGTTTTGTCATATTCATTTGCATTTACGCCCCTTGATGTAACACCGACCGTGCCAAAAAGTATAAAGATCTGTTATTTAGTGCTTTGCATCTTCGCCCCGGGCGGTAGAGTGTAAAATATTCTTACACCGGCTGTAAAGAATTTTTACATCTCGGCAAAGAATAACTAAATTTGTAGGATTATGCCACGGGAAATTCATCTGCTGGGAAATATGCACCCCGAGCTCATCGAGGCAGGGTGCGACGAGGCGGGACGCGGGCCGCTTGCCGGGCCGGTCTTTGCCGCCGCGGTGATACTCCCACAGGACTTCAGCCATCCCCTGCTCAACGACTCCAAGCAGATGAGCGGGAAGGCTCGCGACACGCTGCGCGAAGTGATTGAGAGAGAGGCTGTTGCCTGGGCAGTGGAAGAGGTAAGCGCGGAGGAGATTGACTCTCTCAATATCCTGTGGGCCTCGGTGGAGGGGATGCAGAGGGCGGTGCGCAGGCTGGCAGTGAAGCCGGACTTCCTGCTCATCGACGGCAACCGTTTCCGCCCGATGGAGGGCTACGGCTATGCGACCGTCGTGCACGGGGATGCAACCTACGCCTCCATCGCCGCCGCTTCGGTGCTAGCGAAGACCCACCGGGACGAGAAGATGAGGGAGCTGGACAGGCTCTATCCGGAATACGGATGGGCGCGGAATATGGGCTACCCTACCGCGGAGCACATCGAGGCGATACGCCGCTTAGGGCTGACCCCGGAGCACCGGCGCTCCTTCCACCCCAAGGCATTGGAACCGAGTTTATTTGATGATTAGATATGAAGAAGTTTCTCCTCACGCTCGCCGCGATTGCGGCGCTGCTGACGCCGGCACGGGCCGACGAGGGTATGTGGATGCTGCCGCTGCTTGAGAAAATCAATGCGGACGCCATGCGCAATCTGGGCTCCAGGCTCACTCCGGACCAGATTTACAGCATCAACCATTCATCCATCAAGGATGCCGTCGTGCAGTTCGGCGGGGGTTGCACCGGGGAGCTCATCTCCGGGAGCGGTCTGCTCGTGACCAACCACCACTGCGGCTACGCCTCCATCCAGGCCCTCTCCACCGAGGAGCACAACTGGCTCGAGGACGGCTACTGGGCCTCAGACCGCAGCGAGGAGCTGCCGGTGCCGGGGCTGACCGTAAAGTTCCTGCAGAAGATGACGGAAGTGACCGGCAAGGCGGACGATGAGAAGTCCCGCGACGCGCTGATTGCCAAAGCCTTGAAGGACAACCCGAACTGCGTGGCGGAGATAGTCAGCTTCTTCAACGACAATGTGCAGTATCTCGTAATCTCCAAGATATACCGCGATGTGCGCTTCGTGGGCGCTCCGCCTGCATCCAGCGGCAAGTTCGGCGGCGACACCGACAACTGGATGTGGCCGCGCCACACCTGCGACTTCTCGATGTTCAGGGTCTATGCCGGCGCCGACAACGAGCCTGCCGACTATTCCGCGGACAATGTGCCGATGACCCCTAAGCAGTTCCTCAAAGTATCGCTCAAGGGCGTCGAAGAGGGTGACTTCGCGATGATTATGGGCTACCCGGGACGCACGCAGCGCTACCAGACCGCCTCCCAGCTGGAGGAGATGCTCGCCATCAACGACATACGCATCGCAGCCCGCGGAGTGCGCCAGGACGTGCTCTGGAAGGAGATGCGCGCCGACGACAAGGTAGGCCTGCAGTACGCCAACAAATACGCCTCCTCCTCCAATGGATGGAAGAAGTGGATCGGGATGAAGGAAGCCTTCGGCAAGCTCGATGTAATCGGGCGGGAGAAGGAGAAGGAAGCCGAACTCGGAGCGTGGATTGCCGACAGGAAGAAGCGCGAGAAGAAATACGGCGACCCGATGGCCGACATCGCCGCCGTGACCGATGGACGCTCCGCGAGCTACCGTGCCTACACCCTGCTCTCCGAGACCATCGGGCGCATCGAACTGCTCAGCCTCGTAAAGGCCAAGGACGCAAGCGTTTACAAGGACTACAATTCCGAAGTGGACAGGAAGGTGGCGCACGCGATGGTCAGCCACTACCTGGAGAACTCCGCCCCGGAAGGCAGGCTGGAAATAAATGACGAGATGATAGACAGAATGTTCGACGGGAGCGCCTTCACCTCTGCGGAGAGGCTCGAAGCCGCCCGCGCCGCCGGCATCAACCTGGAGAATGACCCGGCAGTGGTGCTCAGGAACGCCTACATCGACAGGATAACTCCTCTCCTGGACAATTACCGGAAGCTGTCCGACGAGCTCGAAGCGCCGTCCAAGGCCTACGCCGCCGCCCTGCTGGAATGGCAGAAGGACTCCCCGAGCTACCCGGACGCCAATATGACCTGCCGCCTCACCTACGGCACGGTCAAGGGCTACGAGCCTAAGGACGGAGTCATCTACAAATACTACACGACCCTCAAGGGCGTGATGGAGAAGGAGGACCCGGGCAACTACGAATTCCGCGTACCGGCGAAGCTCAAGGAGCTCTACAATGCGAAGGACTACGGCCAGTATGCCAACGGCAAGGGCGAAATCGTGACCTGCTTCCTCACCAATCTCGACATCACCGGAGGCAACTCCGGCAGCCCTGTGATGGATGCCGACGGCAACCTGATCGGACTCGCCTTCGACGGCAACTGGGAGGCGATGAGCGGAGATGTAATCTTCGAGCCGGAGCTCCAGAGATGCATCTGCGTGGATATCAGATATGTACTGTTTATGATGGATAAATTCGGCGGGGCCGGCTGGCTGCTCGACGAAATGAATATAGTGAAATGATGATAAGCAAAGAAGAAATACTCAAGGCTCTGAGCGAGGTGCACCATCCCGGCAAGAGGGACGAGGACATCGTGGCGCTCGGAATGGTCAATGACATCGCAATCACCGGGGACGGAGTCTGCGTGACTCTCGCCTTCCCGAAACGCCGCGACCCGCTCGCGGAATACCTCATCGGCAGCGCCCGCGCGGCCCTGATACGCCACTTGCCGGCGGAAGTCAAGTCCGAGGTCAAGACGGTCGTGGTGGACGAGGTTAAACCCAAGCCGAAAAAGAACGACATCCGCGAACTCGGAATGGAGCAGCTCACCAATGTCAGGCACATAATAGGCGTGGCCTCCGGCAAGGGTGGAGTCGGCAAATCCACGGTCGCGGTCAACCTGGCCTGCGCCCTCGCACGGCTCGGCTACAAAGTCGGACTCGCCGACGCCGACGTCTATGGTCCGTCAGTGCCGGTGATGACGGCGACCGAGGGAATGACCCCGGACGCCGAGGAAATCGACGGCAAGGAAGTGATCGTCCCGCTGGAGAAATACGGGGTGAAGTGGATGTCCATAGGTTATTTCGCCCAGAAGGGGCAGGCCCTCATCTGGAGGGGTCCCATGGCCTGCAACGCCCTCAAACAGATGATATTGCAGGTAAAATGGGGAGAGCTCGACTTCCTGCTCATCGACATGCCTCCGGGAACGGGGG
Source organism: bacterium (assembly GCA_963588685.1). GTDB lineage: Bacteria > Bacteroidota > Bacteroidia > Bacteroidales > UBA932 > Cryptobacteroides. Next base: position 13,267 of record CAVAID010000030.1, read on the forward strand.
ACATCCATATCAGCCTTGTGCAGGAGATTCCGATGGAGGGCGCGGTAATCGTCACCACCCCGCAGAATGTGGCACTCGCCGATGTAGAGAAGGGAGTGAACATGTTCCGCAACCAGAGCATCAACCGTCCTATCTACGGGCTTGTGGAGAACATGGCCTGGTTTACTCCGGAAGAGCATCCTGACGAGAAATATTTCATCTTCGGCAAGGACGGCGGAGCGAAGATGGCCGAGGAGCTGGGCATCGACCTGCTGGGAAGGATTCCTCTCGTGCAGGGAATACGCGAGAGCGGCGACTGCGGCGAACCTGCGGCGCTAAGCTCCCGCCCGGACGGAGTGGCATTCGTGGAACTTGCGGCGCGCCTCGCCGAGAAGCTCGGATAGGCCTATGGAAGTTCGCGCCAAGAAAGCCCTCGGACAGCACTTCCTGACCGACCAGAGCATAGCCCGCGGCATCGTGGACGCCCTCACGGCAGGCGGAATCCGCGATGTGCTGGAGATAGGCCCGGGCATGGGGGTGCTTTCGCAGTATCTGCTTCAGAGAGAGGACATCGACCTCAGGCTCGTGGAGATTGACCAGGAGTCGGTGGACTACCTTCTCACCCACTACCCGGGCATCGAAGGGAAGCTCTATATGGCTGACTATCTGAAACTTGACATCCGTCAGCTCTTCAGCGGCAGCTACCGCGTGATAGGCAATTTCCCCTACAACATCTCCTCGCAGATATTCTTCAAGATACTGGACGACAAGGACCTCGTGCCGGAGGTCGTGTGCATGATACAGAAGGAGGTCGCGGAGCGCATCGCGGAGAAGCCTGGCTCCAAGACCTATGGAATACTCTCCGTACTGCTTCAGGCCTGGTACGACATCGAATATCTCTTCTCCGTGGGCTCGGGTGCATTCTGCCCGCCGCCCAAGGTGCAGTCAGCGGTAATCCGCCTCAGACGCAACTCCCGCAGCGAACTCGGCTGCGACGAGCGGCTCTTCAGGCAGGTGGTCAAGACCGCGTTCAACCAGCGCCGCAAGACGCTGCGCAACGCCCTGAAGCCCATCCTTCCGGAGGGCTTCGACACATCGTCCGAGTTGTTCGAGCTGAGGGCCGAGCGACTCTCGGTGGAGGACTTTATCGCTTTGACTCGGACAATTTCGGCAGCACGGCAATAATGGCCGAGGCCAGCACCACCAGAAGTATAAGTATGGAACTTGCACGTGAGACCCTCTCTCCTATCGCATAGGACTGAGGGTCGAATCGCATGGTGAGGCTATGCTCGCCGGCAGGCACATCGGCAGCGCGGAGCACCTTGCCCTCAGGCTTGATTTCGAGGGTCCCGGCCCCGTCGTCGAGGGTCAGCTTCCACCCGGCCGGATAATATACCTCGCTGAATACCAGCTTCCCGCCGTTGGCGGATGAATACTTGTATTTCAGCTCGTTAGGTGCGTAATGGGTCAGCTCCACGCTCCCCTCGGCACCGCCCGCAAACCAGGCATTGCCCCGGGCATACTGATAGCGGAGCGGCGGGTGCTGCGCGCTCACGATTATGTAGCGGCAGTTCATCTCGGCAAGCCCCGGCAGATAAGGCAGGGACGCCTCCATTTCCTCTATGGTATTCTTGCCCTGGAGAGCCTTGTAAAGCAGGGAAATCTCCCCGCTCAGTGTGTCGGTGATGAATTCCTGGTAACGCTGGAGCTTCGCCGGCGAGTAGCCGCCTATGTTCTTGTGCCAATAGGACGGGTGCGAGTCGTTGAACACGTTGACCGTGAGGTCGAGCACGCGGTAGGACGGGTCGGTGTCGGCAAGGATGTATTCATCCACAGGGCGTTTGTTGAACTGGCTCTGGAAGCTGCGCGGGGTGGTGAAGTCCTCTGAACTGAGGTACCTCTTGTCCACGAGGAAAAGGTCGCCGAGCACGAGCACGCACACCAGCAGGGCGGCGGTCCTGCGGCGGCTGAATCCCATCTCCGGCTGCGTGGCAAAGGTCTTCTGCGCCGATTTAGGCACGCTGCAGCTCCAGAGCAGAAGCAGGTAGGCTGCGCCGATCAGCAGGGCGGAGCGCAGGGCGTCGGTGGCGAGCAGGTAGCGCCTGTCGGCGGCCAGCGCCTCCACGAGGGCGTCCGGATAGCTAGCGTCGGAAGTCCCGACGAACGCGCCCGCTATCCCCGGGAACGCCGCGCAGATCAGGCAGAATCCGCCCGTAATCGCAAGAGCTATCCAGCCCCGTTTGCGGAACGCCGCGACCCCCTCTTCGCTGCGGACTATCCTGTCCAGCACGAGGAAGCCGAGCACCGGCAGGGTGAACTGCAGCAGCACGAGGGCCATCGAAACGGTCCTGAACTTATTGTAGAACGGCACATAGTCGTAGAAGAGCTTCGTAAACCAGAGGAAATGGCTGCCGAGGGCGAGGAATATCGCAAGAATGCTTGCCGCGACCACCCACCATTTCTCCTTGCCGCGGTAGCAGAACAGGCCGAGGATGAAGAGGAAAACGGTAATGGCACCCATATACATAGGTCCGGCAGTGAACGGCTGCGGGCCCCAGTAGAGCGGCAGGTTCTTGGCGGTCTCGCGCAGATTGCTCTGCCCGGCGGAGCGCAGCAGCTCTACGGTCTGCGAGTGTTTTGGATTGACCGCGCCGGCGGAGGAACCTCCGTTGAAGTTCGGTATCAGGAGGTTGGGCAATTCTTCCCAGCCGTACGACCAGGCCGTGGCGTAGTCGATGTCGAGTCCCTTGGTGCCGCTGCCGTCTTCGCTCGCGGCGGAGGAGCCGCCCCTCATTGAGTACGGGGTGTATTCGTAGGTAGGGAGGAGCTTGATGGCGTTGGTGGCGATGCCGGTGCAGCCCAGCACGAGCAGCAGCGCCGATGCCGCGAAGAAGCGCCCGGTCATTGCCTTGCGGCGCTCTTTATCTTTCAGTATCCACACCAGCATGACGATGGCGTAGAGGAGTATCGCCAGCGCGAGGTAGTAGGTAATCTGCGGGTGGTTGGCCTTGACCTGGAAGCTCAGCGCGAGCGCGAATAGCGCGGCCCCGAGCCCGGACCATACCAGCCAGCGTTTGCCGCCCAGCGTGGCCTTGCGGTAGGTGAATATCAGCGCGGCGAGCACCCACGGGAGGAAGGCAATCGCCTGCATCTTGGTGTTGTGCCCGACCTGGATGATCTGCATATTGTAGGAGCAGAAAGTGACGGCAATCGCGCCGCCGATGGCTATGAGCGGGTGGATGCCGAGCGAGAGCATCAGCAGCCAGGCGCCGAGCAGCGAGATGAACAGGTATGTAGCCGGACGGCGGCCGGTAAGCAGGAAGTCGTAGATGGCCTGGGTCCAGTCGCCCTTGGTTGAAGCGTGGATGGATGCCGTCGGCATGCCTCCGAACATAGACTCCGTCCAGGCGGTCTGGTCATCGGGATGCGACGAGTTCCAGTCCATCATTTCCTTGGACATTCCCTGCCAGCCGGAGATGTCGCTCTGGTTGACAATTTTCCCGCCAAGTACCTCAGGCACATAGGCATACGAGAGCACCAGCAGGCCGATGACGGTGCAGATGCAGTATATCAGTTTCTTCTTCATAACAGTTCAACCAATTTTTCCGTCAGGCGGCGGCGTGAGTATTTTTCAGCTCCTGACGGCTCCGGATGGGATGCGAGGATGAATTCCATCAGCTCTTCCTTCTCTTCCCAGCCGAACATCTCCCCCGCCCCGGCGTCGCGCAGCACTGCGGCTGCGGCACCGTCACTCTGCCCGATGCCGAGCACCGGACGGCGCGCTGCGATATACTCAAAAATCTTGCCCGGCAGCACCTTGGCGTATTCGGGCTCCTGACGGAGAGGCAGCAGGAGAATGTCTGCACTGCGCTGCTCGGCAACAGTCTGCTCATGAGGCAGATAGCCCAGATTTACCAGATTGTCGCCAAGGCCCCTCTCGCGGATGGCGGAGATGATTTCGGGGTCCGTCTTGCCGGCGAGCCTGATCTGCAGGCGAGAGCGGAAAGCGCTGTCTTCCCGGCACTTCCCGGCAAGTGCGTCCCAGAGATTGAGAGGGTTGCCGTCGGAGGCGAAAAGGCCGGTGTGCACGAGGGTGAATTTGCCGTCACGGCGCGGCTCAACCGTCGCTGCGAAGTCATCTTCGTCGAATCCGTTGGTAATCAGATTCACAGGGGTCTCGGTCTTGGCTGCGAAATCGCGGGCCACAGGGGGTGATACGGCTATCACGATGTCGGCTTCGTCCAACACACTCTGCTCGAGGCGGTGGTGCCTGCGGTCAGAGAATCGGGAGAGGGAGAGGTGCTTGTAGTAGAACATCTCCGTCCACGGGTCCCTGAAATCCGCTATCCACTTCACTCCGAGGCGACGCTTCAAGCCCCTGCCAATCAGGTGCATAGACTGAGGAGGGCCGGTCGTTACCACGGCATCGACGGGATGCTCGCGGAGGTATTTTGCGAGGAAGCGCACCGACGGGCGGACCCACCAGATGCGCGGGTCGGGGATGAAGAGGTTGCCCCGCAGCCAGAGGGATATCCTCTTGCCGAGGGACTTCTTCTGGGCGTTGAGGGGATTGACCTCCTGCGTCTTGCCCTTGGAGCCTGTGAGTCTGCGGTAGATTTCGTAAGGCTCTGATATATGGGTCTTTATGACTTCCGCGCAGTCTGGAATGTCGGAGAGCAGGCTCTCGTCAATTGCCAGCCGCTCCGGGTTCTCCGGGGTGTAGATGACCGGCTGCCAGCCGAACTGCGGGAGATATTTGCTGAATTTCACCCAGCGCTGCACGCCCGAGCCGCCTGTCGGTGGCCAGTAATAAGTGATTATCAGCAGACGTTTCATCTTCGTGTACGGTTCGGGACTTCAAAGATAAGTAATCGTCGCTAAAAAATCAATGTGCGAGCGGCCCCCGAGCCTGTCGAGGGGCGGTTGCCTGCGGAGCGGCGCTTTTGCTTCGGATCAGAACTGCATCCCGTCTGCCGAAACTTCATCTGCATTCAGGAACATCACGCCGTAAACAGGAAGGTACGTGACTTTGCCGACCGTGCGTATCTCTCTGGAGTTGGATAGTACGAGCGCAGACTTGACATCGTAGTCAGGAGTGTTCAGAAGATTGTCGAGCGCACTGTGCCGGGAATAGTCCTTGCCGGATTTCACCTCTATAGGGAGAATTCCTGTGTCTTTGTAGTCATCCACCAGAAAATCGACCTCGCCCTTCTGCTTGTTGTCGTAATAGAAGAGACTGTGGCCATGAGCTTTTAACTCCTGTGCAACCACGCTTTCGTATACGGATCCCAGATTCACACTGCATTCATCTGACAATACCGGACGGATGTTGTTTCTGAAGAGCATAAGAGTAAGGAGCCCGACGTCATTAAGGTAGAGTTTGAGAAGATTCTTGTGAGACGACTCCGCAAGCGGATATTTCGGATTGGATACGGCATTGACGCTGAGAGCTATTCCTGAGGATATCAGATATTCAAACTCTTCAGTATAGTTGGCATATCTGTCCCCTGTCTTATTCTTGATATCCTTCACGACAATACGCTTCTTCCTGTTCTCCATCTGCGAAGGAATCATATTGTAGATTTTCTTTACCAGCAGAGTCTTGTTGCTTTCCTTTTCATACTTTACGGCGTCAGCCTCATACAGAGACTTTATACTCTCCTGAAATTGCCTTACTTGTACGACGTTGTGAGTTTCAAGGTATTTGCATACGACTTCCGGGAGCCCTCCGACAAGAAGATAGCGTCTGAACAGGTCCATTATGTAGTTATGAATATTCTCGTCTGGGCTAACCCTGTCTTCCATCATCTTCTTCAGGGACGCAAGAGCCTCCTTGCCGAATCCGTTGGCAATCAGAAACTCCTCAAAGTCCAGCTGATACATATGCTTATGGATAATACTGCCAACAGGTATAGAAGTCGTTCGCATCAGTGCGAGCCCCAAAAGGCTTCCGCTAGAGATAAAGCGGAAGCGATGTTCTTCGCGGAAGAACTTGAGCAATGTCAGGTATTGCGGGTAGTGCTGTATTTCATCCAGAAAGATAAGTGTATTTTCATACGTGTCGAGATTCTCCCCATAGACTGAACTAAGGACGAAGTAGAATTCTTCCGTTGTCCTTACGCCCTTGAAAAGTTGCGGTCCTTCATCGTCCCTGACGAAATTCAGCTCTATGAAATTGACATACAGCCTTGAGCCAACCTCTCTAATTATGAATGATTTACCTACCTGCCGCGCTCCATCAAGAATCATTATTCGATCATCTTGCGACTGGAGGTGTTCCTCTATCTGAGCTTCTATCTTCCTGAATAGCATGACATTAACACTTTTCTATAAATATACGACCATCAAAAATACACTTTTCCGTTAAAATTCACAAGGATAAACTACACTTTTCTTTTCGGACGAAAGCATCGCCCACAGTCCGAGCCTGACAAGAGCGGCCCCGAGCCTGTCGAGGGGCCACGCGGAAGTTTGCAAGGGATCTTCTTATTCCCCAAATTTTCTGAAGCGCCGAGCCGCGCCTTTTCAGGAAATCGTTAACTTTGCAGGAATATGGCAAAGAGCGGAGAAGATACACCACTGATTAAGCAGTATTTCAGCATCAAGGCACAACATCCCGAAGCGATACTTCTGTACCGCGTCGGAGACTTTTACGAGACATATTCCGACGATGCGGTCACCGCGAGCAAGGTGCTGGGCATAGTGCTGACGCGCAAGGCGAACGGCGAGAAGGGCGCCACGCAGATGGCGGGATTCCCCTACCACGCGATGGACTCATACCTGCCTAAACTGGTGCGTGCCGGCTACAAGGTCGCGGTCTGCGACCAGCTGGAAGACCCCGCCCTGGTCAAGAACAAGCTGGTAAAGCGCGGCGTGACGGAGATTCTCACTCCGGGCATCGCGTTCGGGGAGGGGATGCTTGAGCAGAAGGAGCACAATTTCCTCGCCGGAATCACGCTTGCCGGCGCGGAGTGCGGAGTGGCGTTTCTGGATGTGTCCACGGGCACATTCCAGCTCGCACAGGGCTCAACCGACTATGTCGGGGCGCTGCTGTCCTCGTTCTCCCCAAAGGAACTGGTGGTCTGCCGGGACGATGCCCGCAGGGTAAAGGAGCTCTTCGGGGACCACTACATCACCACGCTCGACGAGTGGGCGTTCGTGCAGGAGACGGCCGAGGAGAAGCTGCGCGCGCAGCTTAAAGTCAAGAGCCTCAAGGGATTCGCTGTGGAGCAATACCCGCTCGCCGTCTGCTCCGCCGGGGCGCTGCTCGTCTATCTGGAGCAGACCTGCCACTCCGGGCTCGGCAACATCTGCTCGGTTTCGCGCATCGACAGCGACCGTTTCGTGTGGATGGACAAATTCACATTCCGCAACCTCGAAATCTTCCAGAGCAACGCCGGCAAGGACGGGGTGAGCCTCGTGGACACGATAGACCGCTGCTGCTCGAGCATGGGTTCCAGGCTGCTGCGCCAATGGCTTGCGATGCCGATTATGGATATCAAGAGCCTCAACGCGCGCTACGACATAGTTCAGTATTTTCACGACAATGAGGAGGCGCTGCGCGCCATACAGGTGAATATCAGCGAGATAGGCGACCTGGAGAGAATCGTCTCCCGTGCCGCCACTGGCAAGATTCTCCCGCGCGAAGTGCTGCAGCTGGGCCGCTCCCTGCGGAGGATGACTCCGGTGCGCGAGGGCTGCCTTGCGAGCGGGGTGGAAGCCCTGCAGAAGCTCGCCGGCGATATGCGCAACACCGACAGCACCCTCGAGCGCATCGACTCCACGCTCTGCGAAAGCCCGGCGGCGCAGCTCGGCAAGGGGGACATCATAGCTCCGGGGGTCAGCCATGAGCTGGACGAACTCCGCGAAATCTCTCGCGGAGGCAAGGACTACCTGCTTAAGATGCAGGAGCGCGAGATCGAGGCCACCGGCATCTCGGGGCTCAAGATAGGCTACAACAATGTCTTCGGCTACTATATCGAGGTGCGCAACACAGCGCGCGACAAGGTGCCCGCCGAGTGGGTGCGCAAGCAGACTCTGGTCAACGCGGAGCGCTACATCACGGCGGAACTCAAGGAATACGAAGAGCGCATCCTCAACGCTGAGGCTGAGATTTACGGCATCGAGAGCCGGCTCTACGGCGAACTGATTGCCGACATCCAGAAGTCCATCCGCGATATCCAGGCCAACTGCCGTGTCATCTCGCAAATCGATGTCCTGCAGGGCTTTGCACAGCAGGCGCTGGACCGCGGCTACTGCCGTCCGGAAATAGACAAATCCACTTCCCTCGACATCAAGGCAGGCCGGCATCCTGTAATCGAGACCCTGATGGCCCCTGGCGAGGAATATGTGCCGAACGATATCAGCCTCGACAGCAAGGGCGAGCAGATCATAATCCTGACCGGCCCGAATATGGCGGGAAAATCGGCGCTCCTGCGCCAGACAGCTCTCATCGTGCTGATGGCCCAGACCGGCTCGTTCGTGCCGGCGGCATCGGCCCGTTTCGGCTTCTTTGACAAGATATTCACGCGCGTCGGAGCGACCGACAACATCTCCCGTGGCGAGTCCACATTTATGGTGGAGATGACCGAGACGGCGATGATTATGCACAACCTCTCGGCGCGCTCGCTGGTGCTGCTCGACGAGATAGGCCGCGGCACCTCAACCTATGACGGAATGTCCATTGCGCGGGCTCTGGTGGAATATATCCATACCTACGGCAAGGGAGCCAAGACCCTGTTCGCCACGCACTACCACGAGCTCAATGACATGGAGGCGCAGTACCCGAGGGTGAAGAACTACCATATCGCGGTCAAGGAGGAGGGCAAGAACGTGATCTTCCTGCGCAAGCTGGAGAAGGGTGGCGTGGCGCACAGTTTCGGTATCCATGTGGCCCGGCTTGCAGGTATGCCGCGCGAGGTGGTGGAGTCGGCTGAGAAGACTCTGCGCACTCTGGAGACGCGCGAGAAGCACGCGAGCAACATGGCTCTGGAGGACGACGGCAGCGTGCAGCTCTCGTTCTTCCAGCTCGACGACCCTACCCTCTCCTCCCTCAAGGAGAAGCTGGAAGCCGCAGACCTCAACAATATGACCCCGATGCAAGCCTTCGACCTGCTCCGCAGCATGAAGGCAGAGCTGGGGGTGTAAGCGGTCAGAAAACGCAGTTTTTAGGCCGGTGTTTTCGTGGGAAAATGCACCTTTTTGATACCCATTTTTATAGGAAAACGCACCAAACTCGAAAATATTACCTATATTTGCCGCTATAAATCAATGGCTTATGCTATACAGGAAAATAAGCGGAAAAATTGAGGAATATCTGTCTTCGGACTCTGACAGGATGCTTCTTGTGGATGGCGCCAGACAGATAGGCAAGTCGTTCATAATCAGAAGCGTCGGCCAGAGGCTGTTCAGGAACTATATTGAAGTCAATATGGAAGAGGACAAGCTCAATGACAGGGTTTTTGCCGAGGCGAAGACGACAAAGGACTTCTATATGGCGCTCAGCGTAGTTGCGGGCGAAAGGATGGGCTCCAAGACAGACACTCTCGTGTTCATTGATGAGATACAGGCCTATGACCATCTGCTTACGCTCGTCAAGTTCCTTATGGCCGAGGGCAGATTCACTTACATAGCCAGCGGCTCGCTCCTTGGAGTCACTCTGAAGAATGCCCAATCCATCCCGCTCGGAAGTCTTGACATCCAGCATATGTATCCGATGGATTTCGAGGAGTTTCTGTATGCCAACGGGGTCGGAAAGGAGGCCGTCTCGGAAATGCGGCGCCGTTTCGAGAGAGGCGAGCCGTTGCCGGAGAATCTCCATCTGAAGATGCTTGACTTCTTCAAGAAATACCTTCTTGTCGGAGGACTTCCAAAGGCGGTGGACACATTTGTCGAAAGCAGGAATATCGTCAAGTTCAGGGCCATCCAGAACGAAGTCCTCCAGCTATACGCTGCTGATGCTTCCAAGTATGAGGAGGAAAGCGGCAGGAAGCTCAAAATCCGGAGAATCTACAATATGATTCCGTCGAATCTTGAGAAGGTCAAGAAGAGAGTCGTCGTCACGGACATCGAGGGCAAGAAATGGAAAAGGAACGATGACTACCTTGATGAGTTCGACTATCTTATTTCCGCCGGGGTGGCGCTTGAGGTCAAGGCGATAAGCAAGCCTTCCTATCCGTTGACCGAGAACAGCGGCAAGAACCTTCTCAAACTCTATCTCAATGATGTCGGCCTGCTGTCCGGTATATTTTACAAGAATAACATAAAGGCGGTGATGTCGGACATCAAGAGCATCAACCTAGGGTCCCTGTATGAGCTTGCGGTGGCGCAGGAGCTGAAGACTCACGGATATGAGCTCTTCTACTACGACAACAAGAAGAACGGCGAGGTCGATTTCCTGATAGACGACACGGACAACCTGTCGAACATCCCCCTTGAGGTAAAGTCCGGGAAGGACTATGCCGTGCACAGTGCTCTGGACAAGTTTCTCTCAATCGAGGAATACGGCATACACTGCGCGTATGTGCTGTCAAATGAACGGGATGTACATACGGACAGCAAGGGTGTCACCTACATCCCTGTTTACTATGCGATGTTCTTTGAGAACAAATCCAGCATTGTTGAGGAGTTCCTGGACTGACAAATAGACAACATAATAGTCGGCTGAGCCGGAGATATGGGATTTCAGGAGAAATCAAGCGCCGCTCCGCACCGTTTTCTGGAAAAGTTGCAGAAATAGCTATATTTGCCTTGGAAAAGTTGCAATAGCTATGCTTAACAGGCGAATAGACAGCACGATAGAAGAGCATTTCGCCTCTACGCGAAAGGCTCTGTTTCTTACGGGAGCCAGGCATACAGCTGAAGATCCTCAAGGGCGAAGTGAATGTCAACTATGGAGCAGTCTTTGAGAACGCAGTTGCGCAGGAACTTCACGCGCACGGATGGGATCTGTACTATTTCAACAGCAAGAAACAGGGCGAGGTTGATTTCCTGCTGGAAACAGACAGCGGAGTCATCCCCGTTGAAGTAAAATCCGGGAAAGACTTCGAACGCCACAACGCATTGAATATGCTCATGTCAGACCCCGGCTACGGGATATCAAAGGCTTATGTCCTTTGCAATGACAATATTCACACGGATGGAGCCGTCGAGTATCTGCCTGTCTATATGGCGATGTTTATCAAGAAAGCGCAAAACCCGGGGAGCCTGATATACAAAGTGGACCTTTCCGGACTGCAGTAGCGGCATTCCCGCGGCCCCTCGATGCTTCGACAAGTTCAGCAAATGCCCCTCGACAGGCTCAGGGGCCGGTCTCGGCAGACCGTCGCAGGGCGCTTGCCGTCAGAGGCTACGGGCGAGTTTCCAGAAGGTGCGGCGGGCGGGGGCGGAACGGTAGAGGATATCGTAAACCGCATTGAGAATCGGCATATTCACCCCGTGAACCTCATTGAGTCTGTGTATGCACTCCACGCCGTAATAGCCTTCGGCAATCATTGTCATCTCGTTCAGGGCTGACGCCACCGTGACTCCGCGGCCGATCATCTGGCCCAGACGGTGGTTCCGGCTGAACGATGAATAACTCGTCACCAGAAGGTCCCCAAGGTAGGCAGGCTCCAATGTGTCGCGGTCGGCGGGACAGGTCAGCTCTATGAAATGAGTCATCTCCCGCGCGCATTTTGAGACCAGCATAGCCTTGAAATTGTCCCCGTAGCCCAGGCCGTCGCTCAGCCCCGCCGCTATGCCGTAGATATTCTTCAGGACGGCGGCGTACTCTACGCCGTAAAGGTCTGCAGAATATGAAGTTATAATGGACCGAGAAGCAATCAGGGACCGTACCGCGGCGGCATTCTCCTCGTTCGGGCATACGGCCGTGAGGTATGTCAGCTGACCCTGCGACACCTCCTCCGCGTGGGAGGGCCCTGCAATCATGCAGATATCAGAGAATGATATTCCGTAACTGTCATGCAGGTACTCGGAGACGGTCTTGCACTCGTCAGGGATTATGCCTTTGACTGCGGAAACCGCAATCCTGCCTGCGAGCGGCTCACGCAGACCGGCCAGGAAAGTCTTGAGGAAGGCCGCCGGCACTGCAATGAAAACCACAGAGGCGTTCCTGACGGCATCGTTGATGTCGTCAAGCGGATGAATCAGCGCGCGGTCAAACTCCAGCTCGCTGATATACTTGGGGTTATGCCCGTCGCAGGCAAGTCCTTCGAGGACCTCCGCGTTGCGGACATACCAGTTAAGTCCATTCCCGTTGGCAGTTATCAGCCCCGCAATCGCCGTTGCCCAGCTACCGTATCCTATAAGTGCACAAGTCATATCTCCAGGCGCCTTCCTATTATTTTATGCAAAATTAAAGATTGATTGGCTTACCTGCAAACTTTCAGATGGAATTCAGCCGTACCGGTGGTTACCGACATTTTCGGCATCGCCACGTCCGCCTACCGGAAGAGACGGTAGGCCATAGCTACAATGCTTTTAAGTTTACAAG
>CAVAID010000031.1:0-24739 GCA_963588685.1 bacterium
AGGAGCAGCTCCGCAAGGCTGCCAAGAGCGCTGTCTGCAAGATCAACATCGACTCAGACTCCCGCCTCGCGATGACCGCCGCCATCCGCAAGCACCTCGCCGAGAATCCGTCACACTTCGATCCTCGCCAGTACCTCAAGCCGGCGCGTGAGGAGATGAAGAAGATGTACATTCACAAGATCATGAATGTGCTCGGCTCCAACGGCAAGGCAAGGTAATTGACTGACCGTTATCCATCCAAGCTGCTGAAAGACGCTGTGGAAGCCATCAGCTCCCTTCCGGGAGTGGGCTCCCGCAGCGCCTTGCGCTTGGCTTTGCACCTGCTCCGGCAACCTTCCGAAAATGTGCACCGCTTCGCCTCGGCGATTGACCGCCTGGCGGATGATGTGCGCTACTGCAGCGTCTGCAGGATGATCTGCGACGAGGACATCTGTCCCATCTGCGCCGACCGCACCCGCGACCACAGCACCGTCTGCGTGGTGGAGAGCGTGCGGGACGTGATGAGCATAGAGGACACCGGACAGTACCGCGGAGTGTATCATGTGCTCGGCGGCATCATTTCCCCGATCAACGGGGTGGGGCCTTCGGACCTCAATATCGCTTCGCTGGTGGAGCGCCTCAAGGGGGCGGATGCGCCTGCAGAAGTTATCCTCGCGCTGAGCGGGGACGTGGAGGGCGAGACGACCTCCTTCTATATCTATCGTCAGATTGAGAGTTTCGGGGTGAAGGTCTCGACTCTCGCGCGCGGCCTGGGCTTCGGCGACAATCTCGAATACGCCGACTCTCTTACCCTCGGCCGGTCCATTCTCAACCGGCAGGTTTTTAAGCCGTAACGGCCCGCAGCAAAAATTTGTCGCTGAGCCATATATTTCGTACCTTTGCGGCGAAAATGAAGGAGGGGTGATCTGCCGCTCAGATGAGAGGAAAGTCCGGACAGGACAGGGCATCCCGCTGCGGAAAGCGCAGGTGGAGGTAACTTTACGTCCGCCGTAACAGAAAACGACAGCCGCAAGGCAATGGTGAAAACGCGAGGCAAGAGCTCACGGCGTACGCTGGCGACAGCGTGCGGGTACGGCACCGGGACCTGCAAAACCAAATATACCGGCAGATGAGGACGGCCCGTCCGATGCCGGGGGGTAGGTTGCGAAGATAAATGGCAGAATAAAACAGAAACCGGCTTACGGCCTCTCCTTTATTTTTTTCATTATGGCGGTGAACGCCTTGGAGCGGGTAAGGTCTTTCCTCTCCCCGAACACTTCAACGATATTTCTGTTGAGCTGCGGGAACCTCTCGAAGAGGTTGGCAAGCTGCTGCTTGATATAAGGCTCCTTGTGGCGGTCGCGCTTGTCGGCATACATCTCATTGAAACATACGAGGATAGCTGTCTCCTCCACATCGGAGAACTCGTCGTTGATCGCCGTGCCGCACATCTTCATCGTAGGAGAGGTGTTCATATACGAATTGACCAGCGGCGGGATGCTCGTGCCGAGCTTGCGTATCGCGTCCTTGAGATTGCGGTAGTCCGGCTTGAACTCTTCGTCCTTGAGGATGAGGTCGAGCACGCGGCTGTCCAGCTCCGGCATTACCGGGCTGTAAGGGCGGATAAGGTTCTCGTCATCTCCGAAATGCTTCCAGAGGAAGCGGAGTATCAGGTCGCGGCAGCTCTTGTCGTAGGACGGGTACATCGTCATTTTTCCGAAGAAATAGATGATGTTGGAATGCTGCATCATCACCGCGCCGATGCCGTCCCAGAGGTTGTCCATCGCATAGATGGCCTTGGCGCCGGCCTTGGAGCTCTGGTATTCGGGCGTCACGAACGAGCGTCCGAGCTCCATCGTGTGGGGCAGGTAGTTCTGGATGAACTGGTCGGAGAAGTGGAACATATGCGCCGTGGCAAGGTGCGGCTGGCCGTTCTCCGTGAAAGTGACGTCCGGGCCGAGGATGTAGCGGTAGCCGCCGAGGATCGCCTCGGCTTCAGGGTCCCAGATGACAATCTGCTTGTAGCAGTTCTCCATCGTGTCGAACTCGTCGAGATCGACGGCGAGCCCGGAGCTGCCGCCTGCCTGACGGAAGGAGACTTCCCTCAGGCGGCCCACCTCGCGGAGGACATTCGGAGAGGTTTTGCCGTCGATGATGTAGATTTCATTGCCGGCCTTGTTGGTATCGCAGAGTTTCTTGTCGGGAGTGAGCTCGGCCTTGAGCAGGTCCACGCTCACGGGATCAATGATCTTCTCCATAACTATTTCATCTGATAAACCTTTTCGCGCATTTCGGCCGCCCACTCGAGCGGGGTCTTGGAAGTATCGAACTTCGAGCAGGGGATCGGCTCGCCGAGGATGATGCGGAAGTGCGAATTCTGCGCCTTGTAGAGTTCGTCCGGCAGCAGAAGCATGGCAAAGTTAAACTTGAGCTTCAGCTTCTTGCAGAGGTTGGACACGCGGTAGAAACGCCTGGAGTTCTGCCCGATGAAGTGCACCGGCACGACGGTGCGGCCGGTCTGGCGGCTCTTGTTGATGAAGGTCTTGGTCCACGGCAGGTCCTGAATCTTGCCGTCTATCTTGCGCGAGCAGATGCCCGCAGGGAAGATAAGTACCTGGTCCTCAGAGCGGAAAGCCTGGTCGAGGAGTATCGGGAGGTTGCGTGCCTGGGCGCCGGTCTTGTTGATCGGGACGCACATCGGCGCAATCGGCTTGAGGTACATCAGGAAGTCGTTGACCGGCATCTTCACATTGCCGAAACGCCTGCCGATGAGCGAGCAGAGCGCCACGCCATCCACGCCGCCGAGCGGGTGGTTGGAGGCAAAAGTATAGAGGGTGCCGTCGGCAGGGACATTCTCGAGCCCCTCGACGTCAAGGGCGACATTGAGGCACTTGAGGGTATGTTCGCAGAAATCGATGCCCTCTCCCCCATCCTTGATGATGGAATTGAGGAAATCCTGATGAATCAGCTTCTTCAGCCAATTTACGACGAACCGGGGGATTTTCTTCCCCTTGAATTTGGTCGCTACAATCTGGTCAAGGTCGATAAGACCTTCATTTGCAGACTCGCTCATACAGCAATTGTTTTAGTACAACTGCGAATATAGTAATTCCCCGTCTAAAAACAAAACTCCGCTTCGAGGTCGTATTCTTCGGCTGCCGTTACACGCACGCGGATGAAATCCCCCACCCTGACGGCGGCACCGGCGGACCTCACGATAATCTCGCCGTCCACCTCCGGACTCTCGTACTGCGAGCGGCAGACCAGCGTGCCGTCCGGCATCACCTCGTCCACCAGCACGTCGAGCTCAGAGCCCACGCGGGAAAGGTTGTATCCGTAGGAAATCTCGCTCTGGAGCGACATCAGGCGGTCCAGCCTGCTCTGCTTCTCCTCCGGCGGGACATCGTCCCTGAAGTGCTCCGCGCCGTAGGTCCCCTCCTCCTCGGAGTAGGTAAACGCGCCGAGCCGCTCGAAACGGGCCTCACGCACGAAGTCGAGCAGTTCCGAGAACTGCTCCTCAGTCTCCCCCGGATGGCCCACTATCATCGTGGTCCTGAGCACCACTCCCGGCACGCGGCTGCGCAGCTTTGAGATCAGCGCACGCGTCCACGCCCCGTCCACATTGCGGTGCATCCGCTCCAGGACGCCGTCGGCGATGTGCTGCAGCGGGATGTCGAGGTATTTGCAGACCTTGGGATTGTTTGCCATCTGGTCCAGCACATCCTCCGGGAAATCTGCCGGATATGAATAATGTATGCGTATCCAGCGTATCCCCCCGATGGCGGAGAGGCGCTCAATCAGCTCCGCAAGTGCGCGGCGATGATAGAGGTCCAGGCCATAGTAGGTCGTGTCCTGAGCTATGAGTATCAGTTCCTTTACTCCGTCCTCCGCAAGCATCTGCGCCTCCTGCACGAGCTCCTCCATCGGCACGGAGCGGTGTGCCCCGCGGATGAAAGGTATGGCGCAGTAGGAGCAGCGGCGGTCGCAGCCCTCGGATATCTTGAGATAGGCATAGCCCTTTCCGTCGCGGGGCCTGCGCCTCACTGCGGAGTCGGGGCTCACACCGAGGTGCCGCAGCACGGGGGCAAGGTCCCTCGCCCCGTACCACGCATCCACTTCGGGTATTTCCTTCTTGAGCTCGGCGCCGTAACGCTGTGAGAGACAGCCGAATACGACCACCTCAGCGGCCTGTCCGCGCTTCTTGCACTCCACGGCTTCCAGCACCGCTTCGACCGACTCCTGCTTGGCGTCGCCGATAAAGCCGCAGGTATTGACCAGCAGCACATCCACCGGCGAATCGTCGGAGACTATCTCGAACTCCCCGTCAGGCAGGCGCGAGAGCAGGTGCTCCGTGTCCACCGTATTCTTGGAGCAGCCGAGAGTGACGGCCTTAAGCCTCCTCCGCCTGCTCTCCATTCTCTTCCTTGACGAAATCGAGAGAAGCGTACTTCACGATCTGGCTGTACCAGTCGATGATTTTGCGCATGTGCGAGAGGTAGAAACGGTCGGCGTCGTAGTTAGGCACCGCCTTGCGGAAGAGCCCCTCGATCTCCGCCTCCGGAGCCTTGGAAGAAGGTGCCTCCGCGTCTCCGAGCGCAGCCTTGAGCGCGAGGAACACGTCCGCGAGCTTCATCTCCCCCTCTGAGGTGTAGATGGCGATGTCGGCGAGGGTGGTGATGCGGCTTGTGCCGCTGAACACTGTCCTCTTCTTGTCTGAAAGGCATTCGGCGATGGCACCGTTGCGGGCCTGCGCCACATACTCATAAAGTCCGCGCTGTCCTGAGACGGCGAGTATCTTGCTTAAATCAGTCTGCATAACAATTTATCTGTCTTTAAATGTAAATCTTCAATTGTCGAGTCATTCTCGACCGTATAACATATTCTCCCGCTGTCGAAGCTCTGCAGCGCTCCACGGATTGCCGCGTGGGGGTTGCGTCCCAGCCTCAACTCCTCTGGAGCCGTGACCAGCAGCACCTTGTCGTAGAGGGAGTCGAACTGCCTCTTGTCGAGGGCCACGGCCGACTCGATGAACGCGAGACCGCAATCCAGGGAAGCCTTCCAGGAGAGGATGTCCTCCGCCACGAGGGGATAGACAATGCTCTCCAGCAGCAGCCTTCGGCGCGTGTCCGTGAAAATGATGCCGATATCCTTCCACTCTATCTCCAGCGCCGCCTCGATCTTCTGCCTCAGGCCCGGCACGCTGTCATAGAGCGCCTTGGTGCGGGAGTCGCAGTCATAGACCGGGAAACCCTTGCCCGCGAGGTATCTGCACACCTCCGACTTGCCGCTGCCTATCGGCCCCGTGACGAGTACCGTGGTCATCGCTGGGAGGAATTCCGGACTATGCAGTCAAACACCTCCGGACTCATCGTCCAGGAAATCACCCCCGACGGCAGGTCCTCGACCTGCGCGACGCAGCGTCCCGTAATCGAACCGGCAAAGTCCTTGTAGTCAACATAGAACCTGGCCTTCTTCGCAGGGTCGGAGCCCATCGGGAACACGCAGCGGAAAGTCACGTTCGCCTTGGAAGGCAGCACGACCAGCTCCGAGCCGCGGGGCACGTTGCGGGTCTCTATGTCCACCTCGGCGGAAACTTCCACATAGCGCGAAACCTCCATCGAATAGACGACCTCCGTGTCGGAGAGCCGGACCCCGGACGGAACTTCCAGCTTCACCGTGCCGTGCACGCTGTTGCGGAGGTTCCAGAGGTCAATCGGGCGGGTGAGCACATGTTCGATGCTCTCAATCCTCGCCGGCTCGCCATAGACCAGCACCGAATCGGGCTGGAGGGTCATCGGGCGGGTGGCCATATACTGCTGCTCGAAAGTAAGCGACTGCACCTTGCGCACAGGCACCTTGCGGTATGAGACCTCCGGAAATACGAACTTCGGCGCCTCGGAGATTATGGACTCCACTGTAACGCCTTCGCCGAAGATCTGGGAAGAATATCTGTAGAGATTGGATACGGGAACGGAGTACAGGTTGTCGCCGTCCTGCCTGAAGTCCGACGGGCTGAAAGTGACGCGGACGGGCCTCTTGTGCCTGCCGGACATCCTCGCATGCCGGAAACCGGTAGCCTTGACCTGCGCGGAGACGGTAGCCTCCGTGGTGGAAGTGCCGGCGTGCCCCTCGATGTTGCTTTCAGCAGCCACGGGCACGCTGACCATGCTCACATAGGTCTGCGAGAGATTGTGAATCAGCCAGATGCCGGCGGACAGCAGCAGGCAGAGCAGAAGCTGTACCCAATTGCTCCTCATCCGGGACTACTTCTTCTTGTCCTCTTTCTCTGCGTTCTGGGCAGGAGCCGGCTCGGACATATCCTTCTGGATGGAAGACTTGTCCACGCGGAGCTTCACCTCGCCGTCAACCTTCATCAGCACGGTGCGCTCGTCAACATCGGCGACCACGCCGTAGATGCCGCCTGCGGTAATCACCTTGTCACCCTTCTTGAGGTTGCGGCGCATCTCTTCGAGAGCCTTCTGCTGCTTGCGCTGCGGCCTGATCATGAAGAACCACATCACGAAGAAGATGAGCAGAAGCATAATCCACATGCTCCACGCTCCGCCCTGGGAGCCCGCAGAGGCTGCAGTTGACTGTAAAATAGTAGTAATCATTGCTTTATAAATTTAAATAATTATTCTTGAGTGGCGGGGATTTCCGCATCGCCGGGAAGGGCCCGCCTGTTGACGAGCTTGTCCAGCAGGCCGTTCACGAAGCCGCTGCTGTCCGGCGTGCTGTAGCACTTGGAAATCTCCACATATTCGTTGATTATGATGCGCACAGAGGTCTCCGGGAACGCCTCGGCCTCCGCCATTCCGCACACTATCAGCGCGAGGTCGGTCGTGCAGATGCGGTCCCTGTTCCACTTCGGGGTGAGCTCGGCCACGGCGGACGAATACTTCTCGAAACCCGAGAACGCCGTGCGCAGCAGATTGGTCACGAAGCGCTTGTCGTCGGAATAGCCCTCCTTGCCAGCAAGCGAGCTCTGGTAGAGCGGCGGAAGATTCCATGTCTCGCCCTTGCCGAGGGAGCGCATAGTGCGGCAGCACCAGCTCAGCGCGTAGCCGAGGTCGTCGTTCCACCATATCGAAAGTTCCTCGAGTATCTCGATGAGCTCGGGATTGTCCTCGAACTCCCTCTCATAGATGCGGCACCAGAGGCGCGCGTCCTCCTCCAGGCTGCTCTCGGGACTGGCGAGGTAGTCCTGAAAATATTTGCGGGAGCGGACGGTCTCGTAGAGATGCCTCAGGAGCATGTCGTACTGCCCCCAGGACAGCTTCTTGCGGGAGATGAGCTTGCAGAAATCCGGGTCCTCGGCCAGCATCGGCGCGATGCGGTTCTGCACGAACTTCATATTCGGATTGAGCTCCTCTTCGGTGGGGTTGAACTTGGATTTGGCGGCCTCTATGCGGGCTTTTGCCTCCGCCGTGAGCGGACCTGCGATGGAGAGCAGGAAAAGATAGAGGTCTCTGGCCGACTCGCAGGAGAGCTCGAGCATGGCTTCGGCTTCCTTGAGGGTCATACCGGGATTTTCCGCGTAGCAGAATATGGCCTTGAACGCCTTTGTACGGAGAATTCTGCGGTTGAGCATACTTTCAAACAAAAATTAACGCACAAAGATAGCAAGTAATCGATAAATTATTCTAATTTTGCAAAGCTAAAAGCAAAAAAAGTCAGCCGGAAAGGCCGTGTAATAAACGAAAGGAATTATATCAAAACAGCTTCTATATGTACAGAGACGATTACGATAAGTCCGGATTTGACAGCCGCGACGGTGAGGATGTGTTTTCAAAGCCTGTCAGGGCAGGAAAACGTACATACTTTTTTGATGTGAAGTCCACCAGAGGCAACAAGGACTACTACCTTACGATAACCGAGAGCAAGCGCAGGACCGGCCCGGACGGCAACTACAGCTACGACAAGCACAAGATCTTCCTCTACAAGGAGGATTTCGAGAAGTTCGCCGAGGGCCTCAGCGAGGTCATCGAATACATCAAGGAAAACTGCTTCCACGGAGAAATCCCGCAGCGGCAGAGCGAGGAAGGTTCAGGAATTGAATTCGAGGATCTTTAATGGGTGACATTCTTCTCAAGGACATCACTGTTGAAGGCTCACGCAAAGACATACTGATCAGTAAAGGTCTGATATCCGCAATCGAGCCTTCCGGCTTCTGTGCAGAATGGGAGCTCGCCGGCGACATCGAAGTGATGGACTGTTCCGGCAAGGTTGCGATACCGGGTTTTGTCAATATGCACACGCATTCCCCTATGTCCCTGATGAGGGGCATAGGCGAGGATATGCTCTTCCCGCAGTGGCTCGACAAGATATGGAAAGCCGAGGAAGGCATTGATGCCGAATACGTTTACTGGGCCACCAAGGTGGCCTGCATCGAGATGATCCGCACCGGCACCACGACCTTCAACGACCACTACTGGTTCTTCGACTCTTCGGTCAGGGCCGCCAGGGAGATGGGCCTCAGGATCGCCACCGGCTACGATGTCATCGACAAGGGCGACCCGGAGGAGTCCGAGCGCCAGAAGCACCACTGCGAACTCAAGAGCGAGCCGTTCCTCGGCAAGGACAACCCGGGGATGGTATATGGAGTCGCCTTCCACGCCATCTACTCCGTCAGGGAGGAGATGATGCTCTGGGTCAGCGACTTCGCCAAAAAGCACGACATCAACCTGCACATCCACCTCAGCGAGACCCGCAAGGAGGTCGAGGACTGCAAGGCCGCGCACGGAGGGCTCACTCCGGTGGAATACCTCGACGCACTCGGCATACTCAACGACCGCGTCGTCGCGGCGCACACCCTCTGGGTCAGCGAACACGACATAGAAATCCTCGCGCGCCGCGGAGTCCACTGCGTGCACAACATCAACTCCAACACCAAGCTCGCCTCCGGCTACCGCTTCCTCTACAACGAGATGCGCGACGCCGGCATCAACATCTGCCTGGGCACCGACGGCTGCGCCTCATCCAACAACCTCGACATGCTCGAGGCGATGAAGACCAGCGCCATCTTCCAGAAAGCCTGGAGGGAGGACCCGTCGGCGATGCCGCTTCCGGAGCTGCTGGACATGGCCACGGTCAACGGAGCCAAGGCCCTCAGACTGGGCACCGGCAGGCTTGAAGTCGGAGCCATAGCCGACATCGACATCATCGACACCGACAACACCTTCTTCCTCTCGCCGGGGCCGTTCCTCGCCAACCTGGTCTATTCAGCCCACTCGGACTGCATAGATTCCGTAATCTGCGACGGCAAGTTCCTGATGCGCGGCAGGGAGATAGCGGGAGAGAAAGAAATCATCGCGGAGGCACGCAAGGTGCTCTCGCGCATCAAATAATACTAAGACCATGAGCCAGATAACAGAGAAAATTCAGAAAGCCGCCGGCTTTGTGAAGGAGAGTATCGGAGGCCGGATACCAGAAGTCGGCATCGTGCTCGGAAGCGGCCTCGGCAAACTCGCCGACAAGATTGAGAACCAGACCGTTATCCCGTACAGCCAGATTCCGGAATTCCCGAGGTCCACTGCCACCGGGCACAAGGGCAACTTCATCTTCGGGCAGCTGGGCGGCAGGACGGTAATCGCGATGCAGGGCCGTTTCCACTATTATGAAGGCTACCCGATGGAGCTCGTGACCATCGGCATAAGGGTAATGAAGACCCTCGGCATCAAATACCTCTTCGTATCCAACGCCGCCGGCGCCTGCAACCCCGACTACAAGGTGGGAGACCTCATCATCATCAGGGACCATATCAATATGCTGCCTAACCCGCTCATCGGGCCTAACCTCGACGAGTTCGGGCCGCGCTTCCCGGACATGACCTGCGCCTACGACCTCAAGCTCCAGGCGCTCGCGGAGAAAATCTGCACCGAGATGGGCATCCCTGTCAAGAAGGGAGTTTACCTCAGCAGCACCGGCCCTACCTACGAGACCCCGGCGGAAGTCCGCTTCTACCACTCCGTGGGCGCCGACCTGCTCGGAATGTCCACGATACCGGAAGTCATAGTGGCCCGCCACTGCGGCATCAGGGTGTTCGGAATGTCCGTCGTGACCAATGTCTCCAACTTCCTCAATGTGGAGAAGAACTTCAACGACGGAGACGATGTGGTCAAGCAGGCCGACATAGCCGCGGAGCGGATGACCGGCATCTTCACCAGGATGATAGCCTCGCTCTAGAGGCTTATTCCGAGAGGAACTCCAGATATCCCGCGATATCCAGATTGTAGGCCCGAGGCCCCTTCAGAGTGGCGCCTTCAGGACTGAGAATGAAATAGTTGGGCTGGGAATTGACCCCGAAGCGCTTGAGCGCAATCCAGGAATTGACCCTGCCGACATCCTTGAGAAGCTTCCCGCTGTCGTTGGTAATCCACTTCGACTCGGGAAGTTTCGTTTTGTCATCCACATAGAGCGCGACGATCACGAAATCCTCCCTGAGAGTGCGCAGCACCTCCGGGTCGGACCACACTCGGGACTCCATCTCGCGGCAGTTGACGCAGCCGTGCCCGGTGATGTCCACGAACACCCTCTTGCCGCTGCGTGAGGCGGCCGCAATGCCGTCCTCAAGCTTGTCGTAGGCGTGCAGGCCGTGGGCAATGGTAATCATCCCTTCCGGGGCTTCCGAAGCCTCAGGCTGTACCGTCTGCGAGACTCCCTGCCGTTCCGCTCCCAGCACGAAATCCTGCGTCTCCATCGGAGGCATATAGCCGGAGAGAGCCTTGAGCGGCGCGCCCCACATGCCGGGAATCATATACACCACGAAAGCGAAGCTTATGATGGCAAGCACGAGCCTCTTGACGGAGACATATTCCAGCGGAGAATCGTTGCGGAAGCGAATCTTGCCGAGCAGGTAAAGTCCCAGGAGGGTAAATACCACAATCCAGATGGCGAGATATACTTCCCTGTCGAGAATGTGCCAGTGGTAGGTCTGGTCGGCAACGCTGAGGAACTTGAGTCCGAGCGCGATTTCGATGAATCCGAGCACGACCTTGACCGAATTGAGCCAGCCGCCGCTCTTCGGCAGCTTCTTGAGCAGCGACGGGAAGAGCGCGAGCAGGGTAAACGGCAGAGCGAAGGCCACGCTGAACGCGAGCATCGTCACCATCGGAGCCCAGAACTCGCCCTGGGTGCTCTTGATGAGCACGGTGCCCACGATAGGGCCGGTGCAGCTGAAGCTTACCAGCACGAGGGTAAGTGCGAGGAAGAATATTCCCGCGAGCCCCTTGCTGTCGCTCTTGCGGTCCGCGCTGTTGGTCCACTTCGACGGAAGCGTAATCTCGAACGCCCCGAAGAAACTCGCCGCGAAGACCATGAAGACGAGGAAGAATATTATGTTCGGCAGCCAGTGGGTAGAGAGCCAGTTGAATATGTCGGCCGTCACCCCGCTGCCCCCGACTATCCAGGTCACCCCGATAATCAGGGAAATCGGCACGGTATAGAGCAGGACTATGAAGAGTCCGTACATGAATGCCTTGAAGCGGCCCTTGGAAGCCGTCTCGCTGCCCTTCATGAAGAAGGACACCGTCATCGGCACCATCGGGAATACGCAAGGCGTAAGCAGCATCGCGAATCCCCAGAGTATAGCCTCCAGTATCAGGGCCCAGAGCGACTTGGAACTCTCCCCTGCCGGAACTGCCGGCTCGGCTGAGGCGGCTGCGGGGCTGCTCTTTAGCTCGGCGCCTGCCTTTGCCCCGCCCCTGTCAAGGCTCGGCGCGGAGAAGGCGCCGGGAGCGGAAGAGAGCGCGGACTGCGACTTGAAGGTATGGTCGAAGTCGAAGTCCTCGGGAGCATAGCAGCTGGTCCCCTGGCAGGACGACACGTTGACAGTGCCATAGACATGGTCTATACCCTGCCTTATGTCGCCCGTGAGGACTATCTGGCTGCCGTTTTCGGTCTGCTTCAGCTCCGAGTGCCAGCTCACGTTGGGGCTGGCCTGAAGGACAAGGAGCGAGAGTAGGAGGCTTAACATGATTATTTCGCTATTGCAACTGAGCGGGTCTCGCGGATAACTGTGATCTTGACCTGACCCGGATAGGTCATCTCATCCTGGATGCGCTGCGCGATATCGACTGAGAGGCGTGCGGCCTGGTCATCGGACACTTCCTCGGCACCCACGATGACGCGGAGCTCGCGGCCCGCCTGGATAGCGTAAGACTTGGTAACTCCCGGATATGAGGCCGCAAGGTCTTCCATACCCTTGAGACGCTTGATGTAGGACTCGATGACCTCGCGCCTTGCACCAGGACGTGCGCCGGAGATGGCGTCGGCCACGAGCACGAGCGGAGCGTAGATGGTGGTCATCTCCATCTCCTCGTGGTGCGCGCCGATGGCGTTGCAGATCTCAGGGCGCTCCTTGTACTGCTCGGCAAGCTTGGCGCCGAGGATGGCGTGAGGATATTCAGGCTCGCTCTCGCTGACCTTTCCTATATCGTGCAGGAGACCTGCGCGGCGGGCGATCTTAGGGTTGAGCCCGAGCTCGGAAGCCATCGTGGCGCAGATGTTCGCCACTTCGCGGGAGTGCTGCAGAAGGTTCTGTCCGTAAGATGAGCGGTATTTCATACGGCCGATGAGCTTGACGAGCTCGATGTTGAGGCCGTGGATGCCCATGTCGATGCATGTGCGCTTGCCGGTCTCGAGGATTTCGTCCTCAAGCTGCTTGCTGACCTTGGCCACGACCTCCTCGATGCGTGCAGGGTGGATGCGGCCGTCAATTACGAGCTGATGCAGCGAGAGTCTTGCAATCTCCCTGCGCACCGGGTCGAAGGCTGAGATGAGGATGGCGTCCGGGGTATCGTCAACTACGATTTCAACTCCAGTTGCTGCCTCCAGGGCGCGGATGTTGCGGCCCTCACGACCGATGATGCGGCCCTTGACCTCGTCATTCTCAATAGGGAAGGTCGTCACGGCGTTCTCAATGGCAGTCTCGGTGGCAGTACGCTGTATCGTGTTGATTACGATGCGCTTGGCTTCCTTGGCGGCATTGAGCCTCGCCTCGTCCATCGTATCGTTGATATATGCCTGGGCTTCGGTGCGGGCCTCCGCCTTCATATTCTCCACAAGCATCTTCTTGGCCTCCTCGGCGCTCATTCCGGCCACATTCTCAAGCTCCTTGTTGACCTGGGCGGTAAGTTTCTCGCACTCTTCGAGCTTGGCGTCAAGCTTGGTCTTCTGGGCGTTGAGCTGGCCCTTCTGGCTGTCGAGGTCGTGCTGGCGGCGTCCGAGCTCGCTGGCCTGCTGGGAGAGCTGGGTCTCGCGGGACTTTATATTGTTCTCGCGCTCGCGGAGTTCGGCGTTCTTGGCGTTGACCGCCTTGTCATGCTCGCTGCGGAGCTGGATGAACTTCTCCTTGGCCTGGAGTATCTTCTGCTGCTTGATGTTCTCAGCCTCGGCCTGAGCCTTCTCGATGATTACATCTCCGCGCCCCTTGGCTATCCGGCGCGTTATCAACATATAGACCGCAATTGCTATCGCAGCCCCGGCAATCGCCGTCAGAATATAGTATAAAAACATAACAAATTAATATATAATATTTTACAATAATTCAAACAAAATACGGCATCCGCATCATCCTATGCAGACACCGTATTATTACAAAAGCCGTCAGCCGAACTTTCAGAAAGCCTCTGAATAAGATTTGGGCTCCGTACCGTATCGGGCTTCCCGTCGTGCGGGCCTGCCTTCCTCGGGCCGAGTGGACCCTGTTCCGAAGAACTTGTTGTTTTCAGAAGATGGGCCTGACGGCTTATCTTTTTTCCGTACCTTCCAGATATGATTCCAGCTCCTGCCTGAGCGCGTTCAGCTCCCTTTCCATCTGGGCGAGAAGAGCCTTGGTGTGGAACTTCCCTACCGCCTCCTGCACGGCCACGAACACGAACTTGTCCTCTGTGCCGGTCTCAGGGAAACGGGCGTTGAACTTGTCATACATCTCGTTGACATCCTTCGCCGCGAGACGCATCAGCTGCTCCTGCTCCGGGGAAGCGGCGGTAAGCGAATAATCCCTGTTCGCTATCTTGAGTGTTACGCTTTGCCCCTTTTCATCCATTCTCCAGCAGCTTTATGCATTTGTCTATCTCCCTTATCAGACCGCTTACGCGCTCTTTGGCCTCTTCGTGGTTGCCCTCCCCGAGGAAGGCGCTCATCAGCCTCTGATTGTCTATCTGTAGGTTCAGATCAGTAATCTGCTCCCTGCACTTCCGGACCTCGTCCTCGCTCACGGCAAGCTTCACGGCAAGAGCGTCCGCTCTCTGCTTCTCGGCCTCATACAAGGCGATGAGCCTTGCAACCTGTGATCTTATATCATTTATCTCGCCGCTCATAAGGACTGGGTACAAAAGTACATCTTATGCAAATATAATCATCTGTTTTGAATTACGAAAGCATCGGCACAAAAAAAGAGGCCCGCAGAGTCAGTCTGCAGGCCTCCTTCAATATTCTGAAGAGAAATTACTTCTTCTTTACGATAACGGTGCGGGAAAGAACGTCGTTGTTGAAGAACATTGCATCGACACCGCCCATGCCCTGCTTCTCGAGCCTGCTCTCGTCAACGCCCTCGGATACGAGGAGGTTGTAAACGGCCTCGGCACGCTTCTCAGAAAGCTTCTGGTTGGTCTTGGCGCTGCCGGTCTTCTTGTCGGCGTAGCCGCTTACTACGTAAGTGCTGTTGCTCTTGTCAGCATTGATAGCCTCTGCGAGGAGCTTTACGCGAGCCTTGTCCTTGCTTGAGAGGTTGGCGCTGCCGATCTGGAAGAAGAGTGCGGTTGAAGAAGGAACCTCGTTGTTGACGAGCTTCTCGACCTCCTTGACAACTTCCTTCTCAACGACCTTCTCTACGATCTTAGGATTGTTGGCGACAGCCTCGTTTGCGAGAGCCTCGGCAGCCTCCTTGGAGATGTAGCCGGCTGCAGCGGCAGCGGCTGCTGCGCGCTCAACCTTGCCGCGCTTGCCACCGATGGTCCATACGCCGTTGAGGGCGATGCGGGTGGTACCCTCAGCCTTGCGGTATGCATCAGCGTCACCGAAGATTGAAGGGGTGATGCCGAAGCGGGCCTCAACTCCGAGAGAGAACACCTTGGTGAAGTCATAAGCGAGTCCGAGACCTGCGGTCGCGCCGAAGCGGGCCTTGAAGCTGTCGGTATCCTCGACAAGGAGAATCTCAGCGTCCTGAACGTCAGAGAACTTGGTTCCTACAGAGGAGAAGTTGACGGTAGGACCGGCGAAGAGATATACGTTGAACTTGGCGATATCGTCAGCGAACACGTTGGTGATGTTGAACATACCGTCGAGGTTGATCTCTCCGAAGAGCTTGTTGGAGTAGCCCTTTACAGAGCCGTCCTTGATGTAGGCGTTGCCGTCGTTGGCATCAAGAGTAAGGAACGGACCGCCGATGACACCGCGGACGCCCCATACCGGAGTGATGTACTTGCCGACCTGGAGGTTGGCATAGAAAGCTGGAGTGTTGAAACCAGGGGTGAGAGGTGAGGCGATACCTGCGCCTACGCCGATGAACACGTCCTTGCACTTGGAGTCTGTCTGGGCACTTGCAACTACGCAAGCCGCAGCCATGGCAACAGACAATGCGATAACTTTGAGTTTCATATATAAAATCCTTTTTATCAGTTAATTAAACAGTGTCAGACAGATTAGTCAGGGTAAACGATTCCGCCGCCGGCGTTGCTGCCGCCGTCACCGTGGCCGTGGCCCTGCTCATAGTGTCCGTGTGAATCAGGATCTGCGATTTCCTCGTACTCGATCTGGGTGGCTGCAACTGACTTCACGTCGAAGGCTGCGATAGCGGTCTCGGCCTTGGTTGCAACGTCAACCTTGTAAACGGTGTAGCTTGCAGCTGTGGTAACCCTCGTTACATATACGGTATAGTAGCTGAATGCGGAAACGGTGATGTTGAGAGCATCCTTGGCTTCCTCTACGATGCCGGTATTGTAGGCGTTGAAGTAAGACTCAGCGTAAGGCTTGAGCTCCTCGTCGGAAGCCTCGCCCTTCCAGGAATAGTCGGAAGCGACTGAACCCTTCTGTGCCTTCCAGTCAACCTTGCCGGTGAGGAGGTACTCGCTGTTGTTCCTTGCCCACATCTTGCCGTTGTAGCTGATAAGGTTCTGGCCGTCTGAAGGCTGGAAGTAAACGACGCCGGTCTCTGGCTCATTCTTGTCCTGCTTTACGGTGAAGGTGTATTCAGGGACAGGGCTGAGCTCGCCGACAACTACGGTAGCGGAGTACTCTGCCTGGCCGCCTGCACGGAGTGCGAGGAGCTCGACGTCAGCGGTGTAGTCCTTGGCAGCGCTCATATAGTCAGCCTTGTAGTTTACGGTAAGGGTGACGGTCTGCTTTGCGATGGTAGGATTACCGGTGATGGTAACTACGCCGTTTGCATAGCTTGCATTGGAGACATTTGCCTTTACATCGTTAGGGGTAACCTGGGTATTGGTGCGGACATCAACCGCAACAACCTTGATGGTAGCAACTGCATCCGGAACTTCGAACGCAGTCTTGATCTCTTCCGGCTGGCAGGCTGCAAAAATTCCCGCCAGGGCGATGAGCGATAAAAGTTTTTTCATCTTAAAAGATAATATTAAACATTAAACATTAATAATCCTGCTTGTAGAGCACAACTCTCCCGGCTTCCCGAAAGACCATACTACATTACGGAAGGCAAAAATACGCCAAATTTGTCGGATATGCAAATTTTTAAAAATTTATTGAAGCAAATTGAGTTGTGCGTCAATAAAATAAGGGTTGAAGGAGTTGCGGCTCAAGATATTGTCGGAAGCCTCGGTGCGGAACTCCTGATAGTAGTTCTGCTCGTTGTTGGCGTTGTAGGTCATGCCCATCTGCCCGGAAGTCACGACTCTCGGGATGTAGCCGCGGCGCTTCTGGCGGTAAGGCGGCAGGGACAGCTGGAAACGGAATCCCACATTGAGTTGAATGTCAGGGGCTTTCTCCGCATAGAGGCCTACCGAGCAGCGGCGCAGGTGCCGCACCATCTCGTACTTGACTCCGGTATCGCCGGCGACGAACTTCTGCAGGCGCAGGGTAAACTGCGTGCCGAGCGAAGGGCAATAGTAGTTGGCGGCGACATTCCAGAGGAAGTCGAAGTCCTTGCTGTAGCGGAACTTGAAGCCTTTCCAGTAGTACTCCCCCACAAATCCGAGCTGGGTGTCCAGCCAGAAGCGCTCGTTAGGGAACCAGTAAGCCAGCTCCAGCGCCGCCCCGTAGCGGCCGCCGGAGAAGGTGCCCACGCTCAGCCGGCCGTTGACATTGAGGTGCCACGGGTCGCGGAAGCGCTGCGAAAGCGTAATCATGCCCGGATGCACGATGCGCTCCTCGTTGCCGTAGCCGTCGCTGAATATCGGGAATTTCATCTGGTAGCTGAACTTCATGCCCGGCCAGAGAGAGACTTCCAGCGCGGGGCTAAGCTGCCAGAGCGACTGATATACCTGATTGATGATGAGATTCTTGAGGGACAGCTGCGGGTAGATTACGAAGTCCACCTTGCCGAAAGTGTCCGCGTGCTTCTTCTCCCCGCGCACAAGGTCCCAGCTCTCGTCGAGCCGCCTCGTGGTTCGCCATCCGCCCGTCTCGGGGCTGTATGTAATGGTTACCTCCGGGACGCCGTAGTCGGTGCCGACTATCTTGACCTGCCGCCCGTCCGGGAGCCCAGCCCCCTCGATGATCCTGCACGCCCTGGCGAATCCCTCCGCAGGCAGCTTGTATGCGTCATTCTCAAGCGAATACACTACATACCCGCCGGCCTCGGCGGACCTCACATTGGCGAATCCCGCCTCCACGAGCCGCTGCACCACGGAATCCCTCGCTTCCTGTGCGGGAAGCGCAGGCGAGGCAAGGGCGGCCGCCAGAAGTATGAGTCCGGATCTTTTCACTAGAACAGCCTGATTGTCAGCCTGAGAGACGCCACAGGCCAGAACTTGAAATCATCCAGCGTGAGCCCGTTCGGCATCACTTCCTGCGCATCGCCGTCATAGGCCACTTCGTTGCCGGAGCTGAGCGAAGGCGCACCCATATATATGGCTCCGAGGTCGAGCTGCAGACCCACGCGGCGCCTTGGCACGCTGCGTCCGAAGCCGAGCCCTAGGTAAGGCCTGAGCCTCGGAATGTCGATTGCGGCTTCCATATAGCCGGCTCCGTCCTTTTCCTGCACCTGCAGCGTCTTGCCGTCGGTGTTGACATTGACGGTGCTGATGTCGGTCGGGGTGTAGCCCGGCACATCCTTGTATTTCTCGTTGATGGCGTCCACCTCGGCCTGGAGGCTCTTGTAGTTGCTCCAGAACGTCTTGTCGGTCTGGGCGGCGGCGGAGAGGTAGGAGCCCTCCATGCCGCAGAACACGCCCGCCGTGATGTGGAAGGACGATTTGCGGAACGGGTAGTACTCGAGCATCGCCTTGACGGTGCTGAGGTTGAGCGTCGAGGTTACGTTCAGCTTCATGTCATCGAAGCTGGTACTGATCCTGTCCGGCAGCCCCGCGGCCTCAAGGTTGGAGTTGACGGTGGCGATGCTGGAATTGACCTCGGCCATGCTCACGTCGAAGTCCTGCGTCGCCGCTATGGAAGGGGCGTTGAAACCTGCCCTGAGGAAGAGATGGTCAGTGACCAGAGGCATCGCGAGCTCCACGCCTATGCCGGCCGTACCCGCCTCGATGCCGAAGGCGAGGCTCTGGAAAGCCTTCTGTGCCAGGGCAGCGGACTGGATTCCGAACAGAGCGATGACTGCAAACAGGATTTTTCTCATATATTATAAGGTATTACTTCAATCTCACTTTATATCTGATGCCGAAGTTTATGTACTTGCAGGCCTGAAGCTCGAACATAGCCTCGAAGCGATTGTTCCAGACGGAGGCGATGCAGCCGAGGTTGAATGTGCGCGCGTCGTACTCGGCGATGAAGCGCACCTGGTCGAGTATGCTCCTGTCACAGAGCAGTTTGGGGGTGAATGTCACCGCGGCGGCAGGACCGTTGAGCGCGTAGTCGCTGCGCTGGTTGTACTGGTATGCAAGGTGTCCCCCTAGCTCACCCCAGGGGGTGTTGAAGTGCTTTGAGAGGGCCACATATTCACGGTTGAAGTAGCCGTTGCCCGTGCCCTCCACATTGGCGTCGATGTAGCCGTTGGCGGAGGAGCCGGTGGTCGGGTCGCTCACGCCCACCACGAGCGAAGGTATCCAGCCGAGGCCGAACTCCCCCTCGCGGAGCAGCTGGAAGCGCCCTACGAAATGCCTGTCCTGGTTGAACATCAGCCTCGTCCTGCCCGTCGAGCCCGGTATCTTGCTGCCGTTGAATATCGTGCAGACATAGCCGACCTCGAAGCGGCTCCAGAAAGTGAAGCTGAAGCCGTAGCCGAAAGTCCGGTATGACCAGCCGGAAGTCGGCAGCGAATGGCGGTTGAGACTGTTGTTGGTGATCATGAAAGTCCCCTCCGGCTGCATCTCAGCGGACGGCATCTGGAGCAGTCCGCTGGATGAGTCGGTAAACTGCGCCGCCAGCCTGGCGGGGGCGAGCAACAGGAGGAGTATCAGGACCGGCAGGAGTCGCTTCATCGGCGGGGAATCAATAGTTCCTTGCCGCGAGCCTGAAGTAGCTCTTAGGGTGTGCGCAGACAGGGCATACCTCAGGGGCGGACGGGCCTATGACTATGTGGCCGCAGTTGCCGCACTCCCAGATGGCGTCGCCCTCGCGGGTGAATACCAGCTTGCCCTCGATGTTGGCGAGAAGCTTCCTGTAGCGCTCCTCGTGATGCTTCTCAATCTCGGCCACCATCTCGAAGAGGGCGGCTATCTGCTCGAATCCCTCCTCGCGGGCCTCCTTTGCGAAGGACGGGTACATCTCCGTCCACTCGTAGTGCTCGCCGGAAGCGGCGTCCTTGAGATTGCTTTCAGTATCGGGCACGGCACCTCCGTGCAGGAGCTTGAACCACATCTTGGCATGCTCCCTTTCGTTGTCCGCGGTGGCCTCGAAGAGCTCCGCCATCTGGACATAGCCGTCCTTGCGGGCCTTGGAGGCGTAGTAGGTGTACTTGTTGCGGGCTTCGCTCTCGCCGGCAAATGCGGCGGCGAGGTTCGCCTCTGTTTTTGTTCCTTTAAGGGCTTTCATAATTAATGTGTTTAAGAGTTTCCGCGAAGGTAATATATTTTTTGTAAATTTGAGGGAATATTCAGTGATGACGGGAAATAGTTTGTAAGGTTTTTTTGGATTATGGCAGACAACTATCTTGAGAAGAAATACGAGGAGTACCTGCACGGCAAGAGCGTGATACGCAGGGCGAACCCCTCGCTGGACAGCCTGCTGGACTTCATCCAGCGGGACGGCGGGGCGGCTGAGCCGGGCTATACAGTGAAGCAGGCCCAGCTGGACGCCGCAGTGCGCTCGGCGCAGAAGCTCGGCATAGAGGCGGAAATCTCGACCGACGAGGCTGCGGCGGGGATTCGCCTGCGCTGCGGTTCGGCTTTTTCGCTCGGGGAGCTGACGCTCGCCATAAGGCTCAAGGCCGCGGAGCTGAAGCTTCGCAGCGAGGTGAGTCTCGACGGGGCCGGCACTGAGGCCGTCGTCCTCCTTTATAAATAATTATATTCTGCCCGGATAGGCTTCTAATTATATTCTGCCCGGATAGGCTTCCAGGGCCTTCTGGAGCACGGTGAGAGCCTTGGCGAGGTCTTCCTTGCAGAGCACATAGGCTATGCGGACCTCCTGCCTGCCCTCCCCCGGCTCGGTGTAGAAGCCTGACGCCGGAGCCATCATCACGGTCGCGCCGTCGTAGCGGAAGTCGCTCAGGCACCACATGCAGAATTTCTCGGCATCATCGACCGGGAGTTTGGCCACGGTGTAGAAGGCGCCCATCGGAATCGGAGAATATACCCCCGGAATCTTGTTGAGCCCGTCAATAAGGAAGTTGCGCCTGTCGAGGTATTCCTCATAGACTCCGTGCAGGTACTCCTTCTGCACATCGACCGAAGCCTCGGCCACGATCTGACCGAGAAGCGGCGGAGAAAGCCTCGCCTGGCAGAACTTCATCACCGAGTCGTGCACCTTGCGGTTGCGGGTGCAGAGGCAGCCGATGCGGATTCCGCACTCGGAGTATCTCTTTGATACTGAGTCGAAAAGCACCACATTGTCGTCGATGCCCTCGAGATGGAAGGCGGAGATGTACGGCATGCCGGTGTAGATGAATTCGCGGTAAACCTCGTCGCTG
Organism: bacterium; assembly: GCA_963588685.1. Lineage (GTDB taxonomy): Bacteria > Bacteroidota > Bacteroidia > Bacteroidales > UBA932 > Cryptobacteroides. The sequence goes on from CAVAID010000031.1 coordinate 21,194, forward strand.
AAGAGGAAGAGGTTGTGCTTCTTGACTATGTCGCGCAGCTGCATCATCTCCTTGCGGGTGTAGAGGTAGCCGGTCGGGTTGTTCGGGTTGCAGATGAGGATGGCTTTGGTGCGCTCGCTGATCTGCGCCTCGAAGGCTTCGATCGGCGGCAGGCGGAAACCGTCTTCTATATTGGTCTTGACGCTCTTGATTACCGCGCCCACGGAGATTGCGAAGGCCATGTAGTTGGCGTAGAACGGGTCCGTGACGATGATTTCGTCGCCCGGGTCAAGGCAGGCGAGGAAGGCGAAGAGCACCGCCTCGGAGCCGCCGGCGGTGATGATGATCTCGTCCGGGGAGAGGTAGATGCCGTACTCCGCGTAGTACTTCACCATCTTGGTGCGCAGGGAGAGCATTCCGTCGGACGGGCTGTACTCGAGGATGTCGCGGTCGATGTGCTTGAGCGCGTCGAGGGCACACTGCGGAGTCTTGATGTCCGGCTGACCTATATTAAGATGATAGACATGCACGCCGTTGCGCTTCGCCGCGTCTGCATAAGGCGCGAGCTTCCTGATCGGCGAGAACGGCATATTTTCCGCCCTCTGTGATATTTTCATTGCCATAAGCTTCGTTTGTCAGGGTTTGGCCGGTTTTCCACCGGTTTTTCCGCCTGGTTTTCTACCGGTCTCCAAAGGTATGAATAATTTCCCGCTTTTGCATTCAATCCCCCAAAGTTTCAGCCCCGGCCCCCGAACCTGTCGAGGGGCAGCCGGTCCCCGAGCTCGTCGAGGGGCAGCCGGTTCCCGAGCCTGTCGAGGGGCGGCCGGTCCCCGAGCCTGTCGAGGGGCAGACACATCGAGGGGCCCGACCTAAAAGTTCCCAACCTGGACGCGATTGCGATTTCAGTTCGGTCCCCGAGCTCATCGAGGAGACAAAGCATCGAAGGGCCGAAGCGCCGTCTAATAAAGGAAGCCGAACATCCAGAGAGGGATTTTGTTCTGGTAAGCGTAGTCGATGTCGTCGGCGACGATGTACCCCTGCTCCGCGCTCAGAATCTGCTTCTTCCCTTTCTTGCGCCCCCCGACCTCAAATGTCTTCCCGTCAATGTCAAAATCGGAGATGGGCGACTCGAGAACATTGTGCCCGACCCTGGTCCAGCACAGGAACAGGGTTTCCCGGACATTCCCCTCGTTCGGGGTCTTCTCTCCCATCGCATACATCATATTGCTGTTGTTGAGATAGAGTTTGTCCATCTTCCGGAGGGCCGCATCCCCGTTGACCTTCATCTTCAGAGAGGAGACCAGCTCCGCTTTCTCGAGATATGAGATGTACTCCGGGAGGCTGTTGCGCGGGATGGAGAGGTCGCGCTCGAGGTCGGAGTAGTTGATTTTGACGGGGACGCTCTGGCACAGGCAGTAAAGCAGCTTCTTGAGCTTCTCCGCAGACGCGATGGACATATCCGCATATTTCGGGATGTCAACCTCCACAGTCGTGGTCAGGATCTGGCGGAGCCTCAGGCGAAACTCCGGCTCATTCCAGAACGGATAGCATCCGCAGAGCTTGTAATCCTTGAAATATGCCAGCGGCCTGTGCTCTCCATAGGGGAAATCCACATTGCCGTGGAGAATCTCCTCCAGACTGGCTTTCTTCAGGCTCCAGCCGAGACGGAGGTTGAGATACTCGCGGAATGACCACACCGGAAGCCTGTACTCGATGGCGCGGCGGCTGAGGTCCGCTCCCCCCTTTGCAAGGTCCAGTATCGAACTGCCGGAATACACGACCTTCAGGGCCGGGAGCAGGTCGTACATCATCTTTATCTCGGTACTCCAGCCCTTATATTTATGTATCTCATCGATATACAGGGCCTTGCCACCCTGGGCAAAGAACTCCCTCGCGGTGCCTATGAGCGTGTGGGCGGAGAAATAGATGTCGTCCGCAGCCACATAGAGTGTCGTGTCGATATCCTCGCACTGCTTTATATGCTGCCGCAGAAGCGTGGATTTACCTACACCTTTCTGCCCGAGAATGCCTATCAGGCGGCAGTCCCAGTTGATGGAATTGTGGAAATCACGGAAAAAACTCATCGGCGTAATCTCCAGCAGATAGCGGTATGTAGATTGTAATGTCTCCATATTCAAAAGTTTACCTTGCAAATATAGAAAATTGCATCGAATATCGTGCAACATTTGATGCAAATTGCATGATGTTTAGTGCAATTTTGCGAAAACCGGCGCGTATTCGCCCGAATTGCACTGAAAAATGTGCGAGTATCCGCAAGAATTGCACTGGTAATCGTGCAATTATACATAGCGACCCCGAGCCTGCGGTCCCCGAGCCTGTCGAGGGGCGGCCGGTCCCCGAGCCTGTCGAGGGGGCGGACATCGAGCGGCGCGGCGTTCATTTCCCGAAAATCCTCTCCAACACACCCTTGTCCACCATCGTGACGCGGCTCAGGACGGACAGGGAATATGTGCGCCGGTCGCCCCAGAGTTTCTGCGCCACGGCCAACCGTTGCTCCATGCTGGCTTTTGCGAGCGATGGCACGCCCCAGACCTCATTGCAGAGAGCATTGCCTTCTCTCCGAAGCTCGGTCTCGGACAGACGATGCAACGCGGCAAATGACGAACACTCGCGGTCAATGGCCGCCTCGACATCCTTCCTTTGACACATAAACGCCATCAGAACCCTCTGATACCTGAACAGGGACTCGGTTGTCCTCCAGTCCATATAACTGTGCGGGAGCAACATGCCTTCATCGTTGAAGCGCCATTCGCCAGGCACTTCAGCCTTGGTGCGGAGCATTTCCCTCCTGTCTTTAACGCGAAGGCTGTCGATGCGCCTCCCCTGCCGGCCAAGGCGCTCATGGTCAGAGAAATAGATATCGCCAGGTCCCCATTCATACATCCACGGCATCAGAGGGAACCCCGCGCTGATGGCATTGCGATAGACATAGGCGAATTTGCTTTTGAGTTCTTCCTCACTCGAAATCATATCGCTGCGCACCTCCAGCGGGCCTTTGACGACAAAGCGCCTGCCCGTCTGCGTGAGGAAGCCGAGCAGCTTGACGGCAATGCGGCGCGCAAATTCGTCGCAATTCTTCGGCCGTCCCTTGGCGATAAGATGGAAGTGCGTCTCCATCAGCTGGATAGTGAGAATGGAGAGGCCGCAACAATACGCCGTTACCGCCATTGCATTCATCCCATAGATAAAGTCTTCACGAGACCCGAAAAGACAACTGACATTGGTACCGTCAGAGAAGATGTGAGCGAAACCGTCCACCGGCCTTTCGCTCCCTACCGCCCGCATCCTCGACCCGGACGGCGAATTGAAGTTTTGATACATAGTCATAGCGCAAACTTACAAAAGAATATCCGCACCTGCAAATTTTTCCGGGAAGCGGCCCCCGAGCCTGTCGAGGGGCAGCCGGTCCCCGAGCCTGTCGAGGGGCAGCCGGCCCCAGAGCTTGTCGAGGGGCAGACACATCGAGGGGACGGGCAGCTTGGCCGGCAGGGGCGCGCCTACCGTCCGCTCAAGTATTTTCTGCAGAATACGGCCACGCCAATCCAA
>CAVAID010000032.1:0-22924 GCA_963588685.1 bacterium
TGTCAAAATCTGGCAACCGGCCTGGAAAAGTCAAAAAGCGGGGGAAGAACTACTCGCGGATGGCGGCAATGCCAGGGAGGTCCTTGCCTTCGAGGGCTTCGAGCATCGCGCCGCCGCCGGTGGAGACGTAGCTTACCTTGTCGGCATAGCCCATGCGGGTCACGGCTGCAACTGAGTCGCCGCCGCCGACGAGGGTGTAAGCGCCATTGGCGGTAGCCTCTGCGAGGTCTTCAGCAATCTGAAGGGTACCGTTTGCGAACTTGTCGATCTCGAACACTCCCACAGGGCCGTTCCAGAGGACGGTCTTGGAGTCGAGGATAATCTTCTTCCAGGCTGCAAGGGACTCAGGACCTGCATCTACGCCCTCCCATCCTTCAGGGATGTCGTTTGAAGGAACGGTCTGGGTGTGAGCGTCGGCGCTGAAGTCGTCAGCCACGAGGGTCTGGGTGGAAAGGGAGATGTTGACGCCCTTCTCCTTGGCCTTCGCGAGAATCTCAAGTGCCTGAGGCATAAGCTCGTCCTCGTGGAGAGAGTTGCCGATCTTGCCGCCCTGGGCCTTGATGAAGGTATATCCCATACCGCCGCCGATGATGAGGTTGTCAACCTTGTCGAGCATATTCTCGAGCACGGCAAGCTTGGAAGAAACCTTGGAACCGCCGATGATTGCGGTGAAAGGATGCTTGGCGTTCTTGAGCACATTGTCGATGGCCTTGATCTCGCCCTCCATCAGGTAGCCGAACATCTTGTCGTTAGGGAAGTACTTGGCTATGAGAGCGGTGGAAGCGTGTGCGCGGTGAGCGGTACCGAAAGCGTCGTTGATATAGCAGTCAGCGTAGGAAGCGAGGGTCTTGACGAACTCCTTCTGGCTCTCCTTGACGGCAGCCTTGGCAGCCTTCTTCTCCTCGTCGGAAGCATCCTCTGCGAGTCCGCGAGGCTTGCCCTCCTCCTCTGCGTAGTAGCGGAGGTTCTCGAGCAGCAGGGCCTCACCCGGCTTGAGAGCGGCAACCTCGGCCTGAGCCTTCTGGCAGTCAGGAGCGAACTTTACAGCCACTCCGAGGCACTCTGACACATGGTCGACGATGTGCTTGAGGGAGAACTTTGCATCCACTCCCTTCGGACGTCCGAGGTGGGACATGATGATGAGCGAACCGCCGCCTGCGAGCACCTTCTTGAGGGTCGGGATGGCCGCACGGATGCGGGTGTCGTCAGTAATTTCGAACTTCTCGTTGAGTGGGACGTTGAAGTCCACGCGTACGATTGCCTTCTTGCCAGCGAAATCGTAAGAATCAATGTGCTGTTGCATATAGAAATGAATTAATTTTCAAACCTGCAAATTTAACAATTTTCTCCATATCTTTGCATCCGTTATGATTGAATACCCTCTCAAATCCTGGAAAGACTACGAACTTCTCGACTCCGGCGACGGAGAGAAGCTCGAAAGATTCGGCGCATACAGCCTCATCCGCCCGGAGCCCAAGGCCCTGTGGAGCAAGTCTATGAGCAGCAGGGAGTGGGAGAAGGCCGCACATGTCCGCTTCCGTCCGGGAGCCGGATTCGCCAAGGCGGGCAAGGAAGACAGCGGCACCTGGGAACGGCTCAAACGCAGCGAGGACCAGTGGTACATCCGCTACGGCGGCTCCGGGGACGGGCCGGAGTTCACCCTCAGGCTAGGTCTTACCTCCTTCAAGCACACCGGAGTCTTCCCGGAGCAGGCCCCGAACTGGGAATACATCTACCGGGAGACCCGCTCTCTCGCCGATAAACTCGGACGCAAACCCAAGATACTCAACCTCTTCGCCTACACCGGAGCGGCATCTCTCGCGGCCAAGGCCGCAGGCGCCGACGTAACCCACCTCGACTCAGTAAGGCAGGTAGTGACCTGGGCGCGTGGCAATATGGAGAGCTCCGGACTCGACGGCATCCGCTGGGTCGTGGAGGACGCGATGAAGTTCGCCAAGCGCGAGGAGCGCCGCGGCAATGTCTATGACGGCATCATAATGGACCCTCCGGCCTACGGGCACGGCCCCGACGGGGAAAAATGGAAACTGGACGAGTGCCTCTTCGAGATGCTCGGCTCCATCAACTCCATCCTCTCGCCCAAGGACAGCTATCTCGTCCTCAACCTCTACTCCAACGGCTTCTCCCCGCTTCTCGGCGAGACCGTGGTAAAGCAGGCCTTCCACCTGGGCGGGGAGATCGCATACTCAATAGAATCGGGAGAGCTTGCCCTCGTTGACCGATTCGGCAAAGCCCTCCCGCTATCTGTAGTCGTCAGGTTGTCCCGCTAGGAATTACCTTTAGCTTCGTTAGACACCCCGAGCATATCCAGGAAGCTGTCAGTCAGCTGCTTGGAGAGTTCCGCGTCGCCGCCATTGCGCAGCTCGTCGGAGAGGTAGTAGATGTAGTTGCCCACGAGCTCGAAATCCTCCTTCGCCACATCGTAGAAGTCGGCGTAGAAGTTGGCCGAGATGAGGAGCTGCTCCGCCAGGTCGGAGGCCAGCGCGCGCGCCTTGTCCTTCTGCCCCAGCTTGTAGTAGTCCTCCACCATGCTCACGACCATATAGTCGTTGCCCGAGAACCCGAGAGGTATCGCCTCCAAAGGGAAGTGCTTCATCACCTCCTGGCACTTGTCCAGCATCTCCAGCGCGCGGTCGTTCTCCCCCGCCCTTATGAACGCGTCGGCCACTGTAACGAAGAGGCTGCGCAGCGAGAGCACCCCAAGATGGGTGTATTCATTCTGATAATCAATGAAATAGTTCCCGGCCGAGACGGCGTCCCACTTATAGACCTGCGTCATCTTGCGGTAGAGTTCATCCGTGTCCACGAATCCCGCCACGGTGGTGGTGGTCTTGTTCTTAATAGGTATGAACTTGTATGAGTAGCCCTCGTGCTCGAGGTACTCCTTGATGCCTATATTGATGTCGCCTCCCATGTTGAGCAGGCTTATCGGCCTGTCCCACTGGTAGTTGGAGAGGAGGTCGAGCATAAAGAGCTCCGGTTTGGTGAGCATATCCTTCTCTTTCGGGATGGTGATGATGATGGAGTCCGGTATCTGCTCCGCGTACTTGGCGTCGAGGATGCCGCAGCGTATCACATTCTCCCTGTTTACAGGAATGCTGATTTTGCGCGAAGCGATGTAGTCCACCTTGCGGCCGCTCGTCATCGATGCCTTGACCTTAGGGTTGCGGAAGAGCGCCATCACGTCGGAGATGCTCGTCACCTCGTTGCGGGTGTCGTACACCGGGATGTACTCGTTGGTGCCGTAGAGGTACTGCTCCGGCCCGACGGAGAGCGGAAGCGGCGCGGATTCGTTGACCGCCCACTTCATCTGGTCTATATGCCAGTCGGTGCCGAGCAGGGATGTGTTGACGATTCTCACGTCCGGGCGCACATTCTCCACCTCCTGGGCGTACCAGAGAGGGAAGGTATCGTTGTCGCCGTGGGTGACGAGTATGCCGTTCTGGCCCGCGGAGTTGAGGTAGTTGCGCGCCATCTCGACTGCAGTGCGGCGGCCCGAGCGGTCATGGTCGTCCCAGTTCTGCGCAGCCATCTCCACCGGCACGAGCAGGCAGAGCACGCCCGTAAGGGATGCCGTCATAATGCCGTGCTTGCCCTTGGAGGCATTGTCTATCAGGCTGTAGATTCCCGCCACGGCCATGCCTATCCAGACGCTGAAGAAGTAGAACGAGCCCGCGTAGGCATAGTCCCTCTCGCGCACCTGCAGAGGCGGCTGGTTGAGGTAGATCACGATGGCGATGCCGGTCATGAAGAACATCAGGAAGTTGAGCCAGCAGCCGCGCCTGTCCTTGTCGAACTGGAAGAAGAGTCCCAGCAGGCCGAGCAGCAGCGGCAGGAAGTAATAGTGGTTCTTGCCCTTGTCGTGGGCAAGCGTGTCCGGGGCGCCGCTCTGGTCGCCGAGGCGGAACTCATCGATGAACTTCACGCCGCTCTCCCAGTTGCCGTGGAAGATGTCCCCCGGAGACGGGGAATGTATCTGGTTCTGGCGACCGACGAAATTCCACATGAAGTAGCGCCAGTACATCCAGTTGAGCTGATAGTCGAAGAAGAACTTGAGGTTTGTGCCCATCGTAGGCTTGCGGTGCGTCGCGCCGGCCACCTTGGTGCCCTTGCCGTTCATATAGCTCTCATAGACCTCCTCGTAGCGCCCGTCCGGGCTGGAGGACCACATCCTCGGGAAGAGCATCTTGCCCTCCGGGAGGTACTCCGCGTCCACAGGGCTGTCCACCTTCTTGTACTTCCCGTCGAGCGGGGCCCAGTACTTGGAGGTCTTGAGGTCGAACGGAGCGTCGAAATACTGGCCGTAGAGCAGCGGGGTGGAGCCGTACTGCTCGCGGGAGAGGTACCTCACGAGGGTGAAGGCGTTGTCCGGCTGGTACTCGTTGGTCGGGGTCTTGGCGCAGGAGCGGATGATGTCGATGCTGAAGACCGAGAAGCCTATGATGATGGTCGTGACGCAGAGCAGGGAGGTATTGAGGAATACCTTTTCCCGCTTGAGAGTCACGGCGATACCCCAGAAGCACAGGGCGAGCAGTGCCACGAGGAAGAACGCGGCGCCGGTATTGTACGGCAGGCCGAGCACGTTGACGAAGAAGAGGTCGGTGTAGGCCGCCAGCTTAGGCAGGTAAGGGATGATGATGAAGAATATCAGGGCCAGTATCAGCACACCGACCAGGAATATCAGCAGCAACTCCTTGAAACTGTATGGTTTATCCTCGCGGATACGGTAGTAGTACATGAATACGAGTGCCGGAATGGCGAGCAGGTTGAGCAGGTGCACACCTATGCTCAGACCCATCAGGAACGCAATCAGCACAATCCACTTTAGCGAATGTTCGGTGTCGGCGCGGTCGTACCACACTGTCATCAGCCAGAACGCCACGGCGGTGAAGAGGGACGACATCGCATAGACCTCACCCTCCACGGCGGAGAACCAGAAGGTGTCGGAGAAGCAGTACGCGAGCGCGCCCACCAGACCGGAAGCGAATATGGCAATCGCCTGCGAGGTGGTGTAAGTGCCGTCAGCAGAAGGCTTTATGCTCCTCTTGACGAACCATACTATCGTAAGGTAGAGGAAGAATATCGTCAGGGCGGAGCACAGCGCGCTCATCGAGTTGACGAGAATGGCGGCGTGCATATTGTCCCCGAACATCGTGAAGAAGCGGGCGATCAGCTGGAACATAGGGTTTCCCGGGGGATGACCCACCTCCAGCTTGTAGGACGATGCGATGAACTCACCGCAGTCCCAGAACGATGCCGAAGGCTCGATGGTGAGCAGATATGTGATGGCGGAAACGACGAACGCAGCGAGGGCGCTCAGTCTGTGCCAGAGTTTAAACTTCTTCTGATTCATAACTGACAAAGATACACCCAAAAATCCGTATCTTTGCAAAAAATATTTCCAATGGGAGAGCAGGACTGGAAAAAACGGCTTGGAGTGGTCTATTCCACCAACCCGGACTATCAATATCAGACGGCGCAGGAAGAAGAACCCGCGACGCTTGAGCCCGGCAGGCAGCGCCTCACAGTGAGGATTGACCGCCGCCAGAGGGCGGGCAAGCAGGTCACGCTCGTCGAGGGCTTCGTCGGGAAGTCCGATGATCTCGCAGCCCTCGCCAAGACGCTCAAGACGCGCTGCGGAGTCGGAGGCACGGCCAAGGACGGGGAGATTACCATCCAGGGCGACCTCCGCGACAAGCTCGTCACCCTGCTCACTTCCATGGGCTATAACGCAAAACGCGGCAACTGATGGCTGGAGAGGAGGGCTTCTTCACTCAGGGCAGGCTTGAGATGTCGGCGGTGCCGATTCCCGGGCCGCAGGATGCCGCATCCTGGGGGGAGCTGCTTCCCAACAGGATAGGGATAGTCCTGTCCATAATCCTCGTTCTCCTCAACCTCAAGGACATCATCCGGCTCTTCCCCACCCTCGTCTATGCCCTGGACCGCGTCAGGGGAAGCATCGGGCTCGAATACAATGTCAGCAAGGCGCGTATGCGCAACGACATCGCCCTGGTGCTGGCGCTGCCGTTCTGCCTGCTCATCGACCGCTACGCGCTCTACCGCCCCCAGTTCTGGGCCTGGATTCCGCCGATGTGGAGCGGCCTCGCGACCATCGGGCTGGTGCTCGCATTCATCGCCCTGAGGCGGCTCTGCCACCTTGCAGTGCACATTCCGAGGCTCGGTCAGGACAGCTCCTCCGCCCTCGTCCATTCGCTCTGCAACTACTTCATCGCGCTCTGCTTCATCATTCTCCCGCTGGTCGGCATATTGTCAGTATTCTCTTTGAACGACAGCGCGATACGGCTTGTCATCCTCATTGGCACAGGCCTTGCATACCTGCTCTCCCTGATAGGCGAAGTGAAGATTTTTTTGAACGCCGGGCATTCCGCTTTGCGAACAATTTTGTATCTTTGCGCCCTTGAAATTCTGCCGGCCGCCGCAGTGGTGGCAAGTGCAGTGTTATTATGAAAAAATGAAGATACTGATATCACAACAGGTCCCTACTAACCTCGCATCGTTTGAGTCTCTCCAGAGCACGCACGGAGCGACGGTGGATTTCCACCCGTTCTTCATTATGGAGCCCCTCTCAGCCAAGGAGTTCCGCTCCGAGAGGATCAATCTCCCAGACTATACGGCAGTAGTGTTTTTCTCCCGTCTCGCGATTGACGCCTACTTCAAGCTCGCCGAGGAGATGCGCTTCAAAGTCCCTGAGACTATGAAGTATTTCTGCTCCACCGAAGCTGTGGCGATGTATCTGCAGAAGCATATCGTTTACCGCAAGCGCAAGATTTTCTACGGCAACGGCACTCCGTCTTCAGTCGTGGACCTCATCGGGCCAAAGCACAAGGGGGAGAAGTTCCTCATCACCGGTTCGGCCGGATTCAACGCCGAGCCTGTCACCACTCTCTTCGAGAGCGCGGGGCTGGACTACACCCTCGGCACGCTCGTCAAGGCGGTGGCTCAGGACCTTCACGGGCTGGACATCCACTCCTATGATATAGTGGTGATGATCAACCCTTCGGATGTCGCTTCCCTCAAGGAGAATTTCCCTGACTTCGAGCAGGGCGACATCAAGTTCATCTCATTCGGAAAGTCCGTCGTCAAGGCGATGGAGGATGCCGGGCTCGAGATTGCCTTCAAGGCACCGACCCCGGAGGCTCCGTCAGTCGCCAGCGCGATCGAGGCATATCTCCAGAATTCAGCGAAATAGCTATGCTTTCCACTCCGGCCAATACCATCCCGAAGGAGGAAAGGCTGTGTGGGAAGACGACAATTTCCGCACTCATTTCCGAGGGGAAATGGGGAAGCACCGCGCATCTCAAATATTGCTGGCGTTCTGCCAGGGAAGAAGGTCCCGCGCGGATAATGGTCTCCGTATCCAAGAAATTCTTTAAGCGCGCAGTCAGGAGAAATCTGCTGAAGCGCCGTCTGCGCGAGGCCTACCGCACTCAGAAAGAGCTGCTTGCGGCTCCAGGCGTGGACTTCATGCTCGTCTGGGTCGGGAAGGAAATCGCCGAATACGAAGTCATCCGGGGCGAGGTCGCGACCATCCTCGGCCGCATCAGCAAAGCCGCAGCGCAGCGATGAGTGCCCGGGCCGTCATCAAGAAGGCGGTGACCCTGCCTTTCGTGCTGCTGATCAAGTTCTACCAGATCTGCATTTCGCCGCTGAAGCCGCCTACCTGCCGCTTTACCCCCACCTGCTCGCAGTATGCCCTGGAGGCGTTCCGCAAATACGGGCCTGTCAAGGGGTTCTGGCTCAGCATTAAAAGAATAATCCGCTGCAACCCTTGGGGAGGCAGCGGATATGATCCTGTTCCATAGCTTGGTTTTCAGAAATCTACCAAGCCGAAGCGGTATTATTTCTTGCGGGCAATTGCCTTCTTCGCAGCTTCCGCGAGGTGTGCGGCGTCGAGACCGTAAGCCTTCATCAGCTCGGCAGGGGTGCCGGACTGGCCGAAGCGGTCTGCTCCGTTGATAAACACGATCGGAGCCGGAGCCTCTGCTGCAAGCACGCCTGCGACAGCCTCTCCGAGACCGCCGGTCATATTGTGCTCCTCGGCAACAACCGCGCAGCCGGTCTTGGCGATTGAGGCGATGATGGCCTTGGTGTCAAGCGGCTTGACGGTGGCGACGTTGAGGACCTCGGCGCTGATGCCCTCGGCCTCGAGAGCCTCGGCTGCCTGGAGAGCCTCCCATACGAGATGTCCGCAGGTGATGATGCTCACGTCCTTGCCCTCGTTGAGGTTATAGACCTTGCCGATTTCGAACGGCTCGTCAACTCCGGTGAAGTTAGGCACTGCAGGACGGCCGAAACGCAGATACACAGGGCCGTCGAACTTGGCGGCTGCAATGGTGGCGTTCTTGGTCTGGTTGTAGTCGCAAGGCACGATCACTGTCATTCCCGGAAGGGCGCGCATCAGGGCGATGTCCTCCATCGTCTGGTGGGTGGCGCCGTCCTCTCCGAGGGTGATGCCGGCATGTGAGGATGCGATCTTGACATTGGTGTGACCGTATGCGACCTCCTGACGGAGCTGGTCATATACGCGGCCGGTCACGAACTCGGCGAAGGAGCCGATGAAAGGCACCTTGCCGGTGATGGCGAGACCTGCGGCCACGCCGACCATATTGGCCTCGGCGATACCGCACTGGATGAATCTCTCAGGGAATTCCTTGGCGAAGGCGCCCATCTTGAGGGAGCCCTTGAGGTCTGCGGTGAGTGCGAGCACGCGCTCGTCTGCGCGGCCTGCGATCACAAGTCCCTCGCCGAAACCGCTACGGGTGTCGATCTTGCCTGTATCAATGTATTTCTTCATACTAATAATCTCCTAATGTTTCAGGTAACTGCTTGAGGGCGGCCTCGCACTGCTCCGCTGAAGGAGCCTTGCCGTGCCACTCGTGTGTGCCGGCCATGAAGTCGACTCCGTGGCCCATCTCGGTCTTGAAGAGGATCATCTTAGGCTTGCCGTCGGCGTTGTGTGCCACCTGGAAAGCGTCGAGGATGCTCTGGTAGTCGTGTCCGTCGGCGATGATCACGTCCCAGCCGAAGGCGCCCCACTTCTCGCTGAGGTCCTCGATGCCGGTGATGGTCTTGGTCGGGCCGTCGATCTGCTGGCCGTTCCAGTCGGTGAAGGCGATGAGGTTGTCAACCTTGTGGTGCTGAGCCCACATTCCGGCTTCCCAGATCTGTCCTTCCTCGCTCTCGCCGTCTCCGCAGAGGCAGTAAACGCGGTTAGGGTCGCCTGAGAGCTTCTTGCCGAGGGCTATGCCGGCGGCGACTGAGAGGCCCTGTCCGAGGGAGCCTGAAGGCTTGAAGATGCCCGGGAGGGAGTCTGTGATGCAAGGGTGTCCCTGCAGGCGGCTTCCGAATTTACGGAGCGTACCGAGCTCAGACACAGGGAAATAGCTTGCGCGGGCAAGCTCTGCGTAATAGACCGGTGCGAGATGTCCTGCTGAGAGGATAAACACGTCCTGACCCTTGCCGGAGCGGGTCCAGGTCTTGGGGTCGTGCTTCATCTCGTTGAAGTAAAGCGTCGTCATCACGTCGGTGATGCCGAGCGATCCGCCCGGGTGGCCGGACTTGGCCGCGGTGACCATCCTGATGATGTCCCTGCGTACCTGGGAGGAAATCTTGGAGAGTTCTTCGATTGTTGCCATATAGTATTGTTGAGTTTTCTATACCAAACGCACAAAGTTAAGAATAAAAAATAACTTATCTTTGCAATATGAAGAGCATTCGCAACTTTTGCATAATAGCGCACATCGACCACGGCAAGAGCACCCTGGCCGACAGGCTGCTTGAACTCACCAGCACCCTCGGTGCCAGGGATATGGAGAATCAGGTCCTCGACGACATGGACCTGGAAAGGGAAAAGGGCATCACAATCAAGAGCCACGCCATCCAGATGCTCTACAACTACAAGGGCGAGCAGTACAAGCTCAACCTCATCGACACTCCGGGCCACGTGGACTTCTCCTACGAGGTCTCCCGCTCCATCGCTGCCTGCGAGGGGGCGCTGCTCGTGGTGGACGCATCGCAGGGCGTGCAGGCGCAGACGATTTCCAATCTCTATATGGCCATCGACCACGGGCTGGAAATCATCCCCGTCCTCAACAAGATAGATATGGAATCCGCTCAGGTGGAAGTGGTTACGGACGAAATCTGCGACCTCCTCGGCTGCGCGCCGGAGGATGTGTTCAAGGTGTCCGCACGCACGGGAGAGGGCGTCGCCCCGATTCTCGATGCCATCGTGGAGAAGATTCCGGCACCGCAGGGCAAGCCTGAAGGCCCGCTCCAGGCGCTCATATTCGACTCAGTGTTCAACTCCTTCCGCGGCGTTATCGCCTATTTCAAGGTTAGCAACGGAAGCATCCGCAAGGGCGACAAGGTCAAGTTCTTCGCCACCGGGATGGACTATGAGGTGGAGGAAGTCGGGCACCTGAAGATGAAGCTCGTGCCGTGCGACGAGATAGGCTGCGGCGATGTGGGATATGTGATTACGGGTATCAAGAGCGCCGCTGAAGTCAAGGTCGGCGATACCATCACGCATGTGGCAAACCCTTGCGACAGCGCCATTTCCGGCTTCGAGGAAGTGAAGCCGATGGTGTTTGCGGGTATGTATCCGGTACAGGCGGACAAGTTCGAAGAGCTGCGCGCCGTGCTGGAGAAATTCCAGCTCAACGATGCGTCATTCGTCTATGAGCCCGAGAGTTCGCTCGCGCTGGGTTCCGGCTTCCGCTGCGGCTTCCTCGGCCTGCTGCACCTCGAAATCGTGCAGGAGAGACTCTTCAGGGAGTTCGACATGGATGTAATCACCACCGTGCCGAACGTTTCCTACAAGGTCTATACTACTCAGGGCGAGGTACTTGACGTGCACAACCCGTCCGGGCTTCCGTCGCCTACCATGATCGACCATATCGAGGAGCCGTACATCCGCGCGCAGATCATCTCCAAGTCAGAATTTTTCGGGCCTATAATGAAGCTCTGTCTCGACCGCCGCGGCACCCTCATCGGGCAGCACTATATCACCGCCGACCGCGTGGAACTCAACTACGATATGCCTCTCTCCGAGATAGTTTTCGACTTCTACGACAAGCTAAAGACCATCTCCAAGGGCTACGCCTCCTTCGACTACCATGTCACCAATTTCCGCCCGGCGAAGCTCGTCAAGCTGGACATTCTCCTCAACGGGGAGCCGGCCGACGCGCTGTCAACCCTCATCCACGAGGACAACGCCTACGACTTCGGGCGCAAGATGTGCGTGAAACTCAAGGACCTGATTCCGCGCCAGCAGTTCGATATCCCTGTGCAGGCCGCCATCGGGGCGAAGATTATCGCCCGCGAGACGGTGAAGCAGGTGCGCAAGGACGTGACCGCGAAGTGCTACGGCGGCGACGTGACGCGCAAGCGCAAACTGCTCGAGAAGCAGAAGGAAGGCAAGAAGCGCATGCGCCAGATCGGTACCGTGCAGGTGCCTCAGAGCGCGTTCATGGCAGTGCTGAAGCTCGACTCCTAGCGGCCGGGCCTGTCGAGGGGCCGAGGGCCTACCGCAGCGCGCGCATAGCGTTGAGCACCGCGAGCACCGTCACGCCCACGTCGGCGAAGACGGCCATCCACATCCCCGCAAGGCCCAGTCCGGCCAGCAGCAGCACGAGAACCTTGATTCCGATTGCGAACCAGGTATTCTCCCGGGCTATCTTCAGCGTACGCCGCGCAACCGCGATGACGGCCGCAATCTTGGAAGGCTTGTCGTCCATCAGCACCACGTCCGCCGCTTCGATGGCGGCGTCGGAGCCCAGACCGCCCATCGCAATGCCGATGTCGGCTCTGGCAAGCACCGGCGCATCGTTGATGCCGTCTCCGACGAACGCCGTCTTTAGCCCCTGAGGGGTCGCGGCGATGATTTCCTCCATCCCGGACACCTTGTCGGCAGGCAGAAGTTCGGCGTGGTATTCATCCAGCCCCAGTTCCGCGGCCACTGATTTCGCCACCTCCTCACGGTCGCCGGTAAGCATCACGGTCCTGCGCACCCCGGCCGCCTTGAGGCCGGAAATTGCTTCGGCAGCATCTTCCTTGACCTTGTCGGAAATCACGATGTGCCCCGCATATTCTCCGTCAATCGAGACGTGTATCGTCGTGCCGCTCTTCTCGCACGGATGCCACTTGGCACCCACGGCATCCATCAGCCTGGAATTGCCCACGCATACCGTCTGCCCGTTGACGAGCGCGCTTACTCCCTGACCTGCAATCTCTTTGATGTCGGTGACGGAGCAGTTGTCCGCCTCGCCCGGATAGGCGGCACGCAGCGATGCCGCTATCGGGTGGGTGGAGTAGCGCTCCACATGGGCGGCGAGGTGCAGGAGCGCGGTTTCGTCAATCTTCTCGGGATGCACCACGGACACCTCGAACACACCTTTGGTAAGGGTGCCGGTCTTGTCGAATACTACCGTGCCGGTGTTTGCCAGGGCTTCAAGATAATTGGAACCCTTGACCAGCACTCCCCTGCGGGAAGCGGCGCCTATTCCTCCGAAAAATGTCAGCGGCACCGAAATCACGAGCGCGCATGGGCAGGAGACCACAAGGAATGTCAGGGCCCGGTAGAGCCAGGTCGGGAAGGCGGCGCCGAAGTTTCCGGAAAATAATGGAGGCAGCACTGCCACGGCCACGGCACAGCCCACGACTATCGGGGTATATACCCGGGCGAATCGGGTTATGAAGTTTTCGCTCTGTGATTTGTTTTCGGCGGCATTCTCCACCAGGTCGAGCACGCGGGAGGCGGTGGATTCGCCGAAAGGCTTGGTGACCCTGACGGTGAGCAGGCCGCTGATGTTGACACAGCCGGAGAAGATTTCATCGCCCTTGTGGACGCCGCGCGGCACGCTCTCGCCGGTCAGCGCCACGGTGTCGAGGCTCGAATCGCCCTCGGTGACCACTCCGTCCATCGGCACCCTCTCGCCCGGCTTGACGACTACGCTCTCTCCCACCTGCACTTCTTCAGGGCTGACAGTCAAGGTTTTGCCATCGCGGAGGACATTGGCGGTGTCGGGGCGGATATCCATCAGATGCGAGATGGATTTGCGGCTCCGGCCCTCGGCCACACCTTCGAAGAGTTCGCCGACCTTGAAGAAGAGCATCACGAATACCGCCTCGGGGAACTGGCTTTCGGCCCCCGGCAGGAAGCCTATCGCGAGTGCGCCGAGGGTGGCGACGCTCATCAGGAAGTCCTCGTCGAGGGCCTCCAGCTTGAGCAGGCTCTCGCCCGCCTCCTTGAGTACGTCGGCTCCGGCCACGAGGTACGGCACGAGGTATATGAGCAGCAGCTGCCAGGTCTGCAGTGTGCAGGTCTTCTCTACAATCACGGCTGCGGCAAGCAGCACTGCGGAGATTATGATCCGCGCGAGGTCGGTCTTCTGTTCCTTTTCCATTATCGAGGTATCGCTTTGTTTCTACCGCAAAATTAGGACTTCACGCTAGCGGCGGCAATAATCATTTTTGGGGATTTTGGGGCGGGCCGAGCCTGTCGAGGGGCCGAAATTCTTCAGTTTCAACGGAAAAGTGCTGGCCGACCTGAGGAATGAGCTGGAGGACAATGCGGATAAAGGATAACATTGAGAAATGGCCGGTCACAACTTGCGGGGACTGGCCGGGGTATTAGGCTCTACAGCAACTTCAGAGTGGGATTCGTCCGGCCAGTCCCCCTTCCCGAGACGGGGGTGGCCGGGGCAATCCTCATTTTACGGGCCTCAGCTTAAACATCGTCCGGCCAGTCCCTGCGGGATAATGACGAGCGTGTGCGCGATGCCTGCAGCCTTCGAGTTCCAGCCCCGCAGCGCTTCGACGGAGCTCAGACCGCGGCCCCCGAGCTTGTCGAAGCATCGAGGGGCCAGGAGGCGGTCGCCGAGCTTGTTGAAGCGCCGCTGGCCTGATGGGAGCAAAAGAATAAGGCCGGCGGAGTTCACACCCGGCCGGCCTCTGACATCATTTAGAATCTTTCAAAATATTTCACAGAACGATGTCGATTCTGTAATTGTTTTGCTTTTTTAAAGGGGCAATCAAAGCCTCTATTCCGCCGGATTTATCGTAATGGATTTGAAATAGACGGACTTATTAGCATCATTGACGGATATGACGATATCGCCCTTTGAAAGTACTGTTTCAGAGCTGAAGGTAATTGTTTGATTATTCGCTTTCGCAAGCTTAACCTCGGATCCTAAAGATACTCCCCCAACAGTAACTGAAATCGTATTTTTACTTGCAGTCCCATTAGTGGAGACCACCATACTGATTTTCTTGACTCCAGTACTTACGCCAGTACCGGTTATGGTAAATTCGCCTTTGGCTGCTCCAAACTGAAGCCCACGAGCAAGGGAAGATGTCTCATTTGAAGTCACGGTTATGCTGGAAGTCCAGGTGAGGCCATTGGTTTCCGATGTCTTGAAGGTCGCGCTTGATGTCCCGTTTGTATAGTCATTGAATGTACTTACTACCGTAATTGTTGTTGCCTCTCCGGATTTGCCCTGCGTCAACGCAACGGTTTTAACGGTCTCTCCAAGTGTGATTGTAAGGGTTGCCGTGAGGCTTTCAGTTGTAGAGGTGTTCTCGGCCTTAGGATAGATGCTGACGGTCGCGGAATTGCCATCCTCGGCTACAGTAAGCGTTGAGGTAAAATTCGTATCATTTGAAAGCGCCGCTGAGAGATTCTCGGAAGTCAGATACTGGCCATTGACAGTAACCGTTTTAGCATTAGTGCTGCCATACTCCGTAGCGTTCCATTTGAGTTCCGTTGCGCTAATTGAGATAATTTGAGGCGTTGTACTGACGAACTCCTTGACATCATCGGCATAGGCCGGGCAAATCTGCCAAACTGTTTTAAAATATGCGACGAAACCGTATAAAGTGCCGATCATCGTATTGTCCATATACAAATCAGCACCCTTCCAGGAAGCACTCTTAACATACACATTAATACTTTCCGTGCCGGACTTGAATGTGTATGTCGTGGTCTTAGAGTTCATATACCCGCTTACCGAAGGAGTAGCATTTGCAATCTGCACATATTGTGCTTTGTATGAAGAAAGTGCAGAGGCTGTAGCTGTGGCTTTCACGATTTCATTGCCCGTTGAAATCACTTCTACAACATCTGAAGATGTGACTCCGGAGAGCTGAAGCCCATAATTTTCCGTGGCAGCCGATGCCGTCGCATTGGCAAGGGATATTTTGACCTTATTGCCGACTTTAATGTCTTCACTCTTATAGAGGCCCGTGTCGGTATCACCATTATAGATTGCAATACCTGTATTCGGCTCATCCACATTGTCCTGAATCAGGACCGTTCCTCTACTGAAGACTGTTCCCTGAGTCTCGGAATACGAAACTACACCTGTGACATTGAACTTGGTTATGTCTTCACTTGCAGAAATCTTCTCAAGGAGCTGGGCGACGGTGAGGTCGTAGGAGAATTTCGGAGCGAGCGTGCCGAGATTGATAAGGTCTCCGGCCGCTATCGTGACTTTGCCTCCGGAAAGTTCGGCGGTAAGGCCGTCGGTAGAGGTAAAGGTAAACTTCAGACCGCTGAGATTATCCTTAGGGGCGATAACCACATAGTAATCGCCGGCAGAGAGGGCCGTGGAGCCATCTCCGACAGTGATTGAAGTTTCAGTCAGTTTCGTCTCGTCAAGAAGCGCGGCTGTCTCATCAACGGTAAGTTCCACATCTCCGGCAATTTTCTCGTTGCCGGCGCCGGTGATTACCACCTTGGCAATATCGGTAGCGGTAATATTGAATTTCAAAAGCGCCGTGGCGTTCTTGAATGCGAACTTGTTGCTGGCGTCAGCCTTGGCAGCCATTATGCCCGCAGAAATATTGGCAGCTGTTGAAGTCTGGTCCGCTGAAATGCTCAGTCCTACAATGTCACCTTCCGAGCAATATGCTCCCGAAGTATATGGATATACTGCATAATATTCAGTCGAACCTTCCGGGACGGAACCCGTGAATGTCGCGGATGTGGATCCGCCCTCGCCGGCAAGCTTAAACTCAAGAGCATCACCGACTTTATTGTCAAATACGGCAATCTTGTCATCCGCCGCCCAGTTGACGGATTTGCCGTTTGTGGCAATGGCAGTCCTGGTGGACGGCGTCCCGGCGGAGAATGTCATCGGGACGAGGGCGACCTGTGGCTTTGACGGTTCATCTTTCTCACGAAGATTATCCTTGGCACAGGATACAGACAGTACGGCAAGTGCCGACAGTATTATTGCACTGGATTTTTTCATGGTGCCCGCTCCTTTAACTCAATTCGTAATCGTCTCTTTCGTTATAATCATTGGTTTCTGAACCAAAGTCGCTCGCGGCGATGACAGTGATTGGCTCCAGAGCCTCAACGAAAACCTGAGGCACTTCGTACATTTTAGTTTTTGTCTGCATTTTTTGAAATATTTGATATTAAATTTGATTGCTGCTGGTGCCGTGGGCGCATGACGCGAAAAAGGCACCGGCGTTCATGCACGCCGATGCCTTCGCGTTATGTTTCAAAAAATTTAAGCCGAAATTATTCGCCCCCCCCGGAGGGTTGTAAAACCTTGATTATTAGCGAAATATGAATTCATAAGGGCGATTTGGCACATCTTCGATAAACCGCGCAAAATTATAACCTTTTTCCGCAATTCGCAACAGAAATCTTTATAATCCTCATATGTTTATGGAAATTTGCACAGAGTCGGCCCCTCGAGCCTGCGGTTGCTGAGCTTGTCGAAGCATCGGGGGGGGGCCGCGATAGCATCTCCCGGAAGTTTACTAACTTTGCAGTTCTATGTTCGGACTCGAGAAATGGGGGCTGCTGGGCCTCTTCATTGGCAATATCCTGGCGGCGACGGTGGTGCCGTTCAGCTCGGACGCGCTGTATATCGCTGTGCTTGCGGCGATTAAGCAGCCGCTCGCCTGCTTCGTCGTGGGCACGGCCGGCAACTGGCTAGGAAGTCTGATTACCTATTATATGGGGCGGCTCGGCCGCTGGGAGTGGATCGAGAAGTGGTTCAAGGTCAAGCCGGAGACCCTCGAGAAGCAGAAAGCCAAGGTCGATAAATACGGAGTCTGGCTGGCGCTGATTGCCTGGGTGCCGGTAGTCGGCGATGTGTTCGTGCTGGCCCTCGGATTCTACCGCACCCCGCCGGGCTGGACTGCAGTGCTGCTGCTCGTTGGCAAGGCGCTCAGATTCCTTGCCTGGACTCTGATATTCGGATTATTCTAGCCGGCCAGTCGGGACTTCCGCCAGCCCGGAGATACATCCCCCGCCCGGAAGGCTATTTCCCCCGTTTACCTGCAATTTCCAGTTCCGCCATTCGGCTCTGCAGCTGCTCGGCGAGGCGGCGCTTGCTCTCGTGCGGCTCGAGGCTCGGGTCGTAGAGTACCGGTTCCCCTATACGGAAACTGTGGCTGTCGCGGTCGGAGAATAGCGGGTAGAAGAGCAGCGACTTCCCGCAGCGGTCGTAATACATCTTGCCGATATGGGCGAAGCCGGTGTAGAACGAGCGTACATTGTCGGGGTTGTATTCCGCGTCCGGCACGGCCTTGAGCAGGTTGCGCGGCTTCTCCGGGAAGATTAGGATATTGTCCCCGTCCTCCAGCGCCTTGAGGCTCTCGTTGAATGTGGCCATCACGTCGCGCGAGGCGCCTCTGACCACAGGGATCGGGTTGCAGGAGTTCAGAGCCCAGCAGACGGCGCGGGTAAGCTGCCGGATGAGCCAGCCGCCCAGATGTTTGCCCAGGGCTTTCTTTAAGAATGCGAGCGACTTGGACATCTCGCGGAAGGCAGTGTCGGGGTCGAGCATCACATTGTGGACCCAGGGGCGGAAGTATGTCGGAAGGTAGATTACGGCTGAAATCGGGCCGTAGATGAACCCGTGGTTGCAGACGAATACGGACGGGTAGTCCTCGCGTCTGAGGTGCTCGCGCCCTGCGACACGGAGGTGGAGGAACGGCCGCGCCAGGGTGCACAATATCTTGATACCGAAGCGCATACGGTACTTGCGGACGAAGAGACCCTGGAGGTTGTCGCGCATCTGTTCGGTCTTGGAGCGCGCCTCGATGAATCGCATCAGCTTCTCGCGGTTGCGGTAGTCGAGCGGCTGGCGGCAGGCGAAGAACACGGCCACGAGCATAAAGAGCAGCGGTATCTGGAGCAGCCAGCCCCCGAAGTCTATCGGGCGCCGCACAAGCGGCACGATATAGGTCCAGAACGCCATCAGGAGCAGCATCAGGACGGAAGAGATGATGGAGGCCACGGTGGCGGTGACGGTGTTGCTTATCTCGAGGTCGGTCCGGTCGAAGTCCCCTTCGGCGATGCTGCCGACTGCCTCGAAGTCGAGGTGAAACTTCCTGATGGCGGAAGAGATGAGAGCCATCCCGACTCCCCAGATCACGGTCCAGGCCATCTTGGAGAACATCCGCGCACTGCGGAACATAAACACCGCCCCCAGACACCAGGTCACTGCACCGAGGATGAATTCCGCGAGCGCGAGACCTGCGAGACGCTTCCTTATGAATATCGAGGAGAACAGGAGCACGGCGTAGATGGCGAGCAGCCATACCGCGAGGCCGCCGTAAATCCGTGGGTTGAACGCCCGTACGGAGGGCGAGAGAACGAAGAGGAAGAATACCATCACGCCGAGATTGAGGGCGATGGTGGAATAGAGGTTCATATCCTCGAATACGCGGTAGGAGGCTATGGATTCGTACTTGTTCTCAAGGTATGAGGCATCGGTGGGGATGTGGTATTCGGGGAAGAACAGGCGCAGCACACCTGTGAGCACGACGAGCGCGGTCATCACGATGAATTCGTCTTCGCTTACCCTGCCGGCAATCATATAGGAGCAGAAGGCGTCGAAGCAGAGCTGGACGAGGCCGAGGTATAGCCAGCGGGCTGCTTTGCGGGGCTGCTTATTGCTTTGCTTTTGGCCTTGCGCCGCGGGCTGCTCTGCGCAGAGATAGTCCCTGAGCAGCAGCGAGAGGGCGAAAAGGGAGACATAATTAGCCTTTGGCTGGTTCATCAGCGCCGGGTAGAGGAAGGCCACGGCCATACCTCCGATGAACACGAGGGCGAGCGCCAGCGTGGAGAAATACTGCGCGCCGCCGCGGTGCCTGAGCCGCGCGAGGTTGCAGAGATAATAGGCCTTGACGATGTCGGCGAAGAGATAGACCGCCGCGCCGAAGAACGGGTTGCCGATGAGGATATGCGCCACCGCCATGCACAGCAGCAGCGCGAAGAAGTCTATTTTATAGACGCTTCCCTCGGGATATGCGTTCTTCGTCTCCATCAGTGCAAAGATAGCAAAGTTCACCGAGATTGTACCGCGGCGCTCGGCACCTCGACAGGCTAGCAGCGGTCCCGAGCTTGTCGAGGGGCCGCAGAATCAATAAATTACTTCAAATTCGTAGCTACCGGACTTGAGCTCGGCCATTACCTTGCCCTTTAGGCTGCGCATAGGGCCCACGCCCTCGGCGCCGCGCAGCACCTTCACCTTGGAGATGCCGCCGGCCTGCAGGGTGAGCGACGCGCTCGTGTTGGCAGGCACCGTGATATGGTAACGGTAGCCCTTCGCGGTCTTCTTCCAGCCGCCGTCTATCCGCCCGTACGGGCTCTCAAATCCGCCATCCACATAGCTCAGGCTCCCGCCCACGCGCGGCTGGAGGATGATGTGCCGGTAGGCAGGCTTATCTTCATCGCGCTGAATTCCAAGCAGATAGGCATACATCCACTCGCCTATTGCACCGTAGGCGTAGTGGTTGAACGAGTTCATGTCCACGGGGCCGAAGCCGTTCTCGATGGTATAGGAATTCCACCTCTCCCACATCGTGGTCGCACCCTGAAGCACAGGATAGAGCCAGGAAGGGCAGGCCTTCTGCTCGAAGAGGGTGAACGCAACATCGTCGCGACCCGCCTCGGAGAGCGCCGGATTGAGGCAAGGGGTGCCGATGAATCCGGTGGTCAGGGTGTTGCCGTGCTCCTCGATGTTTCTGACCAAATTGTCCACCGCGAGTTCGCGAGTCCTGTCGTCGAAGAGGCCGAAGCGCAGCGGCAGGGCATAGGAGGTCTGGGTGTCCACTGGGACGAACTCGCCGCCAGACATCCCCGGCCGGCGCGGGGCCACCGTCACTCCGTCCTCGCGGACATAGGTCGAGTTGAATGCCTTTTTGATATTTTCATACAGTTCCGAATACCGGCGGCTGTCGGCGGTCTTGCCGAGGGCTGCGGCCATCCTGGCCATCATATAGGCATCGCCGGCGTAGTAGGCTGTGTTGGTAAGCCCGATGTCGGTGCTCTCCACGGCGAGGTGGTCGCCGATGCCGCTGTCCGGCTGCAGGTAGCCGTCCGCCTGGCGTTCAAGGTAATCCATGTACCGGGCCATCGAGTCGTAGTGCTTCCCGATAAACCGGATGTCGCCGTACTGCATATAGACCTGGTACGGCACGATGATGCCGGCTTCCATCCATCCCATCCAGCCCGGCTTGTTGCCAGCGAATCCGTACGGCGGCCTGCCGGTCACGGGGTAGTAGTTGAAATAGCTGCCGTCGAAGTTCTGGTTATCCCTCACGGAGTAGAACCAGCGGTCGTAAAAACTTGATACCCAAGGGCTGAAGTAGGTCGCAGTGCGGGCGAACACCTGCGCGTCGCCGGTCCATCCCTGACGCTCGTCGCGCTGCGGGCAGTCGGTCGGCACAGACTGGAAGTTGCCCCTCTGGCCCCAGAGAATATTCTGGAAGAGGCGGTTGACGGTGGTGTCGGAGCTCTCGAAACGGCCCCGGGCCTCCCCGCCTATGGACTCGAGCACCACTGCCTTGACCGACTCGAGCGGGAGAGGCTTCTGCAAGCCGGTCACGGACAGATAGCGGAAGCCGTGGTCGGTAAATACGGGCTGATAGTTCTCCCCGGCAGCCGCGCCGCGCATAGTGTAGCTGTCGATTGAGAGGGCGCCGCGGTAGTTCTCCGTATAGACCTGCCCGCGCATCTTGCGGTAGGTCTCGACGGTGTAGGGCTCCACCGGGTCGGTCGGAATCCGCTCCGGATAGACCATCTCGCCGTAGCGAAGCGTAACCACCTGTCCCTCACGGCCTTTCATCCCCTCCAGGCGCGGCACTCCCACCACATTCTGACCGAAATCATAGACAAAGGTCCCCTTGACCGGCTCGCTCACCGACACTGCCGGGAGTATGATGTTGCTGCGGATCGGGAGACCCACATAAGCCTGGATCTGCACGGTCGGCGCCGGGCGCTCGAAGATGTCGGCGGCCTCCCAGGCGGAATCGTCGAATCCGCCCTCCTTCCAGCCGTCCACTTCCTTGCGAGCATCGTAATCCTCTCCGAACTGAAAGCCGTTGCGCACCACCGGGCCGCAGTCATATTTCTTCCAGCTGCCGTCGCTCACTATCACCTCGGTCGTGCCGTCCTCGTAGGTGAGCAGAAGCTTCGCGAGCAGCGACTGGCGGATGCCGTACGGGTCCACGTTGGCAGATGTGAAGATATTGAGGTCGCTGTACCAGCCGGAGCCGAGCATCGCGCCGAGCCCGTTGGAGCCCCGGTGCAGCATGGCGGTGACATCGTAGCTGTTGTACATTATCCTGTAGCGGTAGTCGGTCCAGCCGGGGTTGAAGTAGTCGTCGCTGACCCTGCTGCCATTGATGTAAAATTCGTAGATGCCGCGCGCGGTGATATAGAGCCTCGCGCTGCGGAGCGGCTTGCTGAGTTCCACGCTCCGCCGGAGCATCGGTGCGGAGACCTTGCCGTATGGCTCCAAGACCTGCAGGCGGCCGGTGCCGCTGACCTTATGTGTCTGCTGCGGGTCGGCGTAAAGCACTGAGTTCCAATTATCTTCACTGATGGTAATATTGGAGAATTCCGCATTCTGTCCCTTGGGCTGCAGGAAGCCGATTGAGTGCAGGCGCGCCCAGTCGTGCACCCTCTCCCCGTTCGGGTACGGAGTGATTACCATCTTGTACGGCTTGCCGTCCCCCGGAGCCCCTGAATCTGCCGGCCGGAGCATCACCCCGTCGAGCAGGGCTGTCAGATTGGATTTGAGATGATAACCCGGAGTGCTGACCTTGAGCAGCATGCTGTGCGTGGAGCGGGCATTGGCGGGCGTGATGAGTTCCGACACATCTATTGCGCAGAGATGCCTCAGGTCCCCTTCCACCGCATAATCCACGCTGAACTGCCTTGCCTGCACGTCGAGCGTGACGCTGATGTAGTTGTCCTTGTCTTTGACGCTGTAGGCGAATACCGCCTTGCTGCTGCCCTCCGGGACGCGAAAGTCATAGGAGATGTTGAAGAATGTCCTGTATTTGGAGACGCCCAGCCTGGAGGAGCCGATCCACTGCGCTCCGCTCCAGCCGCTTCCCATCAGGCCGGTCTCGAACCAGCTCGGCTCGGACTCCACGGTCCCGCCCTTCTCATCTGTGACCGCGACCTTCCAGAAATACCTTGTGGAAGCGCGCAGCGCGGCGCCTTCGTAGCGGATATTGAGCGATTCGGAAGATAATATGACCCCGGAATCATAGACCAACTCCCCGGCGGAGAGAGCTTCCCCGCTCGTGGCGACCGTCAGGCGGTATGAGCGCTGCGCCGCTCCGATGCGGTCGGAGGACATCTGCCAGCTGAAGCAAGGCCGGCTCTCGTCGATGCCAATCGGCGTGGAGAGGGATTCGGTGCGCAGATTGACTATGGAAGTGCCTGCCAGTGCGGGGGTTGCCAGCCAGGCGGCGGCCAGCAGGGAATATGCAAACCTGTGGAAGTTCATAATTACGCGGGAGCAATTTGCGTAAATATAGGAATTTTTCGTGGCGTTCGGGGAGGGAAACTAAATGAACATCGCCATATAGAGCGGGAGATACCTTATGCCGTTCTCGCAGAGGAGAT
>CAVAID010000033.1:0-22554 GCA_963588685.1 bacterium
CGGCTTCGGCTACTCTCGGTCTTGACTGGACGGCCGGCTTTGCGGAGGTGCACGCCGTGAAGCTTGCTGCCGATGCGGACTATTTCTTCAGCGGCGGACTCAGTGCAGCCTTGGGCGCGCAGTATTCGTTCAGGGATATGATTTTCGCCCGCGCCGGCTACCACTACGGCAGCGACGCCGCTCCCCTGCCGTCTTTCGCCTCTGTGGGCCTCGGTGTGAAGTTCGCGGGCGTGCAGCTTAACGCCGCCTACCTCCTGGCTTCCGAAGCCCTCGCCGGGACTCTCACTATCGGCCTGGGGTACAGTTTCTAAGGCAGTCCCTCGACAGGGCGGCATTTCGACAGGCTCAATGACCGCCCGCGGTTGCTGAGCTTGGCGAAGCATCGAGGGGCCGATTCTGCGTCTTGTTCACGGAAAGTCGGTGTAGCCCGGGGGTTAGCTGTCCTTATTTTTCTAAAACTAGGGTAAAATTGGCAGTTTTAGAAAAATAGTAGCGCTTCGTCAGGCCGGATCAGAAGCAGAAGAAGCGCTGGGGCTTGAAGCAGATGCCCAGGCGGAGCATCGCGGAGGCGTTTTTGAGGCCAGGGATGAAGTCGCGCATCGCATCGCGGCCGCAGGTACATTCTACGAAGAGGCACGGCGCTCCGCTGCTGCGGCCAAGCCTGCAATACATCTCGAGCGCAAGGTCGGCGCGCCTGAAACCGTCTGTAGGAGTGACACTTAGCGCAGCGCTGAATATGTCGTTCGGACTGCTGTAGATTGCTGAGAACGAGCAGAAGCCGAAGAGTTTCATCACATCATAGACATCGTCGCCAAGGTAGCCGAAGCCGTACCAGACCTTTGCCTGCAGCGAGAGGGAGGACCAGCTGCGGATGTATTGGGCGTAGAGGTTGTTGGTCGAGCGGGACAGCTCCCCGTCGCGGCCGTTGGACTTGTGCTCGAGTCCGGCGCGCAGGACGGCGCCGGAGGCGGGAAGCGTCCAGGAGAAGTGCAGAGCGGGGTTGTACCAGTTGTCGTAGAAGGGGCTGGAGTCGGCAAAGAGGTCCCAGATCGAAGTCTGGGTATAGGTGCCGTAGAGCTGCACGGCGCCGCTGCTCCAGAGCGTCTTGCGAAAGCTGAGCCTGAACTTGACATCGGTTGTCTCCGCGCTCGGAGTCTCAGAGAGCGGAATCCCGGCGGAGAAATACATCGGAGCGTAGGGCTCGAACCAGTCCCGCAGACCAGTTTCGCCGTCCCCCGCCACCGCAGCGCCCTGCCAGCCCAGCAGCAGCGCGGCCGCTAGCAAAATCGTCTTTTTCATAATATCGGTCAAAGGTAATAAAAATCCGCTATGGAAGAACGGCCCCGCGGCCCCTCGACAAGCTCGGGGGCCGCTGCGCGACTCGCTTGCTTCTCTAACCCCAGTCTGCTTCGCAGACAGCCCCTTTCAGGGGCATGCCGACTCCGGCTTCGCCTACGTCGGGCGGCTCCGCTGCTTCGATTTCTTCGAAATCTCGCTGACGCTCCACCGCGCCGCTGAAGCGGCTTGTTAGGCAAGCCCGGCAATCTAGGGGCGCCCCTCGACAAGACCGTTCCAGGTTGGCTCAGCGGCAGCAGCTGTCCCAGTAGCCGGCGCCGAAGTAGCTGTAGCGGGAATTGTCGGGGTTGACCACGATCTGCTCGACGACTATCTCAGGGTCAATCATCACGATGCGGAGAGTGTGCTTGCCCGGAGCCACGCCGAGATCGACAGAGAGCCAGCGCATATTGTCGAAGACCTCATCGTGGCGAGGCAGCCGCTTGCCGTCCTGCCAGCCGCTCAGCAGAAGCTTCTCATACTCCGGCAGCGGCTTGAGCACCTTCGACACCGCCAGATTGGACTCGGTATATTCCCCGAACTCGTCGTGCAGGCCCTGACGCGCGTCGATGGTCTGCATCGGGAGGTCATCGACCTGCACCCCGAGCCTCAGCCCGCGCGCAGGATAGATGTCCTGGGTCGGAAGTATGCCTATAGCCACCTTGCTGCCGGTCAGGTCAATCTCATATTCGAGAGCAGCGCCGCCGGACAGCTCCGAAGCCGCCGTCACATTGCTGCTGCCCATACATCCCTTGCCGCGACCGAGGTCCGGCAGGAATATCCACTCCGCCTGCGCCCCTGCGCTCTTGGACTTGTAGTCCCAGGCAGGGATGGAATACTCATCGGTAGGCTTGACCGTTATATCGTTCTCCGCCTTCAGCCCGAGGGCGAGAGGGTTGTAGTCCTTGTCCGCCATGTACCAGCGCGTATAGCCGATATGCTTGTCCTGCATCATCCCGCGCCACTTGCCGCCGGCGAGGCCCTCATTGTAGTAGTCCGTGAGGCGTTTGTCCTTGAGCATCAGCGCCTCGATAGAGAGCGAGTCGCCAAGGGTCGCATAATTGTAGATCTGAGCCACGCCCGCGCTGCCCACCGCCGGGTAGTACACCAGCTGGTAGAACGCGTCCTGCATCTCCTCCGGGAGCTCCGCCCTGAGGTTCTCGCAGCGCGTCACCAGCGACTGCCAGAGGGCACCGGTGCGGAGCATCTCCTCTTCGTTGAAGATGCCCGGGTACTGCACCTCCGCCTTGCGCCAGAGGTTGTATTTGGTGTATTTGGCTATGATGTCGGCCACTTCCGCGGCATACTTCTCCCCGAAAATGCTCGCGGCGAAGTTCTCCAGATAAGCCTGCTCGTCGCCCGGCTGCACCGCGTCCGGGTTCCAGGCATAATTCATTATGAAGTCGATAGGCACTTCCTTAGGCTTCAGGTCGCCCACATTGATGATCCAGATCCTGTCGATGCCGGAGCGGTACGCCAGGCCCAGCTGCTCACGCAGCTTTGGAATTGTCGTGGTGGTCACCCAGCGGTCGTTCCACGGGCCACCGTTCATGTCGATGTGGTAGTACAGGCCCAGCCCGCCGGAGCGCTTGCGCTCGCTTTCGGTGCCGATGCGGCGGATGTAGCCCCAGTTGTTGTCGCAGAAGAGCAGGGTCACGTCGTCCGGCACTGTGAATCCGGCATCGTAGTAGCGCTGCACCTCGGTAAATATCGCCCAGAGCTGCGGGGTTTCGCTCGCCTTGCGGCCCGTCACCTTGCTGATGATGCGCCTCTGGCTCTTCACCACCTTGCCCAGCGTCTTGATGTTGTCGGCATCGTTGCCAGTGCCCATCGCCACGTCACCGTCGCCGCGCATTCCTATCGTCACGATGTTCTCACGGTCTTTGGCGTTCCTGATGCCCTCCTCGAAGAACTTGTCCAACCGCTTCGCGTTGGTGGCGTAGTCCCACGGGCCGACCTGTTCGCGGCGGGTCACGTATTCCTGGTGGGCGCGCATCATCGGCTCGTGGTGGGAGGTACCCATCACTATGCCCATCCTGTCGGCGAGTTCCGGCGAGAGCGGATCATCCTCGTTGAAACGGCTGCCCCACATCGCCGGCCAGAAATAATTGGCCTTGAGACGCAGCAGGAGTTCGAAAAGATGGCTGTACGCCTTGGAATTGATGCCCCCGAAATGCTCGGTGCACCAGCCGCCGAAGGACGGCCACTCGTCGTTGATGAAAATGCCGCGGTAGCGCACCTTAGGCTCGCCGTCGGTATAGGTGCCGCCGCTGACGAAGAGTTCATCGTGCTTCTGAATCGGGGCGTCGGCCATCCAGTACCACGGCGACACGCCGATCTGCCGGCTGAGCTCGTAGATGCCGTAGATGGTGCCGCGCTTGTCGGAACCGAGAATCACGAGTCTGCCGTTGTCGGGGAAGATGAGGTACTGTTCCCATTTGCCCTTGATGCTCGCGGCCCGGGTCGGGTAGAGCTTTGCGAGTTCGCTCTTGCCCACGGTTGCCACGAGTACCGGCGCATTGGAACTGCCCGTCACGGCCTTGAGGTCGGCGCGCAGGTTGTCCACAGCCATCTTGACTCCGTCCCATTCGCCCGGAGCATAGGTCACGGTGTCGGCGCTGTGCGTCAGGCGGAGGGCGGTGTCGCCCTGGCGGGTGAAACTGATGAACTGTGGGGCTGCAGTTGCGGCGAGCGAGGCTGTCAGCGCCATGGCCAACAGGAACAGTACCTTTCTCATATTACGGTCGTTTGAAATTCCACTTGCTGTTGTCGCTCGACGGGTCGAACTTGCCGAGCGTCGGAGTGCTGTCGCCGATGGAGATGAGAGCGTATTTCTCATCCGTTCCCGGCACGCACTTAGGCATGATGCGGTAGCTGCCGTCGGTGAGCTGCTCGATGCGCCAGAGCTGCTCCGGCGCGCCGGTAAACTTCGGCACAGCAACCACTTCCGCGTCTGCGGTGGCGGCGAGAGCGCGCTCGGTGCCCTCGATGGTGATCTTGTAGTAAGGCGCTCCGAGGTAGCCGCCCGCGTCAGGCATTGCGGTAATCGTCCACTTCTGGTGAGGGCGGAACATATAGTCGCCGATGCGGATGTCTATCTCTCCCTCAGGCCAGCTGCCGATTACATCCTCGAGTTTCTGGTCCTCGACGATGACTTCAGGCTCGTCGTCCTTCATCCAGAAGCCGCGCATTCCGCCTGCCATACGCTGGAAGTCCACTGCCAGCTCAAGGGCATAGCCGCGGCGCACGGACTCGATCTCGTAGGTCCCGTCGCGGAAGAGTTCGCCGGCTACAGGCCAGTCGTTGACCCAGAGCAGCGGACGGATACCGAGCACGCTGCGCCCGCTGCGGTTGAGGTCGGCCTCGAAGTGGCAGGACATCTTCTCGACTCCCTCCTCCTCGATGTAGCGTCCGAAATGTCCAGGACCGGTTACCCTGCCGTGCGCGGCGAGCACCATCTTACCGCCGCCGCGGAGCATGTCACGGCCCACATTGTCGATGTACGGACCGGTCACGTTGCGGGAGCGGCCCACCACTATATTATAGGTGGAATTGGTGCCGTCGCAGCAGGTGCCGTGCGTGCCGAGCAGGTAGTACCAGCCGTTGCGGTACATCAGGGTCGTAGCTTCGCAGTCAATGGCAACGTTGACGGGCTCATTGCCCTCCACGCGCGCACCGGTCTTAGGGTCAAGCTCAACGAGACGGATGAATCCGAAATAGGTGCCGTAGGTAAGCCAGAGCCTCCCGGTGGTCGGGTCGAGCAGAAGCCCGGCGTCGATGGCGTCGCAGTCCTCGTCTTCAAGCGAGCAGGCCACCTCGATCGGGTCGGTGTACTGGAAGTCAGGAGAATTCGGGTCGAGAGTCTTGTTCCACATTGTGAGAACCTTGCCGGCGTGCCCGCCGCCCAGGCCGCCGCCCGTTGCGCTGTAGGCAATGAGATAACGGTCGCCAATCTTGATGGCGTCAGGAGCGGCACCGCGGCCCGGACGGGCCGCACCGCTGTTCCAGGTCCAGCCGTCCTCGGAGATGAGACCGCCGCCACCGGTGCCGAAGGTGTAATACTTGCCGTCGCAAAGCATAATGGTGGACGGGTCGTGAATGAACGGCTTTCCCGCGCGGGAAGTGCTGCTCTGCGCATTGGCTGCGGCTGAGACGAGCAGCAGGGAGGCAATTGTGCCGAGGATTATCTTATTATTCATAGCTGATCTTGATGTTTGTGACAGGTTTGCCGTCAGAATCGATGAAACGGAGGCAGAAGTCGCTCATTCCCGGGCCGTTGATCACGGCGCCGCAGACGATGTTTCTGCCTTTCTTGAGGGTCAGGCGCTTGGAGACGCAGTCGTCCATTACCATACGCCTGTCACCGGAGAGGAGCACGGCTTCCTCGCCGTTGAGCCACCACTGCGATGCGGAGTTGGAGCCCACGGCCATCCTGACGCCTTCCATATCCTCCGGGCAGTCAATCACGGTCACAGCCCAGAAGATGACGCCATAGACATCGGTCTTGAGGTTGCTCGCGAAGCGGAAAAGCTTGATGTTGAAGAGCTTGCTGTCGAATGCGTGCCAGGTGAGCTTTTTGCCGTCCACCTTGACCTTGGAGCCGTTCTTGGGCACGGTGCCGAACTTGCCGCCGGGGAACTTGTCGGTGGAGAGGTTCTCGCGGATATAGCTGTCGGTGAAGACAGTGTTGCTGCGGTTAGGCTTGCTGACCGGTTCGAGCAGCAGCCATCTGCGGATGAATCCGTCTCCGTCCGGGGACATTGCCTCGCGGGTGGAAGCGGTGAAGTAGTTCTCAAGGGCGGTGCTGCCCTCCTGGGCGCTCGCCCGCGTTCCGCTGAGGCAGAGTGCGACTGCCAGCAGGGAAGCTGTGATGATTTTCTTTAACATATTTATTACCAATTCATTCTGTAATTGCCGCTCAGGTGGAGCAGGGAGAATATGTAGAGCAGGCCGTCGTAATAGACATCGTAGTATCCGTCCTCGTACGGCTCAAGTTTCATGTTCCAGAGGTGGCGGACGAAGTCCTTGCTGTATTCGTTGTCGGTCATCAGGCTGGCCGCCGCGGTGGTGGCGACGAGGCCGATGGAGTGACGCAGGGCAGTGTAGCCGCCGGCGCCCATTATGTGCTGAGGCTCTCCTCCGTCGAGGGAGAACTGGTCAGGGAAGGTCTCGATGCCGTGGCTGGCCATGGTGCGCTGGAACTTGTCGGCGTATTCCTGCTGCCATTTCTTGTCCTTGCCGTACCAGTAATAGTCCATCGCTATGTTCATCGGGACTCTCCAGGAGTCGTAGTGAAACTCGGAGACGAAGGTGAAGTCCTTGAAGCGGTGGGTTACCGGGGAGCCGTCGAATTCGGCCTGGTCGGGGTTGATGCCGGTGCGCTCGTCGCAGGTCTTGTGGAGGAACTTGCGGGAGTTGTCGGCCATCTCGCGGTACAGGGCCTCGCGGCCGTCCTGCGCGCTCTCGGCCCAGATTTCGAGGAAGGCAGGGAGGTGGTAGGAAGGGTCGGTGAAGCGGTTGGAGCGCGGGTCAGGGCAGAAGTTGATGAGCTTGTGCTCCATGTTGAATATGTTGGTCACGCCGTTGCTGCCGTCCTTGGAGAAGAGGTCGTCGAGCAGGGTCTGGGCTTCCTTGAGGTAGTTGAAGGCGCCGTCGTTGCCCCAGCGGCGGGAGGCGAGGAGCAGGTCGGTGACGAAGTAGAATTCGCCGTCGCTGGCGCTGCCCTGGGCCATGCGGGAGCCGTCGTAGGCACATTCCCAGGCGAAGAGTCCCTTGGACGGGCCGTCCTTGTGCATCATGTAGTGCTTGGACCATCTCCAGATGCGGTCGAACATCTCCTGCTTGTCGAGCTGGACGGCTATCATCATGCCGTAGGACTGGCCTTCGGTGCGGACGTCGTTGTTCTTGACGTCGGCGACATAGGCCATGTCGCCCTCGACTTCGTGGTAGGAGCGGCGCTCGCTTTCGAATACTTCGTGGTAGGCGGCTTCGATCTTGGCGGCGATTTCTTCGTCGGAGTATCCGAGCTCCTTGAAGTAGTTGCGGTATTGAGGCTGGTCAGCGGTGCAACTCTGGCAGAGTGCGCCGGCCAGCAGGGCTGATGCCAGGAGGATTTTTTTTGCTGTGGTCATTGATTCCGTGTTTGCGTTAGTGTTTTTGCACAAAGATATCTACCGCCGGGGGAAAATCCCCTTTTCGATGTTTCCGAAACTTTTGCGCAACTATCATTTTGCGGTCTTGGCGCCTCGATGCTTCGACAAGCTCAGCAACCGCAGGCTCGACCGCTCACCATATGTCTCGTCCATGATTTGGACCCCAGGATGGACGGCAGCGGCGCGGGGTGCGCTGCCTGAAGACCCTAAGCACCCGCGCTTGGTAGCGGGAGGGGCCCACGAAGTGGGAGGGGGAGCGAAGCGACGGTCTTCAGGTAGCGTGCCCCGCGCCCCCGCATCTACCGATTTCCGACAATTCCGGGCGAAAAACGGCGAAATCGGCAGCAAAGGGCAGATTTTCGTGAAAAATTAAACGGTTTTTAAAATTGTTTACTATCTTGGCCGCCCGAAAAATTGGTTTGTTATATTTGAGCCCCGGAAAAGGCGGCTAGAATAGAGTTAAACAAGTGGTTACGAGCAAACTTATCAGAAAAGTTCTGACGCTCACCGTCCTGCTAAGCGCAGGCAGTCTCAGCGCACAGACCATAGCCGTCAAGAGCAACATCCTCTACGACCTCACCGCCACCGTCAATGCCGGAGTCGAGTACAAACTCGCCCCCAAGTGGACGGCGGACCTCTCAGGCAACCTCAACGCCTGGACCTTCGGCGACAACACCAAGTGGAAACACTGGATGCTCCAGCCTGAAGCAAGATACTGGTTCTGCGACGCCTGGGCCGGACACTTCGTCGGCATCCACGCGCAGGGCGGCCAGTTCAACTTCGGCGGCATCGACTCCTCACTCAAGGTCCTCGGCACCGACTTCAGCGTCCTCAAGAACCGCCGCTACCAGGGCTGGATGGCAGGACTCGGAGTCGCATACGGCTACGCCTGGATCCTCAATGAGCACTGGAACCTCGAAGCCGAAGCCGGCCTCGGCTGGACCCGCTGCTGGTATGACACCTTCCGCTGCGCCGGCTGCGGCAAGAAAGTCGCCACCGACAACATCCACGACTGGTTCGGGCCGACCAAGCTCGCCGTCAGCATCGTTTACCTCTTCTAAGCACGCAGGACTATGAACATCAAGACAATCAGCGCATCCCTCATACTTCTGCTCGCCGCCTTCGCCGCGAACGCACAGAAGATCGACTCCGTCAGCGCGAGCGACGCACGCCTCAGCCGCGACGGCTCCTCAGTGGTCGTGGACATGAACCTCGACCTCTCCGCCATGAAACTCAAGAGCACCCGCGCAGTGCTCCTCACACCTTATATAGTCAGCGGCACCGACTCGCTTGCACTGCCTTCAGTGGGCATCTACGGCCGCCAGCGCTACTACTACTATCTCCGCAAGGACTCCGACATGATTTCCGGCAAGGACGAGACCACCCTCCGCGACGACAGCCGCGAGGACCTCATCCCCTACCACACCACAGCCAGATACTGTGACTGGATGAACGGCTGCGAGCTCATCCTCGTGCGCAGGGACTACTCCTGCTGCGAGAGCGTGACAGGGCAGCAGGAAGAGAACCTTCTCCACCGCGCCCTCTATGTCCCGGCAAAACCGAAGGCCCCTTCCGTACGCTACGTCAGCCCGAGCGCGGAGGTTGTCAAGACCCGCGAGGTCAACGGCAGGGCCAATGTAATCTTCCCGGTCAACAAGGTCACCATCTACCCTAATCTGGAGAACAATGCCGCCGAACTGGGCAAAATCCGCGCGAGCATCGACTCCATCAGGCTGGACAAGGACATCACCGTCACCAGCATCAGCCTCAAGGGTTACGCATCCCCGGAGGGACGCTACAGCAGCAACGAACGCCTGGCGAGCGGCCGTACCGACGCCATCCGCGACTACATCCTCACCTTCGCCGACTTCGACAGGAGCATAATGCACACCGACTGCGTACCTGAGGACTGGGACGGATTCATCGCCTGGCTGAAGGAGAGCAATCTTGCCGAGAAGGACAGAATGCTCGAAATCGCCACATCCGAGACCCTTACCCCTGACCAGAAGGAGCAGAAACTCCGCAGACTGGCCCCTAAGGCATATGCGGGCATCGTCAAGGAACTCTTCCCTACCCTGCGCCGCACCGAATACCGCATCGACTACGCCATCCGCAGCTTCTCCAACCCTAAGGAGATTCTCGAGATAATGAAGACCCAGCCGAACAAACTCTCAATGCAGGAGTTCTTCCTCGCGGCGAGCAGCCTCCAGCCGGGCAGCGAGGAGTTCAACGAGGTGTTCGAGACCGCAGCGAGAATCTACCCTGACGACCCTGTGGCCAACCTCAACGCAGCTTCCGCAGCCATCGAGCGCGACGAGCTGAAGCGCGCCGCACGCCACCTCGAGAAGGCGGGCGACGACGGCGAGGCAGCCTGGGCGAGAGGAGTGCTAGCAGCACGCAATGAAGACTGGACCGAGGCCGCGGCGCAGTTCCGCAAGGCCGCCGGACTGGGCATCGGGGGCGCGGAGGAAGCTGCCGCCAGCTATGAGACTTATCTCAACGAAATAAATTCAACAAACAATCAATAATCATTCATTTAATTATGAAAGCAAACAAAATTCTGATCGCAGCTCTCGCGCTTTCGGCGCTTGCAGCTTGCAGCAAGCAGACCACCGAGCCTGAGACTCCGGCATTCAGCGGGGAGAAGTATCTCAACGTAAAGATTGCCCAGACCGACGCAGCCACCAAGGCTTCCGGCGATGCCACCAATCCGTTCTACTACGGCACAGCAGACGAGCAGACCGTAGTATCCGCCAACTTCTTCTTCTACAACACTGACGGAAACTACAACACCATGGTCGCCCGTTCCATCTACAAGGAGGACGGCGAGACCGCAGGCCAGGGCAACAAGAATGTCGAGTGGATCGGCAAGGGAGTCGTTCTTCTCTCCAATGTCACCACAAAGCCTGAATATATGGCAGTGGTCCTCAACGCTGACGATGTACTCATCGATGCGCTCAAAGGCAAATCTACAAGCGACGCCAAGGCCGTGCTTTCCACCAAGATTGCTACCCAGGACGCAACCCCAGGAGCCTGGACCAACTTCGTAATGACCAGCAGCTCTTATGTCAACGGCAGCACCGACAACTACTTCCTTACTAAACTTCAGGATTCAGACTTCTACGCAACTGAGGCGGAAGCTCTTTCAGCTTCTTCTCCTGTAGCGGTATATGTTGAGCGTCTTGCCGCCAAGGTTGAGCTCAAGCTTGCCAACACCACCTCCGCCAACCAGTACAAGATTGGATCCTATACCGTTGACGGAGCAGCCAAGGACCTGTATGCCAAGATTGACAACTGGGGACTCAACGCCACCACCAGGAACACCTACAGCTACAAGATTATCGACCCTAGCTGGACTCTCAGCTTCAACGGCTCAAGCTGGTCTGACCCTACAAACTTCAGGACATACTGGGGCAAGTCAACCAACTATGGCACCACCACCTACTATCCTGACAGCTTCGGCAACTCTACCGATTCACGCGACTACGACGGCACCAAGGAAATCCTTGACTATGTCAGCTACAGCGACCTCAAAGTTGCAGTAGGTTCAGCAGCATACTGCCGCGAGAACACCAATAACCCTGCCTCATTCACCGCGGCTGAGCCTCTCAACTACAACAGTACCTTCACCAGCATCCTTCTCAAGGCCACCCTGGTGGATGCCGACGGCAACGCTCTGAACGCCATCAACTACGAAGGTCAACTCTACACCGTGGCAGGATACAAGGCCCGCGTTCTCGCCAGGTACAAGGCTCTCGATGAAGACAAATACATCCCTTGGAAGGCAGGTTCCGCTGCAGGAACTTATGTACAGGTAGACGTGGATGACTTCAA
This sequence comes from bacterium, assembly GCA_963588685.1. Lineage (GTDB taxonomy): Bacteria > Bacteroidota > Bacteroidia > Bacteroidales > UBA932 > Cryptobacteroides. The sequence continues at coordinate 11,322 of CAVAID010000033.1, forward strand.
GGACCCTGTCGATCTTCACGACGGTTACACCGGGCTTGAGTTCAAGGACGGCACCTACTACCAGAAGAACGGCACGAGCTATGATGCCCTTACCGCAGAAGAGGCCACCAAGGTCCTCAACTATGGCGACAAGGCATCTACCGAGACCGGCTACACCAGCTCACTCGCCCTCTACTATGTAAGCGGACAGATGTACTACACGATTCCTATCGAGCACCTCAACGACGGCGCCAAGTACAACAACATCACAGGCGCAACCGTTCTGGAAGGTGACTACGGCGTAGTCCGCAACCACTACTACAGCGTAACCGTAAATTCCGTAAAGAACCTCGGCAGCGCCGTTTACAATCCGGACGAGAAGATCATCCCTAACGACAAGGCCAACCAGAGGTACTTCCTTTCCGCAAAGGTTAACATCCTCTCCTGGAAGCTCGTCAACCAGTCCGTAGATCTTTAATAAATAAAAATTTGCTTTCAGACTGACTGCCGGGCATCGAAAATCCCGGTGCCCGGCGGACAGTTCTTATTATAACACACAATTATGCTGTCTCGAATCAAAGCAACGCTCCCCCGTCTGCTCGCCCTGGTACTGGCGTGCACCGCGGCCGCCGCGTGCAACGGATTCATCTTCGAGGACGAGGGCGACTGCTCGGTAGTCTATAGGGTGAAGTTCCGCTACGATATGAATATGAAGTATGCCGACGCCTTCTCGCACGAGGTGCGCGCCGTCACACTGTATGCTCTCGACGAGGGCGGCAGCATCGTGTGGAAAAAGAGCGAAAGCGGAGCCGCACTCGCGGCTGAGGGCTACTCAATGGTGGTCGATGTACCTGCCGGCAAGTACAATCTGCTTGCCTGGTGCGACGCCGACGAGTACAAGTCCTGGAATTTCAATACCTCTGCGGCGAGCCTTTCCGAGCTCGGCTGCAGCCTCAACACCAGGAGCGACAGCAACGGCACGGCCTACACCGACAGCCGCATCGACGACCTCTACTACGCCTGGAGCCCTGAAGTGGACTTCACCGCAGACGAGGGCGAAGTTGAGGCCACGATGTCGCTCACCAAAGACACCAAGCAGTTCAAGGTTATCCTCCAGCATCTCTCCGGAGAGGCCGTAAACCCGGACAAGTTCGAATTCCTCATCTCGGCCGACAACGCCGTGATGGACTCCGACAACAGACTGATCGGCAGCACGGAAGTGGAATACAGGGCCTGGGCCGTTTCGAGCGGCTCCGCCTCCACCAAGGCCGACGGCGAACTCAACCTTGCGCTTGCCGAACTCTCTACCGGACGCCTCGTCAAGGGCCACAGCCCGAGACTCATCGTCCGCATCAAGGACAGCGGGAGGACCGTACTCAGCGTCCCTCTGATCGACTACGCCCTTCTCATCAAGGGCCACTACAATTCCGGTATTGACGACCAGGAGTATCTCGACCGCCAGGACGAATACAATATGATATTCTTCCTCGACGAGAACGACAGCTGGGTCAACACCTACATTTACATCAATTCCTGGAAGGTCGTCCTCCAGGGCGCAGACCTGTAAGAGTTTGAAGAAGATACTGCACATATTCGCACTGACCGCACTCTGCTGCGCGGCTCTGCTGTCCTGCGGGAAGATTGCTCCCGAGCAGGGCGGCAACCCCGACAGCGTGCAGGTATCGCTGCGCATAAGTGCAGGCCAGAGTCCTCTTACCAAGGCTATTACTGAGTCCGACGAGAGCGGCGCGGGACTGGAGAACTACATCGATGTCAGCAAGCTGCACATCCTGCTCTTCGGCACCGACAACAAGTTCATCCAGGAATTCGTCCCGTCCGAGGTGCTGCCGATGGACGGCAGCGCGTACCCGGCGGAATGGGAGCTCCGCGGCCCTATCGATAACCCGCCGGCAGACGCATTCAAGATCGTGGTATTTGCCAACATCACCGGCACGCCAAGCAACCTCGAGGCCGGCACTACCACCATCGAAAATGTGTGCAGGGCGGACTGGGCAATGTGCACGGGCTACAGCTTCCCTTACACCCCGAGCGCGGACAATCCCATCCCGATGTACGGGGTCAAGACCGTCAGCGCCCAGACCTGGCGCTCCAACCTCCTCACCGACCTCGGGCAGCTCGACCTGCTGCGCGCGTTCACCAAGGTAAGGGTCCATATGGCCTCCGGCATGACTGAAACCCTGGAATACGTCAAGCTCAAGAACTACAACACTTCCCTTGCCGCCGCCCCGCTGGAGATGTATGACAACACCGCAAACTTGAGCTATGACCACTCCGTGCACCTCTACGGCAACGCCGACGGCAACGATCCGACGGCGGAGCTCAGCCCGGCCGTCAGCAGCAGCAACGATTGGGAGGTCTATGTGCCGGAGTACCGCAATGTGGACCCGAGCACCGGCAAGGCCCGCAGCGACTGCTCCTCTATCGAGCTGAAATTCAACGGGATCAACAAGGTTTACACCATCAGTTTCCGCGACTACTCCACCGCCGACGACGGCACCACGAGGCTCAACCTCGTCCGCAACCACATCTACGACTTCGAGATTGCGAGCATAGGCAGCTACAGCCTCGACCTTACCCTCACGGCGCAGCCGTGGGAGACCAGCAGCTTCGCCAACGACTACAAGAAGAATGTGGGCGTGAGCGACGACGGCCAGCTCAAATGGACTGACAGCAACCACTTCGACCCGGGTACAAGCAATGTGATCCTTGCGAAGAGCGCCGGCCACCTTACCTGCACCTTTACCATCTCCACCCCTGTGGGCGCCACCTGGCACGCCTTCTTCGAGGAGAAGACAGGCGACTACAACCACTTCAAGTTCTTCGACGGCACGGACGAGCTCGACTCGATCTCCGGCGTCGTGGACGGCTCTGAAGTGACACTCGAGATACACCAGGCAGCCGAGACCGTAGGCTCAGCCAAACTGGTGATTTATGCCAAATACGGCAATATCAACTTCAACGCCGATTCCGTTCTCGGCGGACCGTACATTCTCAAAAAGGATTAAGGACAATGAGAGCTAAATCATTCATACTCTGCGCGCTTCTGGCTCTGCCGCTGTTCTCCTCCTGCGTAAAGGAGGGCTTAGGCGCGGCGTCAGGCGACCCAGTGCTTACGCTCAGCCTCGACCCGGGCAAGATGGGCATCACCAAGGCGAGCGAATACGGAAGCGACGCCCTCAACGAGAACGAGATCAAGAGCTTCAGGCTCTATTTCTATACATCCTCTGCTGACGAGAATACCGATGCGGTCTATGTCTGGCCGGAGAGCGGATACGCCAGTCTCACGAATAGCGAAGCCACCGTCGATCCGGACGCCATCGGCACCGACCCTACCACAGGCAAGGTCAGCATCAGACTGACCCTGAGCCAGACGCTCACGCAGAAAATCTTCCCGTCGGATGCCGCAAGCTGCACCGTCTATGCCGTGGCGAATATCGACGGAGCTGGCACGCCTGGCGGCACCAGCAGGAGGGCGCTCAAGAGCACTGTAATCACAGCAGAATTTGGCCCGACCACCGACAGCGACCCTTACGCCGAGAAGCAGGACTCATTCGTGATGGACGGCGAGGGCACACTTACCCGCGATGCCGACAACTTCACGATCACGGGCAGCGTCAAAATGTACCGCGCAGCCTCCAAGATTACATTCACGGTCTCCAAGGTCAGCGATGACGATGTGGAGGATGCCAACGGCGACGGCTACAAGGACTGGGCGCCGGTAACCGATGAAATGCGCGTCTATTATGTGAACGGCATCAACCGCGGCTACCTCGACGGCACCATGGCCAAGGCTGACAGGGAAAAGGGCCTGTACAGCTACAAGACCAAGACCGTAAAGAAGGGACGGCTCCTCTCCGGCGATGCGACTGCCGGCTGGACCCATTCGCTGCCGTTCTATTCCTACTATAATTACTGGCGGCCGGAGAGCGGCTCCACCACCGGCGATGAGGGCGAGGCTCCGTACCTGCTGCTCTCCATGCCGTGGAAGCACAGGACTGACGCCGACCCGGACAAATTCGACAGATACTTCACCTGCTGGTATGCGGTGCCGTTCAACACCGTCACCGGCCACCTGGACCGCAACGCCTGGTACAAGGTTTCGCTCTCCGTGAGCATCCTGGGCAGCGGCGACCCTGACGACCCGACTGTCATCACCCCGTCATATATGATACTGCCCTGGGGCAACGAGACCGTCAAGACCAACGCCGAGTTGCTCCGCTACCGCTACCTGATGGTGGACAATAACGAGTATGTGATGAACAATGTCAACTCGCTGACCATCCCGTACTACACCTCCCACAAGATTACTGTGACGAGTTCTTCGATGACCCGCACGGTGCTCAAGCCTTCTTCCGGATATAAGCCTTACGAAGAGGATGTCGATGCCTCCAGCTATACCCTCACGCCGAACGCTGACAATACAGGACTTGTGTTCACGCACAATCTGGTCAATGACTACTCTTCCGACTACGATGTCACGGCATATACCCTGACTTTCACCATTCAGCACTCCGACGACTCTTCCTTCTCTGAGACCATTACCGTGGTCCAGTATCCGGCCCTGTATGTCGTCGCGGAGCTGAATTCGGATTGCGCGACACCGGATGGCGGAACAAGTTCCGGGGGGAACTATTCTCACTACGGCTATATCTATGTCAACGGCTCCCAAAGCAACAGTTCAAGCTGGACATACGCTCGAGGTCAGGGAACAAACACCGACCCATATATGTATGTCGTAACTGTAAGTTCCCTTCCTGCAAATTCAGATTATATTATCGGAGACCCGAGAACCGAAACCATTTCCATCCCGTCATTGAGCGGCGGCGGTGGAGGATCTTCCTCCAAATCCTGGGCTTATGCGAATGATATGGATGGAACTAATCGCCAGATAAGTTACTATTATCCGACGGATACGGATGGGAGTCGTGTCAACAATATGATTGCCCCGTCATTCAGGATTGCTTCTTCGTACGGTGTGGCTTACAGTTACTCATACGCTGACGCAAAAAAAAGATGTGCCGCTTATCAGGAAGATGGCTATCCTGCAGGAAGATGGAGAATCCCTACCAAGGCAGAGATTGAATATATGGTGATGTTGGCCGATGATGGAAAGATTCCGGAGCTGTTGTCAACAGGCGCATATTATTGGGGAAGCGACAACACGGCATACAGGCCTAACGGCTCGACATCGACAGACAACTCATATATCCGCTGCGTCTATGACGAGTGGTACTGGACCGACACCTGCGACAAGACAACGTTTACCTGGGGAGACAAAGAGCGATGAGAAGAATACTTGACATATTGATGACGGCAGCTGCCCTGCTCGCGCTTGCGGGCTGCGGCGACAGGCTGCACACCGACTGCGGCGGCGACAGGGTTGAGGGTTTGACCTTCTCCGTCACCGTGCCCGATTCCGGCTCCATAAGCACCAAAAGCTTCTCCGCCGAGGCCATAGGCTCCCTCTGGGTGCTGGTCTTCGACGACCAGGGCTTCTTCGTGGAGTGCCAGAAAGCCGAGCCGGTAAGCAGCTTCGGCACCAGTTTGGGCATCGAATACCAGTTCACGGTCGAGCTTCAGGCCTCCCTCACCAAGCGCACTCTGCATCTGGTCGCCAACTACGATTTCGACAAGAACCCGGTCAGCTACGGCACCGAGTACTCTGTGCTGCGCTCCCTCACCGTCTCCGGCGAGCAGGACGCCTACTGGCAGAAAGTCGAGCTCGAGGACGGCATCCGCTCCCAGGAGGAGCTGAGCAAAATGACCGACACCGAGCTCAACGCCTACTACGAGGCCAGCGGTCTCAAGAAGATTCCGCTCGTGCGCAACTACGCCAAAATCCATGTTGAATCCAAGGCGACGAACTTCACCCTGGAAGGATACGCCCTCTGGAATGTACCTGACAGGGGCTGCGTCGCTCCCTGCGTCACGAGCCACAACACCTTCGCGGTCTATGACAGCCTCGACACGGATAGCAACTCGCGCATAAGCCGCGCCTACAACGGCCTCAAGCATTCCTACGACTGGGACGCCACCACCACCGAGGGCTTCTACGGCTATCTCCCTCAGGGCACGCAGATTGTGAGGACCGACGCATCGGCGCTCAGCTTCTCCACCGATGACGAATATATGTACGAACGCCCATATTCCGAGGATGTCACCAACACCGCCATCATCGTCAAGGGCAGGTACGGCACCAACGCCTCATCCTACTACAAGATAGACTTCGTGCAGACGGCGGACGCGGGAATGATGACCTACTACAACATCCTGCGCAACTTCATCTACACCGCCACCATCATCTCCTGCACGGCGAACGGCTACGACAGCCCGGAGGAAGCGGCTGCGGCTCCGGCCTCCAACAACTTCGTGTCTTCGGTGGTCACCAAGGACATCATCAACATCTCCGACGGCACCAGCCGCCTCAACATCAGCTACACCGACACCACCGTCGTCAGCAACAATAACTTCACGTTCCGCTATCAGTATTTCCCGGACTTCAAGAACTATCCGACCAAGATAGACAATTCTCTCATCAAGACCTACGACAAGGCTACAAGCAAGGAGATGGCCCCGGGCGGCGCGGTAATCAAGTCCTGGGCCTCCACCGACAAGAACAACTGGCACATAGTCACGATTACCCCGCAGGACCCGACCGACGAGGAGAAGACCCAGACCGTAATATTCTACGAGCCTAAGACCGGCACCAACGTAAAGATTGCCCGTACTGTGACCTACCATCTGCGCAAGCCTTATTCCATGGTGCTGGAGTGCAGCCCTGCAACGGTGAGCGCCATCGGAGATACGCTGACGCTTAACATCAAAATCCCGACCGGCCTCGCCTCGCACCTCTTCCCGCTGGAGTTCAAGATGGAGGCTGCCGCGGGCTCGCTGACCCCGGATGTCTCCAAGTCGGACAAAAACCACAAGAGCGGCTATATGTCCACCTGGTACGGCACTTCGATCACCGGCTCGGGGAAGCAGACCTTCGGATTTACAAAGACAATTACATATTCTGAATATCAGGCACTTGCCTCCACCTCCGACAACGCGTCCAAGATTCTTCCTTGCGCGTTCAAGACCACGAAGACCGCTTCCGCCACCACAATCTGGGTGCAGAACAAGTACTTCTATTTCGGTGATGGCAGCTCGACCGTGAAATTCACGAATTAGAGATACACAATTCAACCTAAAATGGTCGCCGGCGCGGGCGACGCTCGAAATCGCGCCAACCTCAGGGCGGGTGATACTTCTCTGGGGTGCAAAATGAAGACTTTGCGCACATTGCTGCTGCGTGCGGTGCCCCTTCTGCTGGCACTGCCCCTGCTCGCCGCCTGCATCTACGATCCGGCGGACCCGGAGGGCGGCAATGTGGGCGAGGGGGATGCGCTGCCGGAGTTCTCGGTAACGCTCTCGGACGGCACTTCCGTAAGCACACAGAGCCTTCGCGGGGAAGTCTCGCTGATAATGTTTTTCTCTACGGAATGTCCTGACTGTCAGGAGGTTCTCCCTATTGTTCAGACTCTTTACGACGAGTTGGGCCAGGAGGTGCGCTTCGTCCTTATAAGCCGTGAGGAGGGTGCGGAAAGCATCTCCGCCTATTGGCTAGAGCACGGCCTCACTATGCCTTATTCCGCCCAGAGCGACCGCGAAGTCTATCGCCTCTTCGCCACCAGCGGCATCCCTCGCATCTACATCTCCGACCGCACCCTCACCGTCCGCTCCGCCTTCTCCGACTCCCCCCTCCCGACCATCTCCTCCCTCCGCGACTCGCTGGAAGCCCTGCTCTAACGGAGCGGGCATTTCGATGCTTCGCCCCCAAACTCACGGACAGGCCATCTTACCGCGCGGAAATTTCAAGAAAATATCCAAATTTTGTAAACAATTTACAAAACAAGATAGTTATTCTTGCTCAATCGAGAAATAATGCCTATGTTTGCCAATGGCTTACAGAATTACGCTATGATTGTCAAATTCAGCATTACCAACTTCGGCCCGATACGGGAGACTCAGACATTGGATTTCGAAGCCGAGAAATCCGAGCATCTGGAGAGCTACTATGTGCACGAGATTGCGGGCCACCGCATACTGAAGGCCGCCATCCTGTTCGGCGCCAACGCATCAGGAAAGACCAATGTGCTCAAGGCACTAGACAGCCTGAGAAGGCTGGCCACAGTGCCTGCCGCCTCAAAAACGGCAGAAATTGACTGCGAACCGTTCCTGATGGACCGGGACTCCCGGCAGCAACCGACGGGATTCGAGATCGACTTCATCCAGAGCGGCAACCTGTATCGCTACACCCTCCGTCTGAACCGGCAGTGCGTCATTTACGAACGCCTGCGTTCGCAATCGCGTCGGCGAATCGTCTACACCCGCACTACGGACATCGATTCGCAGCTCACCAAGATTGAATTCGGCGAAGACTATAAGGTAAAAAACACCGTCGAAGCAGCCACGCTTGCGTCGAACACACTCTGGAACGAGACGGTGCTTGCCGGATTCACGAAAACCAATATGGACCACAAGGCTCTGCTCTCCGTCCACAACTGGTTCCAGAACTACCTCGAGCCAATGGTTCATCCCAAATCCAGCCTAAACAGAACCATCCTGGACTACATAGACAGAGGGATTATCGACAAAGAGAAGTTCACAGAACTTCTGCGCAAGGCGGACTTTAACATTGGCGGAGTCCAGATCCGCAAGAGCGACGGCGAAGATGAGCTGAGGCTCGTGCACATCGGCGAAGACGGCTCTCTCGTGGATGACATCCGCTTCGCCTCCGAGTCCCTGGGCACCCAGCGCTATTTCGAGCTCGCGGGAATCCTCTATCTGCTGATTGCCCGCTCCTACGCATTCTGCATCGACGAGATAGAATCCTCCATCCACCCGGATCTGGTAAAGCACTTCCTCCTGTCTTTCTGCACCAATGCGACCGATTCACAGATCATCGTGACGACTCACAACCGTGAACTCCTCAACAACAAGGACATATTCCGCAGCGATATCATCTGCTTCACCGAAAAGGGCGATGACTACGCCACCAGACTCTACAAGCTCTCCGACTTCGGCACGGATGTGGTCCGCAACACGACCAATGTACTCAATGCCTACAACGCCGGCAAACTCGGCGCTCTTCCGAGACTCTCGGACTACTTTATCGACCTTAAAAACGAATAGACTATGGCTCCACGGATACCGATTCGCAAGACCTACGCATTCGTAGGTGACGGCGAGACCGAGTTGTGGTATCTTCAGATGCTGAAGAAGAACGAGAAATCGCTCACAGTTACCATCCGGCCGGAACTTCCGCAGAAGAAGAGCATCGAAGACCAGTTTGACTATGTCATGGAACTGAGCAAGGTCCACGACAAGGTCTTCTGGATTCTTGACACAGATGTCGTTATCCGTGAGACCAAGCAGTTCACAGGACCGAAAGACAAGGCTCCCGCCGCAGTCCTCAAGCAGAAGTACCTTCTGATACAAATCGACGAGCAGCTCCGGAAGACTGTCGTGTTCATCGCGAATACTCCCTGCCTCGAGTACTGGATACTGCTGCACATGGTTCAGACCACCCGCTACTATGACAGCTGTGAGAAGGTCATCACCGAAGTCAGGAAGCACCAGCCGCTCTCCGACTACTCCAAGTCCCAGAAATACTATCAGCAGGCGAATGATATCTATAAACGCCTCAAGCCCCATCTGCCTGCGGCCAAAGCGAACGCTGCCAAAACCGGAACTTTCAACCCCGACAATCTGGAAACCGGACTGTCTGAGATGAATAGGATTTTCGAAGAACTGGGAATATAAAATTCAGCATTTGAAATTTCAGGAAAGGCCCATTATTCAAGTTCAATTATTCAACTTGAATAATTCATTTCAAATAATTATCTTTGCCGAAAACAGCAGCCATGGCAAAGACAATCAACCCCTTCATAGTCTCGGGCAGAATAGAACCCGAATACTTCTGCGACCGGAAGACCGAGTCCACAAGGCTCGTCAAATCAGTAACTAACGGGAACAACCTGGTCCTCATCTCCCCCAGGAGAATGGGGAAGACGGGGCTTGTGCGATACTGCTACGAACTGCCGGAGATAAAGAGTCAGTACTACACCTTCTTCATCGACATACTGCACACGTCCAGTATGAGGGAGTTCGTATATGCCCTCGGAAAAGAAATCTACAATACGCTCCAGCCGCGGGGCGAAAAGATTGCCGTATTGTTCCTCCAGGCACTCAAATCCATCCGTGGAAGGCTCACTCTGGACAGTGTGACAGGGCAGCCGTCCTTCAGTCTCGAACTGGGAGACATCGAGCGCCCGGAATTCCTTCTCGAAGACATCTTCAACTATCTTGAAGGGGCCGACAAGCCGTGCATCGTCACCATAGACGAATTCCAGCAGGTGGCTAAATATCCAGAGAACAATACGGAGGCGCTTCTACGGAGCTATATCCAAAAATCATCCAACTGCAAGTTCATCTATGCCGGCAGCGAGCGGCACATGATGCAGGAAATGTTCCTCTCGGCGAAGCGCCCGTTCTACCAGAGCGCCGATATGCTGGAGCTGAAGGCTATTCCGAAAGAGGCGTACACACCTTTCATCGCGGAGAATTTCAGGGAATTCGGCAAGGATATCGCATCCGGCTGCGCGGAGCAAGTCTATGACTTCTTCGAGGGACACACATTCTACATCCAGAAAGTGTTCAACGAGGCTTTTACCGACACGGCGGAGGGGCAGGCATGTACATCCGACACCGTCAACACCGCCCTGCACTCGATTCTGGAGAGCTACGACACCACATTCCGCGAGAGGCTGTCCACAATCACAGAGAAGCAGAAAGAGTTTCTGTATGCCGTTGCAGCGGAGGGAGAGGTAAGTTCCGTCACATCCGCCGCATTCATAAAGAAGCACCGACTGTCTTCAGCAAGTTCGGTCCAGGCGGCTGCCAAGAAACTCCTCGAATTCGGCCTGCTTACCCAGACAGGAGGCAGCTACAGAGTGGAAAACCGCTTCTTCGGTCTCTGGATTGCATCGCAGCAGTTCCATAATAATTTTATCGGCAGGAAAGTGACTGGAGACACGGAGCCGTCTGAATAGCGACCGCGCTTCGACGGAGCTCAGGCCGGGGCCGGTCGCTGAGTTTGTCGAAGCGCCCGGCAGGATTCCGACCGGATTTCTGCGAAATGCGGCCATGACATTGTGCTGTATAGCGCGCAGAAGCGGGATTGGCGTGG
>CAVAID010000034.1:0-21583 GCA_963588685.1 bacterium
TACGAGAAGAAGGTAATCAGCGCCCACCGTACACCTCAGTTTTTCTGCGAATATATCTCCTCCGCCCGCGAGAGAGGGGTCGATATTGTGATTGCAGGTGCAGGCGGAGCGGCGCATCTCCCTGGCATGGCGGCCGCGATGACCTCGCTCCCGGTGATAGGAGTGCCGATCAGGAGCGCCGCGCTGAACGGACTCGATTCGCTGCTCTCCATAGTCCAGATGCCTTCAGGGGTCCCTGTGGCCACGATGGCAATCAACGGGGCGAAGAATGCCGCCCTCTACGCCGTCTCGATACTGGCGCTTCAGGACGGGTCCCTGCGCGAAAAGCTCGACGCTTTCAGGCAGAAACAGGCTGACAAGGTACTGCAGACCGAGATATAGAATATGGAATCACACCGCATATATGTAGAGAAGCGTTCGGAGTTTCGGGTGGAGGCTGAGAGCCTCAGGCGCGAATTCAACGAAAACCTCTCTCTCTCAATCCGTTCCCTTAGACTGCTCAATGTCTATGACCTCTTCGGCTTCTCAAACGAGCTGCTGGAGAAGTGCCGCTACACCGTCTTCGGCGAGACCGTCACCGACACCGTCAGTGACGAGTGCCCGCTCGAAGGCCGCAAATATCTGGCTGTGGAATACATCCCCGGCCAGTTCGACCAGAGGGCCTCATCCGCTGTGGACTGCGTCCACCTGATAGACCCCGCCGCAGACGTGAGGATCAGAAGCTCCCGCCTGCTCATCTTCGACGACGACTTCTCCGAGGAGGACCTCGCCGCCGTCAGGCATTACTACATCAACGCAGTGGAGTCCCGCCAGAAGGACCTCGGCACCCTCAGCTTCAACGACAAGGCCGAGGTCAAGCCGCTCGCCTCACTGGAAGGGTTTACCGGGATGAAGCCGGAGGAATATGAAGGCTTCTGCCGCCGCTGGGGGCTCGCGATGAACTCCGATGACCTCGGCGAGGTGGTCAGGTACTTCACGGAAGAGCGCCGCGACCCGACCGAGACCGAGCTGCGCATCCTCGACACCTACTGGAGCGACCACTGCCGCCACACCACCTTCACCACCGAGCTCGAGAGCATCGGCGTGGAGGACTCCTTCATCCGCCCGGAAATCGAGGCTTCCATCGAGGAGCTCAAGGCGGTCCGCAAGGAGCTCGGGCGCGAGGGCAAGAGCCTCTGCCTGATGGAGCTGGCGACCATCGGAGGCCGCTACCTCCGCAAGAAGGGCCTGCTCGACGATATGGAGCAGAGCGAGGAGAACAACGCCTGCAGCATCTTCGTCAATGTCGATGTGGACGGCGAGATGCAGAAATGGCTGCTTCAGTTCAAGAACGAAACCCACAACCACCCGACCGAAATCGAGCCGTTCGGCGGCGCGGCGACCTGCCTCGGCGGGGCCATCCGCGATCCTCTCTCAGGCAGAGCCTATGTCTATCAGGCTATGCGCGTCACGGGAGCGGGCGACATCTGCCGGCCGGTCAGCGGAACGCTGCCCGGTAAGCTTCCACAGAAGCTTATCAGCCGCAAGGCGGCTGCCGGCTACTCCAGCTACGGCAACCAGATAGGACTTGCCACCACGCATGTCAGGGAGATTTACCACGACGGCTATGTGGCGAAGCGCCTCGAAGTGGGCGCTGTAGTGGGCGCCGTCAAGGCTGAGAATGTCCGCCGCGAGAGCCCTGCGCCGGGCGATGTGATCCTGCTTCTGGGCGGGCGCACCGGCCGCGACGGCATCGGCGGCGCCACCGGCTCCTCCAAGGAGCACACCGAGGCCTCCATCGAGACCTGCGGCAGCGAGGTTCAGAAGGGCAACGCCCCTGAGGAGCGCAAGCTCCAGCGGCTCTTCCGCCGTCCGGATGTCACCCGCCTCATCAAGAAATCCAACGACTTCGGAGCCGGCGGAGTGAGCGTCGCCATAGGCGAGCTTGCCCCGGGACTCGACATATACCTCGACCGCGTGCCGGTCAAATACAGCGGACTCAACTCCACTGAACTCGCCATCAGCGAGTCCCAGGAAAGAATGGCCGTAGTCATCGAGGCCTCCGAGCGCGAGACCTTCGAGAAGCTCTGCGAGAGCGAAAACGTCGAAGTGACCTATGTCGCCGACGTCACCGACAGCGGCAGGATGAGGATGTACAACTCCGGCGAACTGGTAGCAGACCTCAGCCGCGAGTTCATCGACAGCGCCGGCGCCAAGCACTACGCCTCAGCCAGGGTAGGTGCCGTCGAGGAGCGCGACCCGTTCGCCCTGCAGCCTGAGGGCGCCACTCTCAAGGAGAAGATGCTCTCCGTGATGGATATGCCTAACGTGGCTTCCCAGAAGGGTCTCGTGGAGATGTTCGACTCCACCATAGGCCGCTCCACCGTGCTCATGCCTTACGGCGGAGCCCTGCAGGCCACCGAGACCCAGGTTTCAGTGCAGAAGCTCCCGACCGACGGATACACCGACACCGCCTCGATGATGGCATTCGGCTACAATCCGTTCATCTCCTCCTGGAGCCCTTACCACGGCGCCGCCTACTCTATGGTCGAGGCCTGCGCCAAGGTGGTGGCCGCCGGCGGAGACTGGTCGCACATGCGCTTCTCCTGCCAGGAGTACTTCGAGAGGATGACCCACGACCCTCACAGCTGGGGCAAGCCGCTCGCGGCCCTGCTCGGCTCGCTCCGTATGCAACTAGCCTTCGGCCTGCCGTCCATCGGCGGCAAGGACTCTATGAGCGGCACCTTCGAGCACATCAATGTGCCTCCGACCCTCATCTCCTTCGGAATCACCACCGTAAACGCCGGCGAGGTGATCTCCCCGGAGTTCAAGTGGGGCGGCAACCATATCTACCTCTTCCGCCACACTCCTCTCGAGGACAAAATGCCTGACGTAGAGGGCCTCAAGGCGATGTGGAACTACATCCGGGAGAAAGTCGCTTCCAAGGACATAGTTTCCGCCTGGGCAGTCGGCTTCGGCGGAGTGGCCGAGGCCCTCGCCAAGATGTCCTTCGGCAATATGTTCGGCGCCGATGTGCATATCAGCGAGGACGAACTCTTCCGCTGCATGCCGGGCTCTATAGTAGTGGAGTCCGAGACCGAGCTGGACTTCCCGGCAGCCGAAGAACTCGGTACCGTCACCGACGGCGACGACTGCACCCTCCGCATCAACGGGGTCAACGTCAGCATCGACTCCCTGATGGAGGCCAACGGCCAGAGATATTCCAAGGTCTATCCGGTCACAGTCCCGGCCAGCCACAAGAGCCTGCTCTCCGTCAAGTGCACGGCTCCTACCTATAAGCAGCCTCTCTACGAGGGCGGTCCGGTCGAGAAGCCGCTCGTCTATATCCCGGTATTCCCGGGCACCAACTGCGACTACGACAGCGCCAAGGCCTTCCGCCGCGCCGGCGCTGAGGTCCGTTTCGGAGTCTTCCGCAACCTCACCCCTGAAGCCGTGCTCGGCTCAATCGCGGAGATGAAGCGCAATATAGAAGAGTGCCAGATACTTATGCTCTCCGGAGGTTTCTCCGCCGGCGACGAACCTGACGGCAGCGGCAAATTCATAGCCAATGTGCTGGAGAACAAGGAGATATCCGAAGCCATCGACGGCCTGCTCAAGCGCCGCGGCCTCATACTCGGCATCTGCAACGGCTTCCAGGCCCTCGTCAAGAGCGGACTCCTGCCTTACGGCCGCACCGGCTGCGTCACCCCGGACTCTCCGACCCTCTTCCGCAACGACATCAACCGCCACGTCTCCTGCATGGTATCCACCCGCGTCAGTTCGACCCGTTCGCCTTGGCTTGCGGGCATGACTCTCGGCGACATACACTCCATCGCAGTCAGCCACGGCGAGGGCAAGTTCGTGGTCGGCGAGGCTCTGGCGCGCGAACTCTTCGAGAACGGCCAGGTCGCCTTCCAGTATGTCAACCCTATCACGGACGACATCACGATGCAGGCCCCGTACAACCCTAACGGCTCGTTCTACGCCATCGAGGGCATCATCAGCCGCGACGGCCTGATACTCGGCAAGATGGGCCACAGCGAGAGGTATGAGAAGAATGTCTTCCGCAACATCGACGAGGAGCTCGAGCAGCCGCTCTTCCGCAACGCAGTGAAGTATTTCCGCAAGAAGAGACAGGGATGACGAAAGGAAAACTCATATTCGACGGCAACGAGAAGCAGATCTACGCCACGGACGACCCGGAGCAGGTAATCATCCGCTTCAAGGATGTCGCCACCGCGTTCAACAACGTCAAGACGGCGATGTTCCCGCGCAAGGGCATAGTCAACAACAGGATTTCCTCCCTTATATTCGACTATCTCGGTGAGCGGGGCGTGCGCACGCACTTCATCTCCGAACTTGGCGAACGGGAGCAGCTCTGCCGCAGGTGCAGCCTCATCCCGCTGGAGCTCGTGGTGCGCAACTGGATTGCCGGTTCGCTCGCCGACAGGCTCGGCATCGAAGAGGGCACCAAGCCCGCTACGGTCATCTATGACCTCAACTACAACGACTCCTCCCTCGGCGACCCTATGATCAATGATTCCCAGGCGGTTGCGCTCGGGATAGTCAGCGCAGGGGAGCTCGAGACCATCTACGGCATCGCCCGCAGGGTCAACGAGGTCCTCGGCGAACTCCTCTCCCGCGCCGGCATCCGGCTCGTGGACTTCAAGCTCGAGTTCGGGCGCGGCTCCGACGGGGAAATAATGCTCTCCGACGAGATCAGCCCCGACACCTGCCGCTTCTGGGACGAGGCCACGGGGCAGCGGCTCGACAAGGACCGCTTCCGCCACGACCTCGGCAACATAATGCCCTCCTACGAGGAAGTGCTGAAACGTTTAACATCAATAATATATGGCTAAAACATACGAAAGCGCGGGCGTAAACCTCGAAGCAGGATACGAAGTTGTCCGCCGCATCAAGCAGCACGTTGCATCCACGGCCCGTCCGGGCTCGATGGGTGGCATCGGCTCGTTCGGGGGAATGTTTGACCTCTCCTCCCTCGGAGTAAAGGAACCGGTGCTGGTCAGCGGCACCGACGGGGTCGGCACCAAGCTCAAGATCGCCTTCGCGATGGACAAACACGACACCGTGGGCATCGACGCCGTGGCTATGTGCGTCAACGACGTGCTCGCCCAGGGCGCCGAGCCGCTCATTTTCCTGGACTATGTGGCAGTCGGCCACAATGAACCCGCCAAGGTTGAGGCCATCGTGGCCGGAGTGGCGGAGGGCTGCCGTCAGGCGGGCTGCGCGCTCGTCGGGGGCGAGACTGCCGAGATGCCGGGAATGTATGAGGGCGGCGAATACGACATCGCCGGATACACCACCGGAGTGGTCGAGAAGTCGAAGCTCATCGACGGGAGCAAGGTCAAGGCGGGCGACGTGCTGGTCGGAATCGCCTCCACCGGAGTCCACTCCAACGGCTTCAGCCTTGTGCGCAAGATAGTGTCCGACAGCGGTTTGTCCTACACCGACGAGATTCCGGAGCTGGGCGGACGCCGCCTCGGCGACGTGCTCCTCACCCCGACCAGGATCTATGTTAAACAGGTCCTTGACGTGATCCGGGGCTGCGACGTGCACGGCATCAGCCACATCACCGGCGGCGGCTTCGACGAGAACATCCCTCGCGTGCTGCACGACGGCCAGGGCCTCGAGATTAAAGAAGGCAGCTGGGAAATCCTCCCTATCTTCCGCATGCTGGAGAAATGGGGCGGCGTGCCTCACAGGGAGATGTTCAACATCTTCAATATGGGCATAGGAATGGTGATTGTACTCGACGGCTCCGAGGCCGACAGGGCCATCTCCATCCTCGCTTCCCACGGGGAGAAGGCTTCCGTCATAGGCAAGGTCACCGACAAAGCGGGAGTAAACATTATATGAAACACAGGCTGGCTGTATTCGCGAGCGGCACGGGCTCCAATTTCGAGGCCATAGCCGACGCCTGCGCGGACGGGCGGCTGGATGCCGAGGTCGTGCTGATGGTATGCGACAAGCCTGCCGCCGCGGTGGTGGGCAAGGCTGCCTCCAGGGGCATAGACAGTTTCGTATTTAACCCGAAAGACTACGCCTGCAAGGCCGATTATGAGCGGGAAATCCTCGCCCTGCTTGACTCCAGGGGGGTTGAGCTCGTCTGCCTGGCCGGCTATATGCGCATCGTCTCCGATGTGCTTCTGGACGCCTACGCGGGCCGCATCATCAACATCCACCCTTCGCTGCTGCCGTCGTTCCGCGGCGCGCACGCGGTGGAGCAGGCGGTCGCGTTCGGGGTCAAGGTCTATGGAATCACGATCCACTATGTGACCTCCGAGCTCGACGGGGGCCGCATCATCGCCCAGCGCGCCTTCGAATATGAGGGCAGCGACCCGGAGGAAGTGCACCGAAGGGGGCAGAAAATCGAGCACGCACTGTATGTGGAAACAATAGAAAAAGTACTGAAAAAATGAACATTCATAAAAGAGCTCTAGTCAGCGTAAGCGACAAGACGGGACTCGTGCCGTTCGTGCAGGGACTCGTCGCCCTCGGATGGGAGATCGTGGCCACTGGCGGCACACAGAAACTGCTGGAAGACAGCGGAATAAAGACAATCGGCATCAGTGAGGTCACCGGTTTCCCTGAGATACTCGACGGCAGGGTCAAGACTCTCCACCCCAAGGTGCACGGAGGCATCCTCGCAAGGCGCGATGTGCCTGCACACATGCAGACCCTCGAGGAGCAGGGGATTGAGACCATCGACCTTGTCTGCGTCAACCTCTATCCTTTCCGTCAGACCATTGCCCGTGAGGGAGTTACGATGGCAGACGCGATAGAGAACATCGACATAGGCGGGCCTTCCATGGTACGCAGCGCCGCCAAGAACTGGAGGGACGTGACCATCATCTGCGACCCTGCGGACTACGCGACCGTGCTCGACGAACTCAAGGCAAACGGCTGCACCGGCGACGAGACCAGACAGCGTCTCTCCGCCAAGGCCTACACCCACACCGCTGAATACGACATGTGCATTGCCGGATATATGCGCGCGCAGGCCGGCCTCCCGGAGAAGCTCTTCCTCGAATACGAGATAAAGCAGCCGCTCCGCTACGGCGAGAACCCTCACCAGAGCGCCAAGTTCTACGCCGCTCCGGAGAAGTGCTCATATTCCCTTGCCTTCTCCACTCAGATACAGGGCAAGGAACTGTCATACAACAATATACAGGATGCCAACGCGGCCCTCTGCGCTATCCGCGACTTTTCCGACCCCTGCTGCATCGCCCTCAAGCACATGAACCCTTGCGGCGCTGCCGTGGCACCGAGCATCGAGCAGGCCTGGCAGGCGGCATATGAGGCCGACAAGGTCAGCATCTACGGCGGCATCGTGGTAGTCAACCGCGAACTCAGCGCCGAGGTGGCCCGCGGGATGAAGCCGATATTCCTCGAAATCGTCATCGCCCCTTCATTCTCCGCCGAGGCCCTGGAAATCCTCTCCGCCAAGAAGAATCTCCGCGTCCTCAAGGTCGATATGACCCCTAACCCGGCACCTCAGATGCAGTATATCTCAGTTATCGGGGGAATGCTTGCGCAGCAGCAGGACAAGGCGGTTGAGGCAGTGACCCCTGAGATGTGCGTCACCGCCGCGAAGCCTTCCGAGGCCCAGATGGCTGACATCAACTTCGGCTGGAAGATAGTCAAGCACATCAAATCCAATGCGATAGCTGTGGTCCGCGACGGCCATACGATAGGAGTCGGAGCCGGTCAGACCAACCGCGTGGGCTCAGCCGAGATCGCCCTCAAGCAGGCGCGTGAGGCCGGCTACACCGAGGGCCTCGTGCTCGCTTCCGACGGCTTCCTGCCGTTCGACGACACCGTCGCTCTCGCCGCGCAGTACGGAGTCACCGCCATCGTTCAGCCGGGCGGCAGCATCCGCGACGCCGATGCCGTGGCCAAGGCCAATGAGTGCGGCATCACTATGCTTATGACAGGAGTAAGACACTTTAAACATTGATAATGAAGAAAGTATTAGTCGTTGGCGGCGGCGGACGCTGCCACGCCATAGTGGATGCTCTGAGCCGTTCCCCGCAGGTGGGCGAAATCTGGTGCGCTCCGGGCAATGCCGGAATAGGGGAGCAGGC
Organism: bacterium; assembly: GCA_963588685.1. Classification (GTDB taxonomy): domain Bacteria; phylum Bacteroidota; class Bacteroidia; order Bacteroidales; family UBA932; genus Cryptobacteroides. Next base: position 8,085 of record CAVAID010000034.1, read on the forward strand.
GCACAACCTTCCGATTAAGGACACCGACGTCGAGGCGCTCCGTCAGTTCGCGCTCGACAATTCGATAGACCTCACCGTCGTGGGCCCCGAGGCGTCGCTCGCCGCAGGCATCGTGGACGCTTTCAGAGCTGCAGGTCTTTATATTTTCGGTCACAGCAAAGCTGCGACCAATATCGAAAGCAGCAAGGAGTTCGCCAAGCGTATGATGCTCAAGTACGGAGTGCCGACTGCGGACTACCGCACATTCACGGACTATGAAGAGGCCCTCAAATATGTGAGTGACAGGCCTTTCCCGGCAGTCATCAAATATGACGGACTTGCAGCGGGAAAGGGAGTGGTCATCGCCGCAGATCTCGACGAGGCTTCGCAGGCCCTCAAGTCTATGCTGCTCGAAGGCAGTTTCGGCGAGGGAAAGGTGGTGATTGAGGACTATCTCACAGGACCTGAATTCTCATTTATGTGCTTCGTGGCAGGGGACAAGGTATATCCTATGCCCCTCGCCCAGGATCACAAAAGGGCTTTCGACGGGGATAAGGGCCCGAATACCGGTGGAATGGGAGCCTATACGGGGCTGCCTTTCATCACTTCCGAAGAACGGGAGTTCGCCTATAAGGAAATCCTCTGCCGCACCGCTTCCGCGATGTGCTCCGAGGGTCTGCCGCTTAGCGGCGTACTCTATGGCGGCCTTATGAAAACCCCTCAGGGAGTGAAAGTTATAGAGTTCAATGCCCGTTTCGGCGACCCTGAGACCGAGGTGGTTCTGCCTCTTCTCGAGAGCGATATCTACGATGCGTTCGAAGCCGTCGCGACAGGCCGGGAGCCTCAGCCTCTGCAGTGGAAGGACTGCGTCACTATGGGAGTCGTTCTCGCCTCCAAGGGCTACCCGGGCCATTACGACAAGGGTGCCGTGATCTCCGGAACCGAAGATTTGCAGGGCGTGAAGCTTTATTCTATGGGCACAGCCCGTGACGGGGAAGGGCGGCTTGTCACCGCCGGCGGCCGTGTGATGATGGTGGTCGGGCAGGGACGCGACATCTTCGAGGCACGCGAAAAAGTTTACGGCCAGATCTCCCGCATCAAATGCGACAATCTTTTCTACCGCAACGATATAGCTCATTACGCAATGGAAAATACAGCTAAAATTATCGACGGCAAAGCCGTTTCGCTTGCCGTGAAGGACAGGGTGAAGGAGCAGATTCCTCTCCTCGAAGCCAAATACGGCCGCAAGCCGTCGCTCGCGGTCATCATCGTGGGTGAGAACCCCGCCAGCCAGGTCTATGTCCGCAACAAGGTCAAGGCCGCGGCCTATGTGGGGATGAATTCCCGCCTCGTCACGATGCCGGAGAACATCAGCGAGGAGGTGCTGCTGGAGATGATTGACAATCTCAACCGCGACGATACCGTGGACGGCATCCTCGTGCAGCTGCCTCTTCCGAAACATATCAACGAGAAGAAGGTGATCTACGCCATCTCCCGCGAGAAGGACGTGGACGGTTTCCATATCCTCAATGTGGGCGCGCTCTGGACCGGCACCCCCTGCATCAAGCCGTGCACCCCTAAAGGCATAATCGAACTGATAAAGAGTACCGGAGAGCCGATTGCCGGCAAGACCGCAGTGGTGGTGGGCCGCAGCAACATAGTGGGCAAACCGGTGGCGAAGCTCCTGCTCGACGAGAACGCTACCGTCATCATAGCGCACTCCCGCACAGCCGATCTCAAGGCGATGACGAAACTCGCTGATATACTCGTAGTTGCGGTGGGCAAGGAAAATGTGGTCACGGGCGACATGGTGAAGCCGGGCGCCGTGGTGATAGATGTCGGGATGAACCGCAACGCCGAAGGCAAGCTGGTCGGGGACATTGACTATGAGTCAGTCTCCCGCGTGGCAGGCTATGTGACGCCGGTGCCGGGCGGGGTGGGCCCGATGACCATCGCGATGCTGATGGAGAACACCATCGAATGTTTCACTGACCGAAATAATAAACATTAAATGTCCGAATATCGGTACACTCTGCGCAAATTTCTGAAGGACTGGGCTCTCATCATCGGTATGATAGTGGGAGCCTCGGCCTATCTGATATATGCCGCCATTCCGGCCCTGCATCCGGCGGGGCCGTTTCTGGAAACTTTCGTCACCCATCTGCAGCCGCTGCTCATATTCACGATGCTCTTCCTGAGCTTCTGCAAGATCGAGCCCCGGCAGATGCGCCTGCACTCCTGGATGCTCCGCGTCCTCGGGCTGCAGTGCGGGATTTTCATCGCCCTGATGCTGCTGCTGATATTCGTCCCGGGACTCCCGTTCCGGATTGGCATTGAGGCGTTTGCGCTCTGCGTCATCTGCCCTACCGCCACCGCCTGCGCCGTGGTCACGGGCAAGCTGGGCGGCAATATGGCGGGGGTTGTCACCTACACGGTGATGATCAACCTCGCCGTGGCTGTGCTCGTGCCGCTGATGCTGCCTCTCCTGCACCCGTCGCCGGAGTTCTCGTTCTTCTCCGCGTTCCTCAGGATTCTCGCCAAAGTGTTCCCGCTCCTTATCCTGCCTGCGCTCTGCGCCTGGGCGGTGAGGGCCCTGCTCCCGCGCTTCCACGCCTGGCTGCTGGGCTTCCCGAACCTCTCGTTCTACATCTGGTCGGTGTCGCTGAGCCTCGCCATCCTGATGAGCACGCGCGCCATAGTCCACAATGCTTCAGGCATTTCCGTTATCGCCCAGGTATTTGTGGCCTCGCTTCTCGCCTGCACCCTGCAGTTCTGGGCGGGAAGGCGCATCGGACGGCAGCACGCCTGCCCGATTTCGGCCGGCCAGGCCTTCGGACAGAAGAACACCGTTTTCGGCATGTGGATGGGCTACAGCTTCTTCACTCCGGTGACTTCGGTAGCCGAAGGATTCTACAGCATCTGGCACAATTGCTATAATACCTGGCAGATGTACCGGAAGCGCGTGAATAAACAATAAATTTTTACTACCTTTGCCTAATTTTAATCACTCCTCATAAAATGTCATTTGTAGAAGAAAGAATCGCAATGGAAGGCCTGACCTTCGACGATGTGCTTCTGATTCCGGCGTATTCGGAAGTCACACCGAGGGAAGTCAGCCTCGGAAGCCGCTTTTCGCGCAACATTCCTCTGAACATCCCGATCGTGTCCGCGGCAATGGACACAGTAACGGAAGCGCCGATGGCCATCGCAATAGCAAGAGAAGGTGGTATCGGCGTTATTCATAAGAATATGAGCATAGCCGCGCAGGCCGCTCAGGTGCGCCGCGTGAAGCGCTCCGAGAACGGTATGATCAGCGACCCTGTCACGATTGACCAGAGCCAGACTGTGGGCGACGCCCTGCGCCTGATGCACGACAACCACATCGGAGGCATCCCGGTGACGGATTCCGACAGGAAACTGGTGGGCATAGTCACCAATCGCGACGTGCGCTTCATCTCCGACCCGGCAGTGCCGATCAGGGATGTGATGACATCCGAGGGCCTCGTGACCATCCCGGAGAGCAATACCGACCGCGAATATGTGCGCAGCGTTCTGCAGCGCAACAAGGTCGAGAAGCTGCCTGTAGTCGACAAGGAGGGACACATAGTGGGCCTCATCACCTACAGGGACCTCATCAACGAGAGGCTGCATCCGAACGCCTGCAAGGATGCGCAGGGCCGCCTCAGGGTGGCAGCCGGAGTGGGCATCACCGCCGACTCTCTCGACAGGGTTGCGGCGCTTGCGGCCGAGGGCGTGGACGCCGTCGTGCTGGACTCAGCCCACGGACACAGCCATAATGTGATCGAACTTCTCAAGAAGATAAAGAAGGCATTTCCTGAGCTCGACGTGGTAGTCGGCAATGTGGCCACCGAAGAGGGTGCAAGGGCACTCGTCGAGGCCGGGGCCGACGGCGTCAAGGTCGGCATCGGACCTGGCTCCATCTGCACCACCCGCATCGTGGCGGGAGTCGGAGTGCCTCAGCTCAGCGCCATCTACGGCGCATACAAGGCCATCAAGGGCAGCGGCGCTACCCTCATCGCCGACGGCGGACTCCGCTACTCCGGCGACGTGGTCAAGGCGCTTGCAGCGGGCGGCGACTGCGTGATGTGCGGCTCTATGTTCGCAGGCACGGAGGAGTCTCCGGGAGAGACCATCATCTACAACGGGCGCAAGTTCAAGGCTTACCGCGGAATGGGCTCCATCGACGCGATGGCGGCCGGCTCCAAGGACCGCTACTTCCAGGAGGGCACGACCGACCTCAGCAAGCTCGTCCCTGAAGGAATCGTGGGCCGCGTGCCGTACAAGGGCACTCTCGCCGAGACCGTATATCAGCTCGTGGGCGGCCTCCGCTCCGGCATGGGCTACTGCGGAGCGCACAACCTCGAGGAGCTCAAGAGCGCACGCTTCACCCGCGTCACCGCGAGCGGAATGGCGGAGAGCCACCCTCACGACGTGACCATCACCAAGGAAACTCCAAACTACTCAAGAGGTGAATAAGATACTGATACTCGACTTCGGCTCGCAGTACACCCAGCTCATAGCGCGCAGGGTGCGCGAAATCGGGGTCTATTGCGAAATATGGCCGTTCAACAAGATCCCGGCCGACCTGAGCGAGGTGCAGGGAGTCATACTCTCCGGCAGCCCGGCTTCCGTGAGGGACGCCGACGCTCCGCAGCCTGAGCTCAGCGCCATCAGGGGGAGGATGCCTCTGCTCGGCATCTGCTACGGCGCGCAGTGGCTTGCGCAGAACGGGGGCGGCGAAGTGGCCGCTGCCGGCACGCGCGAATACGGCCGTGCAATGCTGCATGTCGCTGACGGCGAGGATCCTCTCTTCAAGGGCATACGCCCCGAATCCACGGTCTGGATGTCCCACGGCGACACGATTGTCCGCCTCCCGGAGGGCACGAAGGTAATCGGCTCCACGGAAACCGTGGAGAACGCCGCCTTCCGCTTCACTTCCGAGAATGTCTGGGGCATACAGTTCCACCCGGAAGTGCATCACAGCGAGTGCGGTACCGACATTTTGCGCAACTTCGTCATCGGCATCTGCGGCTGCGCGGGCGACTGGACGGCGGAGAATTTCGTGGAATCGACCGTGGCTTCGCTGCGCTCGCAGCTCGGCGAGGACAAGGTGATTCTCGGCCTCTCCGGCGGAGTTGACTCCAGCGTGGCTGCGCTCCTGCTGCACCGCGCGATAGGGAAGAGGCTGCACTGCATATTCGTGGATTCCGGCCTGCTCCGCAAGAACGAGTTTGAGGAAGTGCTCCGCTCATACGAGGGTATGGGCCTCAATGTCAAGGGAGTACGCGCGGGTGACCGCTTCCTCGGCGACCTCGCGGGCGAGACCGACCCGGAGAAGAAGCGCAAGATAATAGGCCGCGACTTCGTGGAGGTCTTCAACGCCGAAGCCAAGACCATCACCGGCGCGCGCTGGCTAGCCCAGGGCACCATATATCCGGATGTTATAGAGTCTTCTTCGGTCAAGGGACCTTCCGCGACCATCAAGAGCCACCACAATGTGGGCGGACTGCCTAAGGAGATGAATCTCAAGGTGGTGGAGCCGCTCCGCCTGCTCTTCAAGGACGAGGTGCGCAGGGTCGGCAAGGCCCTCGGACTCGACCCTAAGATACTCGGCAGGCATCCGTTCCCGGGCCCTGGACTCGGGATCCGCATCCTCGGCGAAGTTACTCCCGAGAAGGTTGCCATCCTCCAGGAGGCAGATGCGATCTATATCAATAAACTGTATGAATACGGACTCTACGACAGCATCTGGCAGGCGGGCACCATCCTTCTGCCGGTGCGCAGCGTGGGAGTGATGGGCGACGAGCGCACCTACGAGAGCACGGTGGCCCTGCGTGCAGTGACTTCAGTGGACGGCATGACAGCCGACTGGGTGCACCTGCCGTACGACTTCCTCGCCGATGTGTCCAACGAGATCATCCGCAAGGTGCGCGGCATCAACCGCGTAGTCTATGACATCTCCTCCAAACCGCCTGCAACGATCGAGTGGGAATAGTTGTAAATCATTATTTATCATATACTTATGTCTAAAGTACAAACAGACCAGCCTATCTACGACGCCCGCACGCTCGGCAAGGGCAAGATGACCATCCTCGGACTCCAGCACCTCTTCGCGATGTTCGGAGCCACGATTCTCGTGCCGGTGATCACCGGACTCTCCGTCTCCGCAACCCTGCTCTTCGCGGGAATCGGCACTCTCATTTTCCATCTCTGCACCAAGATGAAGGTTCCGGCCTTCCTCGGCTCTTCGTTCGCGTTCCTCGGAGGCTACGCCGCCGTCACGCAGATGGGTGCCGCTAAGGGGCTGACCCTCGCACAGTCGCTGCCTTACGCCTGCATCGGCGTGTTCTGCGCAGGCCTCATCTACTTCATCCTCGCGGGGCTTTTCGCCGCGTTCGGGGCCAAGAAGGTTATGCGCTATTTCCCTCCGGTAGTGACCGGCCCTATCATCATCGCCATCGGTCTGACCCTCTCCGGCTCGGCCATCCAGAACTGCACGCAGAACTGGTGGATTGCGCTGCTCGCAGTGGCCATCATCGTGGTCTGCAACATCTGGGGCAAGGGTATGGTGAAGATTGTGCCTATCCTTCTCGGTGTGCTCGGCTCATATATAGTTGCCGCCTGCTTCGGCCAGGTGGATTTCACTCCTGTCAAGGATGCTGCCTGGGTGGGACTTCCGTTCACCTGGGAGAATACCGCGTTCGCAGTGTTCAAGAACCCTGACTGGGGGCTCATCGTTTCGGCTATCATCACCATCGTGCCGATTTCCCTCGCTACGATGGTTGAGCATATCGGCGACATCTGCGCCATCTCTTCCACCACCGGCACCAACTACCTCGAGGATCCGGGTCTGCACCGCACGCTCATCGGCGACGGTCTCGCTACCAGCATCGCATCCCTCTTCGGAGCTCCTGCCAACACTACTTACGGCGAGAATACCGGCGTGCTCAACATCACCAAGGTGTTTGACCCGCGCGTGATCAGGATGGCTGCGGTGTTCGCGATTATCCTTTCGTTCTGCCCTAAGTTCGCCGCGCTTATCGGCGTGATGCCTTCGGCTACCATCGGAGGCGTTTCGCTGGTGCTCTACGGTATGATTTCCGCCGTCGGCGTGCGCAATGTCGTGGAGAATCAGGTGGATTTCACCGTTTCGCGCAACCTGCTTATCGCGGCCATCATTCTCGTGCTGGCCATCGGTATCAAGTACGGTGCGAATGACGCCATCGACCTCGGATTCACTTCGCTGAGCGGCCTTGCTACCTCTGCCCTAGTGGGTATCCTGCTCAACGCCATCCTGCCGGGCAACGACTACGAGTTCGGCAAGAACAGCACCGGTGACCGCTCCGCCGACCTCGGCAGCGCCTACATCGACGACCCGCAGAAGAAGAAATAGGACGGTCCCCGAGCTCCGTCGAGGGGCCGAAGGTCCGCTCAAATACAACAGTTCCGGGAAGTTGCCCCGGGAGCAAAAAAATCCTCCCGTGACAATCTTCCCGGAACTTGTTTGTCGTTATCGGCCTGGCCGCTATTTCTCCAGGATCTTCTCGCTGCGGGCGATGAAGTCCGCGAGGGCTTTGCCCTTGAGCATGCCGTTGCCGAGCAGGGCGAGATCGACGACCTGATGCAGCAGCTCGCAGTCCTTCTTCTCCTCCCAGATCTTAGCCACGAGAGGATTCTCCATATTCACGATGATATTGTAGGACTCAGGCATCGAGCCGTAGAAGTTCATTCCACCGCCGAGCGCGCTCATTTCGCGGTAGCGGCGCATGAATTCGTTGCGGGTGATAAGCACCGGAGAGGAGTTCTCGCCAAGGTTCTGCGCCTCGACCGTGTATTCGTTGCCCTCAGGCAGGGCGCCCTTGAAGAGTTCGTCCAGGGTCTTCTTGTCCTCCTCGCTCAGCTCCGGCTTCACCTTCTCCTCCTTAGGGATGAGATTGCCCACTGAATCGCTGTCCACGCGGGCGAAGCGGCTCTTCTCCACCTTGCTCTCAAGCAGGTTGACGAAGTGGCTGTCGAGCTCGCAGTCCATCAGGAGCACATCGTAGCCCATATTCTTGGCTGCCTCGACATAGCTGTACTGCTCGTCCGGATTGGTTGCGTAGAGATAGACCACATTGCCGTCCTTGTCGGTCTGCGCCGGCTCGATGGCCGTGCGGTAGTCTTTGAGGGAGAAGTACTTGCCGTCCGTGTTCTTGAGCAGGGCGAAGTCCAGGGCGCGGCTGCAGAACTTCTCGTCGCTCAGCATTCCGTACTCGATGAAGAGCTTGATATTGTCCCACTTCTGCTCATACTGCTCGCGCTGCTCCTTGAAGATTTCCTCCAGGCGGTCGGCCACCTTCTTGGTGATGTAGGTGCTGATCTTCTTGACATTGGAGTCGCTCTGCAGATAGCTTCGGCTCACGTTCAGCGGGATGTCCGGAGAGTCGATCACGCCGTGCAGCAGGGTTAGGAAGTCCGGCACTATATTGTCCACGTGCTCCGTGACGAACATCTGGTTGCAGTAGAGCTGGATCTTGTTCTTGTCGATGGCCATCCTCTCCTTGATTTTCGGGAAGTAGAGCACACCGGTCAGCGTGAACGGATAGTCCACATTGAGGTGAATCCAGAACATCGGGTCCTCCTCCATCGGGTAGAGTTCGCGGTAGAATTTGAGGTAATCCTCATCCTTCAGCTCGGCCGGTGCCTTGGTCCAGATAGGCTCAAGCTTGTTGATTACATTGTCCTCGTCGGTCTCCACGCTCTTGCCGTCCTTCCACTCTGTCTTCTTGCCGAATACTACCGGCACAGGCATGAATTTGCAGTACTTGCCGAGAAGCTGGCTTATGCGGCCCTTGGCGGCATATTCAGTGGAATCGTCGTCGAGGTAGATGGTGATCGTGGTACCCCTCTCGGCCTTCCCGCCCTCGGTCATCGTGTATTCAGGCGAACCGTCGCAGGACCACTGCACCGCCTTGGCGCCGTCCTTCCAGCTCAGGGTGTCGATGGTAACCTTCTTCGCCACCATAAAGGCGGAATAGAATCCGAGACCGAAGTGCCCGATGATGGAGCCGATCTGGTCCTTGTACTTGTCGAGGAACTCCCCGGCTGAAGAGAAGGCAATCTGGTTGATGTACTTGTCAACCTCTTCCTCCGTCATACCTATGCCGTTGTCGGAAATCTTGAGAACCTTTGCGTCCTCGTCCAGCTCCACGCGCACCTTGAGCTCTCCGAGCTCACCCTTGAAGTCCCCGCTGGAAGCGAGAGCCTTCATCTTCTGGGTCGCATCGACCGCGTTGGCGACAATCTCGCGCAGGAAGATTTCGTGGTCGGAATAGAGGAACTGCTTGATAACCGGGAAAATATTCTCGGTAGTGACACCGATTTTGCCTTTAAGTGAATCTGTAGCCATATATTCTTATTTAAATTTCTAAAAAAACCGGTCACGCAACACTGCGGGGCCGGCTCAACTAAAAATCAAATAGTATTCCAGTGACAAATTGTCACATTAGCGGTTTATTTGTATAAGAAACGTTTGATGCTCATCTTGGGAGTCTTCTCGAACGGCACCATAACTACCTCGACCTTGGCTATCTGGCTGTAGGCAGGGAGCTGGCGGTTGGCGGCGATGCGGAGCTTCTCAGGGATGTCGGAGACGGTCTCCTCGTCGAGCTTGGCGGCCTTGATGGCATCCTTGTCGAGATATACGAGGGCCACGAGCTTGCCGGAGCGGTCCACTACTACTGACTCTGCGACATAGTCCTGGTTGTTGATGATGGCCTCGAGCTCCTCAGGGTAGATGTTCTGTCCGTTGGCGGAGAGAATCATGCTCTTGCTGCGGCCCTTGATGAAGCAGTTGCGGTCCTTGTCGATGATGCCGAGGTCGCCGGTGCGGAGGAATCCGTCCTCGGTGAATGCGGCCTTGTTGGCCTCCTCGTTCTTGTAGTATCCGATGGTGATGTTGGCGCCCTTCGCCTGGATTTCGCCGGCGATGTGCTGAGGGTCGTCGGAGTCGATGCGGGCCTCGATGCAGTCGATGATCTTGCCGCAGGAACCCTTGGCATACCTTGACCAGTCCTCATAGGCGAGGAGCGGAGCGGCCTCGGTCATGCCGTAGCCGACTGTGTAGTGCAGGCCGATGCGCCTGAAGCACTTCTCCACCTCAGGGTTGAGAGCGGCGCCGCCCATGATATAGGAGCGCACCTTGCCGCCGAACGCCTCGTCGAGACTGGAGCGTACCTTCTTGAATATCACCTGATTGAGTCCAGGGATAGCGCAGATCGCCTTCATGTACCACTTGCCGAGCACCGGCTTGAGCTTGGACTTGTAGATCTTCTCCATCACGAGAGGAACGGTGCAGACGAGGTACGGCTGCACATCGTGCATTGCCTTGAGAAGGAGGGACGGAGCCGGGGTCTTGCCGAGATAGTAAACGGTGGCGCCGCCGCAGAGCGGGTAGAGCATCTCGTAAACCATTCCGTAAACGTGTGCCATAGGGAGCATTGAGACGATTGAGTCCTCAGGGTAAACCTTGACGTGCTCCAGGCCGTAGCCGATGGAGGCGCTGAGGTTGCCGTAGGTCAGCATCACGCCCTTAGGCGCGCTGGTGGTGCCGGAGGTATAGTTGATGACGGCGAGGTCGCTGAAGTTGTCCACAGGGAAGCTGAAGTCCGCAGGCTTGAGCCCTTCCGGGTATTTGGCCTCGAATGCCTCGTCCATGGACTCGAACGCTGCCTTGAACTTCTTGTCAGGTGCGTAGAGCAGGGAGAAGTCGTCCACGTTGATGGCGCCCTTGAGCTGCGGCATCACTGAGGTGTCGAGCTTGTCCCAGATCTCCTTGTCGGTGAAGAGGAGGACGCTGTCGGAGTGGTCGGTCAGATGGGCTACGCTGTCCGGATGGAAATCGGCGAGAATCGGAACGATTACTGCCTCGTAGGCGTTGACTGAAATGAAGGAAACGGCCCAGCGGGCGGTGTTCTTGGCGCAGAGGGCGATCTTGTCGCCTTTCTTGACGCCTGCGGCCTCGAACATCATTCCGAACTTGGTGATGTACTTCACGAGCTCTGCGCTGGTGAAGGATTCACCCTTATAGTTGCAGAGGGCCGGCTGATTCCAGGCCGCCTTGAGAGTTTTCTCGAGATGAGAAAGATAGTGTACCATTTGTTGCTTGATTTAGATTTTGTGCAAATTTACCCCCGTCCCTCCCCACAGGCAAGCGATATTATTGTAATGTGGTGAATATTTGCGATATTTGTGGCGAAACAGGGGAATCTGTGGTGAAATTATTATGAAAAAGAAGCCTATAATCGCACTGATTTACGATTTTGACGGGACTCTCTCTCCCGGCAACATGCAGGAATTCGGGTTCATCCAGGCGGTCGGCAAGACTGCCGAGGAGTTCTGGAGGATGAGCGACAGCATCGCCATCGGGCAGGACGCCTCCAATGTGCTGGCCTATATGAAGCTGATGTTCGACGAGGCGCACAGCAAGGGCATCGAGCTGCGGCGCGAGGATTTCCGCCGCTTCGGAAAGGACATCCGGCTCTTCGACGGGGTGCGGGAATGGTTCTCCCGGGTCAATGAATACGGGCGCAGCCGCGGGGCGGTCGTGGAGCATTACATCAACTCCTCCGGCCTCCGCGAGATCATCGAGGGCAGCCCGATTGCGGGAGAATTCAAGCACATCTTTGCCGGCAGCTTCATCTACGACGAGAACGGGGAGGCGGTCTGGCCGGGAATAGCCGTGGACTACACCGGCAAGACGCAGTACCTCTTCAAGATCAACAAGGGAATCTTCAGCGCGCGCGACAACAAGCTGGTCAACGCGTCCACTGCGGACGACAAGAAGCGGGTTCCCTTCTCGCACATGATCTATTTCGGCGACGGGGACACTGACGTGCCTTGCATGAAAATCGTGGGAATGTTCGGGGGCCACTCCATCGCGGTCTATAACCCGGACGATGCGCGCAAGAAGGCCGCCGCCGCCAAGCTGAAGCGCCAGGGCCGGGTCAGTTTCTCCATCCCGGCGGTCTATACGGCCGATTCCCGGGCCTTCAAAATCGTCTCCGCCATCATCGACAAGATCGTCGCCGACTATCGGCTGGACTCATTAAAATAATTGGGGTAAACCCCAAACCCCGCGATCCGCTGCGCGCTCGCTTAGCTTCTCTAACCCCAGTCTGCTCCGCAGACAGCCCCTTTCAGGGGCACACCGCCGTCTGCTTCGCAGCCGCCGGGCGGCTCCGCCGCGCCGCTAACGCGGCTAATTAGTCAAGCCTACCAAACTCACCAATGCGCGCAAAGTCCCGCGACCGCGCCGGTGCTCTGATGAGCACCTCTAGGCAAATCGGGGACCGGAGCAAGCACCCTCGACAAGCGCCGGCCTGCAGGCTCAGTTAAAGCAGCAAACCCACCTGAACCCAATAAAAATATGCCTCTGGAAGAATCCCTTTCAGTTTATTCACCCTGCTTGAGATGGTAGGAGGCAGTTTCGGCTGCGTGCAGTCATATCGAATGACGGATTCAGCCCCGGCCTCAATGGCCGTTGCCAGATAAGCGGCCTTAGCACTGTCCAAAATGGCATCTTCGATATAATACCTGCTTTTATACATGAATGGGCGGATAAATGACACCCCGCTCTGGAGAGCGGTAAAATTGCCTTTCCCTTCCTTCCCTCTTGTGGCCAGACAGAGAGCCGTTTCTCTGATGTCATCAAAAACAAGCTTGGGGCTATACGGCAAGTGCCTGTAAGACATCTCAATCGGGACAATATTTCTGAAGACTTTCGCGACAGTCTGAATGTTACTCATGTTGTCAAATAAACGGCCGACATCGTAAAGTTGCTTGACTATTTCCACGAACTTAGGGTTGCCGCTCTTGTAATATGGAATCCCCGAAGTATTCGGCGCGAAAGCTGTCAGTTTGTCGCCAAGAATATCGTTAACGGAAGGGACCCTCACATAAAGCGGAGCACCTTCATTCAAGATGAACGGACTTTCTATCTTTAAATTCTCCACCTCCTCATATTGAGCATCTTCATATAGAACATCGAGAAGGATGCTCTCTGCCCGCTCCATCTTGGACAGATAAGCGACTTTATAATGAAGCTTCTGATGAGATTTAGGAATGGTTGTACCGCGTTGCTCACGTTCGACAGTTTCACGGCTGATGAATCCATAATCGAGGTAATGGCTAAGATATTGCTCTATGTCCGTTCCCGGAGGGCAGATTATGTCCACATCAATACTTAGCCTGTGCAGGTCTGATCCAAGAAGCAGCATAAGGCTGGAACCTCCCTTCCAGATAAATGGACATCCGGACTCACTGAGCATCTCAACCAGTGCGAAAGCCCGTATCACCTTTTCTATAAGATTGACATCGTGATATTGAAAACGGTCACCAACCGTTTCAATCCATTGTCTGGAGAAACAATCTCTGCTGATCATAATTAAAATTTCTTTATTGCGTCCGAGATTTCCTGTTTTTTGCCGCGTCTGCTGGCGTAGCGCAGCAATCGGGAGGTG
>CAVAID010000035.1:0-20900 GCA_963588685.1 bacterium
CGCGCGTGCGAGGTGGCGGGCTTTGACAAAGAGAAGAAACTAATTTTCGAACAGGATATGATTCAGGAAATGGATAAACGCGCCGAGGACGCTTATGCGAAAAGGGTGGCGCGGGAAGAAGGGCGAGAAGCTGAAAGAGCATCGCTTGTAGTTAAGATGTTTCAGTCGGGGATGACGGCGGAAGCTATATCGAAGGCTACCGGACTGCCTATCAAGACGGTGCTGAGTTATCGCAGCTGAGTGGAGAAGCTAGCGGACTTGGGAAAGCAGGTCGCGCTATCATTACATCTGCGCTATAATTGTACAACTGGCATAGAACCTATGCCAGTTGTATTGTTTTTGTCGGACACTTACGCCCCTCGACAGGCTCGGACCGTGCCTTTGAGGCCGGAGCGGTCTTTGAGCCTGTCGAAATGCCGCGCGCATATTGCTGTTGTTGGCAGGCTTGCCTGACAAGCCGCTACAGCCGAGCGGCGGAGCTGCGCTGCGCTTCGTCCCGATAGACAGGAAGGCCGCCAAGGGTTACAAAAAGCTCAAGTCCTCCGCCGTTCTGTAGGGCTACAGCTCCTGCCTGCGGTAGTTTTTGACGGATTTGTCAGCCGCCTTTTCCGGCACAAGCCGGATGGCGGCGCCGCCGCTGCTGCGGAGATTGAGCCGCAGGATATCCTTCGCGCTGACGCGGAACTTTGAGACCCGGACCTTGGTGCGGGTAGGGATGGAGGCGTCGCCGTCGGTGTAGATTTCCGCGATGTATTTGCCCTCAGGCAGGAAGCCGAGCGAAATCTCCGCCTTCCTGCCTGCGTTGGCAATCGAGCCGATGAACCACTCCTCTCCGTGGCGGCGCGCCACGCTGATATATTCTCCCGGCTCTCCCTCAAGCACGCGGGTGTCGTCCCAGACTGTATAGATGTCGTCGAAAAACTTCAGCTCCGGCTCGTCCTGGCAGTCGGACGGCTTGTCGTACCAGTAGAGCAGCTGGAGCGGGCTGTAATAGACCGCGGCAAGTGCCAGCTGGTGCGCAGGTGTGGTCTGGATGACCCTTGAGCGCGGTACGCCGTGCGCGTCACTGTCTCTCTCGGCAATTCTGCCGAAATCCTGTCTGTAGTAGCATATGGTGTAGTCCGCAGGCCCTGCCACGAAGCGGGTGAACGGCAGCACCGTGTTGTTGAACGCGTCCGGGAACTCCTCGTTGCCGCGGACTCCCTCCTGCGTCATAAGGTTCGGCCAGGTGCGGCTGACTCCGGTAGGCCTGTATTCGTCGTGGATGTCCACCATCAGTCCGTATTTCGCGCACTTGCGCACAGCTTCGTGCATCCAGCGGGTCCACACCTGAGAGCCCACCTGCACAAAGCCGAACTTGATGCCCGCCACGCCCCAGGACTTGTAGAGCGGCAGGATCTCGTCCAGCTGCCGCTGGAGCGCGCGCTGGTTGACATAGAGTATGACTCCGATGCCCTTGGAACGGCCGTAATCTATGACTTTCTGCAGGTCAAGCGCATTCGGATCGGGGTTGCGGCGCGGATCTATCGTCGCAGAGGTGGCATTGGACGACTTGTCGTATTCGTGCCCGTACCAGCCTGCGTCGAAGAGTATGTACTGGAGATTGCGCTTCACCGCGAAGTCCACCAGAGCGAGTCCGCCCTCGGTGGAGAGAGTCACCTCGCGCATCACCTTGCCCGGCCTGATCCAGGAAGGGTCTTCTATCGCGCAGGGCGGGTTGAGGTTGTAGAAGAGGTAGTTGTGCTCCAGAATGTCCCCGGCCTTCTGCCCGTACATCACCATTCTCCACGGAGTCTCGTACGGGGCGATGTCCTCCACCGGGCCATACATCGCAGCCCTTATGGTGTTAGGCTTGTCAGAGAGGCAGTATTTGGTGCGCACATAATCCACCACCTCCGCTTCGGCGAGGCAGGCATATCCGCCCTCCGGGAGCTTCAGCAGCAGAGGCCTGTCGGACTGCCCGTCGCCCGGCCAGTCCTTGAGAGGCAGCACTGAATATGCCGTCTGCGCCCTCGGGGTGAAGTAGGCGAGAGTCCCCTCCGGGAGGGTGTATTCGGTGTATTCGTCAGTAATCTTGATATATGCTCCGCCCCCGATTCGGTAGCGGAAGGCGATGCCCTCGTTGTAGGCACGGATGACGAGCGTAAACGCCCTGCCCCGCTCTCCTGCTGCATCTACCTCCATAAGTCTGTAATGGTCAGGGATTTCCGAGCGCTCGCCATAAACCGGTTTCCAGCTTTCGGAGACCTCTCCGAGGTCCCTCACTTCGGCTATGCGCAGGCCTTCCATCAGCGGCTTCCCGACCTCCAGACCGAGGCGTGACGGACTTATTATCGTGCGGGCGTCCCAGCTGACGCTGTATTCGATGTGCCCGCGGCTGTCATCGAGCGACATAACGCCCCTGCCGTCGGGAGTTGTGATTGTGACAGTTTCCGCCTGCAGGGGCAGGATTAGCGCCGCTGCGGCGCAAAGTGAGAATATCCTTTTCATTTCGTGAATGTTTTTGCGCCCCATTTGCGGTTCGGGCGCGGGCCCATATCAAGTATCAGACTTCCTCCGCGGATCAGCGTTGCGTGCGGGATGCAGCACTCGTTCCACGCCTCCCCGTTGAGGGTCGCGCGGCGGATGTACATATTCTTCTCCGAGTTGTGACGGGTGATGATTTGGAACTTTCCGCCCGGGTAGTAGTCGGGGTTGAGGCTTATCGTGACGGTGTCGAAAATAGGGGAAGTCAGCTCGTAGGAGGGTGCAGTGCTGCAGCCGCCGTCCACCTCGAAGAGGCCGATTGCCATCAGTACGCCCAGTGCACCCATCTGTCCCTGGTCCTCGTCGTCGCGGTAGCCGCCGTAAGGGGTGATATCGCTGTAGGCGGCCTTGACCTTGCGCACCCACTTCTGGCTGAGCCACGGGGCGCCGACGCGGTTGAAGAGGTGCGCCATCCCGGTGCCCGGCTGGTTGCCGTAGTCGGTCCAGTTGTACTGTTTGAGGGCGGGGTCGGTGGAGCGGAAAAATCCGTTGGCCTCGCTCAGGCGGAACTGCCCGTCGAGGCGGCGCACGTATTCCTCCCGGCCGCCGAAGAGCTCCATCAGGCCCGGAATGTCGTGGGGCACGTAGTGGGAATATATGGCGGCGTTGCTTTCGCAGAACCCGTCCTTCTCGGAGATTTCCAGCGGGTCGAAGTCGGCAAAGAACCTCCCGGAGGTATCGCGGGCGTTCATATAGCCCACCGACGGGTCCCAGACATTGCGGTAGTTCTGCGAACGCTTCATAAAGAATTCATAGTCAGACTTCTCCCCGAGAGCCGATGCCAGCTGCGCGAGGCACCAGTCCTGATAGGCGTATTCCAGGGTCATCGAGGCGCCGGTGGTGTGCATCGCTCTCAAGCCCGCCCGTCCGTCCGGCACATAGCCCTTCTCCTCGTACCAGCTCATCCCGCCCGAGACGGCGTCGGAGGCGTGATCGTAGCCGGCGTGGTCGCGGATTCCACCGCGGAACGCGTTCTTGCGCAGGCCCTCGTAGGCAAGGCGGGCATCATAGCCCCGGATGCCCTTGTTGTAGGCTGCGGCAAAGAAGCTCACCGCCGGGTCGCCTATCATCACATAGGTATAATTGCCCCCGGACGGCCCGCGCGGGATCAGGCCCCCGTTGCGGTAATAGTCCAGCATAGTGTTGCAGAAGTCGTCCACGATTTCCGGATACGCGAGCGTCCAGAGTATGTCCAGCGACCAGTGGCTGCCCCACCAGGCGTCGAAATTGTGGTGGTTGTAGAGCGGCTTGCCGTCGGCTCCCGGAGGAATCTGCCGCACCACCGGGTACGCCCCCGTCATATCCATATAGTGCCCGTCGGCATCGCTGACGATGTGCCGCCCGAGGAGGCTGTGCCAGAGGTCGGTGTAGAGTTTCACCTGCTGCTCCGGGGTGCCGCCCTGCACGTCGATGCGCCCGAGCATACTGTTCCACTGCCCGAATGCAGCCTGCTTCACCGCCTCGAAATCCCAGCCCGGCAGCTCCGCGAGCATATTGGCGCAGGCGTTCTCAACGCTCGTGTAGGATATAGCCACTTTCATCAGCACCTGCTCCCCTTCGGAGGTGGCGAATCTCAGCGCAAGCCCGGCATCCTTGCCGGAAACCCTCGCCGGAGAGCCTCCCGGCACGATTTCGCCTTCTCGCCAGCAGATGACTTCCCGCGCAGGTTTGGAGAGCTCGGCCCAGAAATAGACCGGAGTGTCCTTGGGCCTGCGGCCCGTCGCCGCCATTATCTCCCAGCCTGCGACGGTATGGTCATCGACCATCCAGACCTCCGAATATGAGGTCGGTCCGTGGGCAAGGAAGGCCCCGCTGTCGAAGATGATGCAGCTCCCCGAGTCTGCGGGGTAGGTGTAGCGGTGCAGGCCCACGCGCACAGTCGCCGTCAGTTCGGCGGTGATGCCGTAGTCGTCAAGATGTATGCGGTGGTAGCCCGGCTTGGCGATTTCGCCCTCGTGGCTGAATGCGGAGCGGTACGCGTCCATCCCCAGATGTCCCTTGAACTCGCCGGTGGTCGGCATCACGGCGACTCCCGACATCTGCCAGTTGTGGATATGGCTGAAGCAGCGGACGTGGAGGGAGTCGTAGAGGTAGCCTGAACCCCAGGAATGTGCCGTGCCGGTGTCGGGGCTCAGGCTCACCATCCCGAAGGGGAGGGAGGCCGAGTCGAAGAAGAACCAGCGCGACCGGTGACTGTCCGTGAAGGGATTGACCTTGTCGATGTAGCTCTCGCGCGCGCCTTGGGCGGAAAGCGCAGGGACTGACAACACCGTCGCGGAGAATATGCACAGGGCGCACTCAAGTAGGAGGATTCGCTTCATAACTCAAACTTTTTTACATCTCTTACGGACATCGGGGACAATATACTCAAAAGTTAAAAACAAATTTTCTCCACAAAAAGTCGGGTTTTTGTGGAGAAGATTATGTTATGAGGAAGAACTGCTACTCCCAGCCAGGGTTGTTCTGGAGTTCCTTGCCGTTGGACAGGGAGTTGATCCAGGAGAGCGGAATAGGCCTGAGGCTGTACTTGGAGTTGGTGGCAGCGCTGAGGTCAGTCTTGATGGAACCACCGTAGATATTGGTAACATCCCAGTTGTACTCGAGCACCCTCTCTGCAAGCTTGCCGGTGCGGGTGAGGTCGTTCCAGCGCGGAGCCTCTCCGAATAGCTCGAGAGCCCTTTCGTCGAGGATATCATCGAGCGTGACGGTCCCCTCATAGAGACTCAGCCCTGCCTCAGGAGCGTTGTTGGCGGCTCTCTGACGGACGGTATTGATATACTTGAGGGCGCCAGCGTTGTCACCGAGCTTAACGCAAGCCTCTGCGGCGATGAGATAGGTCTCGGCCAGGCGTGCGAGATATATGTCCCTGCATCCGTAAGATACGGTACCAGAAGAGTTATACTGAGTATTGGAATCCTTAAACTTCCATACAGGCAGCCATGCGCGGGATGAAGAGTTGCCGCTTTGGAAACCGGTGATGTAGTAGTCATCGCTGCCGGCATCCTTGTAGGACTTCTCGGCGATTGAACCGGTAGGGTAGTTGTAGATGTAGCGGCCCTCTTCAAGCGCAGCGCTCTTCTCGGCAGCGTTGAAGTTGTGGTTGTTGGCGAAACTTACGCTGGAACTCGCATTCTTGGAATAGGTAATGCAGTCCTGAGGCACAGGGAAGAGCAGCACCGGGTCTCCTTCAGCCACTTTCCCGGCCTTGTTGGTGCTCTGGAAATAATTGACTCCGTAGTACCTGCCATCGGTGGAGGTAGCGGGATCACCGTTGTATGGAGACATGAATGTCACCTCGGCACGGTGGTCCTTCTTCCAGTCGAAGAGGAGGTAGGTATACTTGGTCGGCATCACTGAAGCCCAGTCGTTGCAGTAGATTGAGGAGAATGCTATGTCCTGCCATCCCTCGCGGTAAACAAAGAGGTAGTATTCGCTCCAGATATTGGTGTATGCACCTGCAGCGTTGTTAAAGTTGACGCAGAAGATGATTTCGTCGTTAACCTCGTTGCTCTGACGGTGGACGAGAGCATAGTCGTCGAGCAGCTTGTGACCAGAATTCTTTATGACATTCTCGGCATCGGCGAGAGCGGCGCGGAAGTCCGACTCACCTTGACCGTAGGACTGGTAGCCGCGGGTAAGGTAAACCAGAGAGCGGAGATGCAGAGCTGCCGCCTTGGACACTCTTCCGTGCTCGGAGGCAGGCTGCTTCATAGGCAGCTCGGAATCAAGCACATCCTGAAGGTCGGCAAGAATCTGGTCGTAGAACTTCTCCGGGCCGTCGAGCTGGGCGGTGGTAGTGGCGGACATAGGTTCTTCGAGGATGAGAGGGCCCTGCCCGTAGTTCTTGACAATCTCGAAGAGGAAGAGCGCACGCAGATACTTGACCTCGGCCACTCTCTTGGCGAGCAATGCGGGATCCATACCTTCGCGGGTATCAGTCTCATTCGTGATTACGGAAGAAGCACGGCCTATCGCGGCATTGACATCTTTGAGAGCCGCATAGAGGGCATTCCAGTATGAGCTTACGGTAGCATTGTCATTATAGTAGGTGACATACTGGTTGAGCTGGTTGGTGGCGTCGCCGTTGTTCTGCGTCGAGAGGTCAGTTCCCAGTTGGGTGAGGGTGTACCAGGTGGTGGAATTGTATATGGACACCAGGCCGTTGTATGCTCCTCTCACGAGGTTCTCATATCCGGTCGCGGTAGCGAAATACGCCTCCGCCGACTGGGATGCGAGGTTCTCTTCCTTAAGGAAGGATGAGCAGGAGCTGAGGGTCGCCACAGCGATAACGGCACCGGTCAGTATATATCTTGTCTTCATTTTTATAGATAATTAAAATCCAACATTGACTCCGAAGATGATATTCATCGTCATAAAGTCCGTACTGTTGATGCCTGTGTTCATCTGCTCAGGATTGAAGCAGTACTTATTGCACCAGATGTAAGGGTTCTGCACAGTGGCATAGACTCTGAGGTTGCTGAGCTTGATCTTCTCGAGCAGGGTCTTGTCGAAGGTGTAGCCAAGGGAAGCATAGTTGAACTTGAGAAAGTCCGTGCTTGACAGACGGTGAGAAGAAGTGGCCTTGAGTTCATTGTTGCTCCACGTTGCACTGCGGTAGTTGGAGTAGCTGCCCTGGTTGCCCGGCTGGTGACGCTCGTTGGACGGGTTCTCAGGAGTCCAGTAGTTACCGCGGAGGTTGTTGAAGTTCTGGGTGTTGCCTTCGAGGGCATAGGAAACATAGAACTGATTTCTCATTCTCGCACCGCTCTGGAATGACATCTGCACTGAGAGATCGAAATTTTTGTATCTGAACGTATTGGTCATACCGCCTGTCCAGTCCGGGGTCTTCTTGCTATCAATGAAGCGGTCGGCATCTGTAATCTTGCCGTCGCCGTTGCGGTCATACGGCTTGTATTGACCAGGGGTGCAGCCGTACTTGGCGGCCTCGTCCTTCTCGTCGAGCTGCCAGATGCCGATGGTCTCGAGGTTGTAGTTGATATCGATAGGCTGCCCTATGATCCAGAGGTTCTTATAGTCGCCTTCCATCCCCGCGAGAGACTCGCCATAGACGGAGAGATCCTCCTTGTACTGCAGGTCCACGATGCGGTTGCGGTTGTAGGCGAAGTTAATCTGGGTGGTCCAGGAGAAGTCGCGGGTACGGATGTTCTCAGTATTGAGGAGAACCTCGACGCCGGAGTTGCGCACTGAACCCACGTTGGCGGTAACTGAAGTGTAACCTGTAGTGGAAGGAACAGCCTTGCTCATGATAAGGTCGGTAGTGAGACGGTTGTAGTAGTCCACGCTGCCGGAAATTCTATCCTTGAGGAAGCCGAAGTCCACACCGACATTGATTTCGCTTGTACGCTCCCACCCGAGATCCAGATTGCGGAGGTTCTTCGGGGTATAGGCGGTGTTGGTGGTGGTACCAAAGCTGTAGTATTTCACGCTGCTGATGGAGCCTTCAGTCTGATAAGGGGAGACATTGTCGTTACCGGTCTGGCCGTAGCTGACACGCAGTTTGAGGTTGTTCATCCAGTCGAGGTCCTTCATGAAGTCCTCCTGGGTAATTCTCCACGCGAGGGCCACAGAAGGGAAAGCGCCCCACTTGTGTCCGTCCGCAAGCTTGGATGAGCCGTCAAAGCGCACGCTGGCGGAGAGGTAGTACTTGTCGGCATAGACGTAGTTGCCTCTGAGCATATAGGACATAAGGCTGTACTTGCGGTAGCCGGAGGTAGAGGAGTTGGACTTGGCGCCGCCCTGCAGGTTGTACCAGAGGGAGTTGTAGCTCAGTCCGTTGCCGATGCCCTTGAGAGCTTCGTATTCGGTCTGCGCCATGGAGAAGATGCCGGTGAGGTCGAAGCGGTGCGCGCCGATTTCGCGGCGAAAGCTGACCTGGTTATCCCATACCCAGTCTGTGGTGGAGTTCTTGGCGTAGTTGCTGGTGGCATCGTTGGTGCCCTTGTTTGCCTTGGTATAGCGGCCTCTGTATTGGCCGATTTCTGAAATGTTGATGTTCGGGGAGAACATAGTCTTGACTGAAAGTCCCTCGAGAGGAAGTATCTCAAGGTATGCGTTGCCGAACACATTGTAGGTCTTGGTCTCGTTGAACTCGTTCTGTCCTGTCACGAGGGCGTTGTACTGACCGTTGGAATACGCCCACTCTTCCTCGCCAGTGATGAGGTTGGTCGGATGGTAGGTAGGGCGCAGACGGATGGCATCCTGAAGTAGGTCGGAGTTACCGGTGTTGCGGTCGGAATAGGTACCGTACATATTGACACCGAACTTGATGAAATCGACAGGGTTGACGTCTACGGCCGCCCTCACATTGTAGCGGGAGAAATCCTGAGGGTCAATCATACCGTCCTCGTAGTAGTAGCCCGTAGAGAGGGAGTAGGTAGCCTTGTCGTTGCCGCCGGAAGCGGAGACGGTGTGGTTGGTCATCATAGCCGGATGGGAGATGGCGTCAACCCAGTCGAAATAGTTGCCTTCCTCGATGGCCTTGAGCTCAGAGGCCGTGAATATCTTGTCGTCAGGAGTGTATTCGTAGGTCGTCTTGTTGCGCTTGGCCTCACGGGCAATCTGCACATACTCGTCGCCTGACATCATATCAGGCATATTGGTGTACTGACGCACACCGACATAGCCGCTGTAGTCAATCTTGACAGCTCCGGCCTTGCCGCGCTTGGTGGTGACGAGCACTACACCGTTGGTCGCACGGGAACCGTAGATGGCGGTGGAAGATGCATCCTTGAGGATGTCGATGCGCTCGATATCGTCAGGGTTGATGCTGGAGAGCGATGCTCCCTGTACGCCGTCCACTACTACGAGAGGAGAGGTGCTGCCGCTGATGGTATTGAGACCTCTGATGAGGATGTTGTACTCACCGCCCGGCTTGCTGTTGGAGCGCTGGATCTGAACGCCCGGGAGGACGCCCTGCATAGCACCCACAGCATCGGTTACGCCGCCCTTCACGAGATTGTCGCTTGAGACGGAACCGACAGAACCTGTAAGGTCAATCTTCTTGACTGAACCGTAGCCGATCACCACCGTCTCTTCGAGAAGGGTGGAGTCATCCGCGAGGGTGATGTTGACCTTCTGGCCGGCGACCACCTTAACGGTCTGATCGGCATAGCCGATGCAGGATACGGAAAGGCTTGCTCCCTCCTTGGTCGAAATGGTGAAAGTGCCGTCAAGACCTGTGGATACGCCATTGCTGGTGCCGGTCTCAATTACTGCAGCCCCGGGGATAGGACTGCCCTGAGAGTCCACGACTCTACCGGTGACGCTGCGCTGGGCGAACGCCTCCGTGCAGAGAAGCAGCAGCGCCGCAGAAAACAGCGCAGTCAGGCTTTTCTTGATTAAAATCTTCATACTTGATTGTTTTTGGAAGTGTTAAAATTAGTGTTTAAGATTCTTCATTCTCACGAGCGCCTCGATGTAGTAGTAGTCGGCATAGCTGATGGAGGCGTCGATTTCGTATCCGACCGGGAGGTTGCCGGTGGAGTGGAGCAGGAAGGCGGAGCACTGCTCCCCTGCCCTGTACGGAGCTGCGGAAAGGGTCTTGAGTGCGCTCTCCGCTATTGAAAGATAGCGTTTCGCCTCTTCCTGAGGCACATAGCCCTGCATCTCGATGAGCGCAGAAGCGACTATCGCGGCAGCCGAGCAATCCTTCGGCTGGTCCTCGAGCTGCTCGCCGGCTTCGAAGTCCCAGTAAGGGATGCCGTCTTCCGGAAGGCGTGAATAATAAGTTTCGAATGCCTTGACAGCGGTTTCGAGGAAGCGCCGGTCACGGGTGAAGCGGTAGGCCATAGTGAAGCCATATACAGCCCAGGCCTGTCCGCGCGCCCACATCGACTCGTCCTTCCAGCCCTGATGGGTGTGACCCTCAAGGAACTCGCCGCTGTCCGGGTCGAATACCATCACATGGTAGGTGCTTCCGTCCTCGCGGAACTGGTACTTCATCGTGGTCTCGGCGTGCTTAAAGGCGATGTCGTAGAGGTCCTTGCGGTCGCAGAGCTCCGCCACGCGGAAGAGCAGCTCGAGGTTGAGCATATTGTCTATAATGGTGTTGTGCCTCCAGCCCATCTTCTCGACCATATTAGGCCAGGAAAGTATGCTGCCCACCGTCGGGTTGTAGAGGGTGGCGAGGGAATCGGCGGCGCTGACCATGGCGTCGAGATATTTCTTCTCTCCGGTAAATTCATAAGCCTTGCCGATGCTCGGCATCATCATAAAACCGATATCGTGGCTGTGCGGCTCCTTGTAGGCTACAGGAAGTATTGCATCGGACACTTGCAGCGCCTGTTCTTTCCAGAAAGCGTCACCCGTACCCTGATAGAGGTACCAGAGCTGTCCCGGCCAGAAGCCGCAGGTCCAGCCGCCAGGCTGCGTGTAGCGCCACTCGGAAGAGCCGGAATCCACGGAATTGGGGATGATCTCCGGTGCCTCGACGGTCGAGAGAGTCTTCCGGGCCTGGGCGGCGCAATAATCGATTGCCGACTGCACAGGGGAAGAACACCCCTGTGCAATGGCAATGCAACCAACAATACTAACCAAAAATAGAGTTTTCCTCATATGAATGTCTAACTGAATTGTTCTGCCAATGTAGTGCGCAGTTCGCGGCGGGCGCGGAAAATGTGGTTCTCCACGGTACGCGGGCTGATGCCGCAGCGCTCCGAAATGTCCTTGACCGAAAAGGCGTGATGCACATAGAGGATGAACGCCTGCGCCGCATGCTCCGGCATTGCCTGCAGGCAGCGCTGCTCGGCGTGCTCGAGCTCGCTCAGCGCGACCTGTTCCTCAGTGGAGGTGGATAGGGCCTCGCCGCGCTGCGAGAAATAATCCCGTGCCGCACGGATGTAGGCGTGATGCCTCAGGTAGTCGATGACCTTGTTGCGCGCCACCGTATAGACAAGCCGCGGAAGCCGCTCCCTGTCAAGCTCGGCGGTGCCGGCGAGCAGCTGCACGAAGGTATCCTGCGCGAGGTCCTCGGCATCCTCGCCGCGGTCCAGTCCTATCCGCCTAAGAATGTAAAGGCGGACGGCATCGTACATTTGCGTGTAGATGTCCTCTACTAGAAGAGAGTTCCTCCCTGCTATGTCTTCGGTAAGGGTTGCCATCGTGTCATCAATTATGCTTTTCAGCATTGCAAAGATGGCAGGAATTATCCACATCCTACCGCACATTTCCGCACAAAAAGAAGGTCAGTTCGTAACATCAGGGAGAAGCACTCTCGGCAATAACTCGCTGATTAGCAAACAACTGCCCCTCGACAGGCTCGGGGACCGCTGCGCGGCTCGCTTAGTTCTTCACCGCGGGATGACGATGCGGTAGGTCTTGCCGGAGGCGTTGGTGAGCTTTGAGTCGCGGAGCCAGAGGTTGGCGCCCTTCAGCTGGGCATAGCTGACGCCGTGCTCTTCGGCGAAGTCCACGAGACTCTCTATCGGGCCGCTGACCTCAACCACCTCCTTGGGAGAATAATACGGATATTTCTCGCTGTCCGGCACATTGTAGCCGAAGTCGCGCGGGTGCTCGAAGAGCAGCTTCGCGGCAAGGATTCTGAACATATACCTCGAGGTCTCCTCCACCAGCCAGAGGTCCAAAGCGCTCTCCTGCCGCTGGTCCGCAAGCTTCCTGGTAATGCCGTTCTGCCCGCCGTTGTAGCTCGCCGCCACGGTCATCCAGTCGCCGTACTTGGCATAAGCCTTCCTGAGATAGTCGCAGGCGGCCTTGGTGGACTTCTCGATATCGTATCTCTCGTCCACTTCGGAACTTACCTCCAGCCCGTATTCCTTGGCGGTGGATTTGGTGAACTGCCAGAGCCCCGCGGCACCGGCGCCTGACACCGAGCGCGGGTCCAGGTTGCTCTCTATGGCCATCAGATATTTGAGGTCCTCCGGCACGCCCTGGAGCCTCAGAATAGGCACCACCTGCGCGAAGATGCGCCTGGACTTCTTGAGCAGCAGGGTGGAATTGGAGTGCATATAGGTAAAGGAAATCAGCTCCCTGTCCATCCTCTCGTAGAGGTCGCTGCGCTCGAAACGGATTGTCTGGCCCGCAAACACAATCTTCTCCGGCACCTTCGGGGCCTGCTGATGCAGGGAGGCGCCCTCCTCCTGAGCCCGGCAGAATGTCATCGACAATGCCAGGAAAAACAATACCAAGTATTTGATTTTCATATTCATATCAATTCAACTTCATCGTCCTCGACATACCAGATGGCAGCCGAGAGCACATTGTAGCCGAGGCTCCGGTAGAGCGAAGCGTAGCCGGAGACCTGCGAACGGTAGCGCTCCTCGCGCCTGCCGAACTTGAAGTCCACGATGCGCACCCCCTCCGGGCAAACCACAACCCTGTCCGGGCGGAATTCCAGACCTTTCGGGGAGAATATGGACTGTTCGTTATACACCTCAGCGCTCCCGCCGGAAGCCGTCGGGAACCATTCCGGATGCGAGGCGATGCCTCTGGCGAGCAGTTCGCGGGCCGCCTGCGCGTCCTCGGGGGCGAGCGAGCCGGAGAGCACCTCCGCCTCAACGGCAGAATCCAGATCTTCCGGGCCGACTACGGACGAAAGTATCCTGTGCAGGACCACTCCCCTCAGGCGGGCGGAAGCTTCAGCGCCGGTCAGACCGTCCTCGCCGAAGAAATCCAGCGCATCAGTCGATGCCGTCAGCCTGCCTGCAAGCGGGATGGAGGCATATTCGATGCCGTACGCCTCCTGGGTCTTGCCCTCCTCGCGCTCCATCCGGGTGAAATCGTATTCTTCCCCGAAGCTCGCGCTGTCCTGCTGCCCGATGTATTCGTAGAGCAGGTCGGTCAGTTTCTTGTAAACCGGAACCTTTTTGCCAAGGCTAGTCTTGAACTCCTTGGTCGGCGGCTTGGCGATGATGTGCAGGCACTTCCCGGCACGGGTCAGCGCCACATAGAAGATATTGAGATTATCAACTATCTGATTCTGAGCCTCCTCCCTGTACGAATCGGCGAAGAGCGAGCCAGCGGTGTAGGAGCTGAGCTCGACCGGATAGATGCCGTCCAGGACGGAAGGCTTGCCATCACTGCCAAAGTTGAGACGGCACCATTTTGAACATCCCTTGTATAGGGTGACATCCTCGGCGAAGGGGAATATCACATAAGGGAACTCGAGTCCCTTGGATTTGTGGACTGTGATTATCCTGACCGCATCGGAGTCCTCCGGCGAAGTGATGAAGTGGGCATTCTCGTCCCAATACTGGAGGAAGTACTTGAGATTGTTGCCGTTGGCGTTGGTCCAGCTCTGAAGTTCGTCCATAAAGGTCTGGACGAAGAGGGTCTCGCCGGCGAACGCTTCCGGCTCGCAGTCCCGGATGGAACGGATCAGGCTCTCGCAGAAATCCACCAGGGAGTGGTAGCTGTCCGGGAGGGTGATGGACATCGACTGCGCGAGGAAGGCGCTGATGCTGTCGGAAGGGTTCTCATAAGCCTCCAGCAGGGCGACGAGACGGCGCACCACGGAGGAGGATTTAAGGTTGAGCGAGTCGTCGGAAATCACCGGTATCGACTTATCAATCAGGTAGTCGGCCACTTTGGCGCCAATCTTGTTGGTCCTGACCAGAATGGCGATGTCACCCCAGCGGGCGCCGTGCTCCCTCGCACGGGAGATGGAGGCGAGCACCTCGTCCATCTGCTCTGCGCTGAAACTTACCTTGACATGACCGGCCTGGGTTTCAGCGCTGCGCACCTTCTGACCGACATCCGAATATATCCCCTCCTGCCCGAGTTTCTTGGCGGCGAAGGCGAAGAAAGCGTTGTTGAAATAGACCACCTCGCGCGAGCTGCGCCAGTTGCAGTCCAGAGGTTCCACATCGGCCTGAGGGAACTGCTGCTGCACACCGCGGCCCAGCAGGCTCCAGTCCGAATCGCGGAAGCGGTAGATGCTCTGCTTGACATCGCCCACTATCAGGTTGCTGACCGTGGCTGCGCCCGGGACGCTCTTGGATTCGCTCTCGCGCAGCAGCGGCAGGAAGTTCTGCCACTGGATATTGGAGGTGTCCTGGAACTCGTCGAGCAGGAAGTGCTCGTACCTCACGCCCATCTTCTCATAGACGAAAGGCGCGTCAGAACCGTTGATGATGTCGCGCAGGATGGTGTTGGAGTCATCCAGGCACATCAGGTTCTTCTCCTTGAGCAGGGCGTCGAAGCTGCGGTAGAACTCCCCCGCCAGCCCGAGGCTGAAACTGTTCTGGTAGATTATGTGGGCTGTAAGGTAGCGCGGGTATGCCTTGTCGCAGTATTCGGCGAAGCCGGGATGCTCCTTGAGGAAGGTCTTGGTAAATTCTATCCGCTTCCCGTTCTCCACGCTGAGCCCTGCCTTGCGGGCTTCGGCGCTGAATTCCCGAATGATGCGGGAGCACTCGGCGCGCACCTTGGAGAGACGCTCCTGGCTGAAGTGCGCGAGGTCGTCGATGGCGTATTTTTCCGCCAGGATGCGGTGGCCCTCGGACTTGAGCTTCTTGCCGATTTCATAGAGCTGGCGGTCGAAGTCCTGGGGCTTGACGCCATCGCCCAGACTCTCTGATACATAAGTCTTTATCCATTCCAGCAGCTCCTTGCTGTCCAGGGTCAGGGAGTCGAGGATGCGGTCCATCGCCTCCCTGATCAGCGAATCCTTGTCGAGCTCCACCTGGTAGTCGGCGAACTGGCCGATCTCCCTCGAGAACGCCTTGAGGGTCTGCTGGAAGAACTTGTCTATAGTGCTGACGGAGAAGGCGCCGTAGTCATGCAGCATCTTCTGCAGGAGCTGCCTTGCCCTCGCATCGGTCTCCGAGAGTTTCGCGAGGTCCCTGACAATGCGGCTCTTCATCTCGGCTGTGGCCTTGTTGGTGAAGGTCACGGCGAGGATGTGGCGGTACGCGTCATCATGCGCCCCGGGGGCGAGCAGCAGGTCGAGGTATGTCTTTGAAAGCCGGTGGGTCTTGCCCGAGCCGGCGCTTGCCTTGAGTATTTTCATCGTCCGCAGAGAGTTTTGAAGTCACAGTACCTGCAGACCTTCTCGGTGTCGGAAGTCCTTGCAAACGGTATCGAAAGGTCCGCAATCTCGGCGAGCAGACGCTCGAGCGCGGCATCCATTAGGGAGTAAAACTCCTCCGAGAGAGGATAGCACTCGACATCCTTCACGAAGAAGTTGCAAGGCTGGTAGATGGAATTCGCGACCGCAAATCCGTTATACTTAGGGTCTTCCCTGACGAAGCGGTCATAGAGATAGACCTGGAAGGCAATCTTGGGACGGCCTTCCGACTTGGGTCCGAAGAGCTTGTCCACCACCGCTCCGGCGTTGTCGTCGGTGATATTGTAGTCATTGTCCGTGACGGTGCCGGTCTTGTAGTCCACCACGCGGACTTCTCCGGGAGCGAGGCTGTCCAGACGGTCGATGAATCCGGTGAACTGGAAGCCGCCGATGACGCTCGAGCAGCGTTTCTCGAGCCCGAGTATGCGTATGGAGTCTATGCCGCGGCTGTCCATCAGGGCGATGTCCTTCTCGACGGTCTTGCGGACATAGCGGCATATCATATCTTCATAGACGAGGTCGCGGCCGCTGACCTCGAAGCTGTTGATCTGCTCGAGCACCTGACGGTGGACCTCGTCGCGGATGCTGTCGCCGGAGAGCAGGCCCTTGAGATAATCCCTGCTCACGGAGCGGGACGGGACGGAATAGAACGCCTCCATGGTCCTGTGGAAGGCGTTGCCTATCTTGCCTCCGTCCATAAATTCAGCCACTTCTTCCTTCTCCCGGAGGCCCTTGACGGTCGCGTAGTAGAACTTCGCCGGGCAGTCGAGATAGTTCTCGAGAGCCGTGGCGGAGAGCCTCTTCTTCTCTCGGAGAGTCCTGATGTCCTCCTCAGTCTTGTCTATGCTGTCCGCGACTATGTGCTTCTCTATCGGGGCCTTGGCCACATAGCGACGGAGCGGGAAGCCGAAGTCCAGCTCTAGCTGCTTGATGTATCGGCTCTCCTCCCCGTTGCGCAGGCCCTGGGCAGTGGAGTCGTAGAGCAGCCATATCCTGCGCGGCCGCTGGATCATACGGTAGAAGTAGTATGCCCACACGGCATCCTGATATTCGTAGGTAGGCAGGCCGAACCCCCTGCGCAGCTCCGCCGGGACAAACGAAGCGGACACGTTGCGGCGCGGGAATATGCCCTCGTTGCAATTGAGAATGACGAGGTTGTCGAAATCCAGGGCCCTGGTCTCCAGCGGGCCCATTATCTGCAGGCCGTTGAGCGGCTCGCCCTTGAACGGCACCGCACTGCCTCCGACCAGCTTCTCCACCAGGCGGAACCAGGTAAGGGGCAGCACCTCGAGCGGATGCTGCATCAGCTGCCCGATGCCGAGATAATATTCGCGTGCGAAATCCAGCTCCATGGCCATATCGGGCACATTCTTGAGTGCGGGGGCGATGCCGGCGATGACTTCGCGCTGGTATTTGCCTATATTCGCTGTCATCTGCGAGTCGGCCACGGAGGTCTGCGTCACGACGGGGCGGAAAATCAGCTCCAGCACCCTGTCGCCGGCGAGCTCCGACTGAGGCACATAGTACCTGGCGTCCTGCTTCACTTTCGCGACGGTTTCCAGTCCCTGCTCAGAAATGATGCTCTTGACTATGCTGTTGGAGAATATCGCCCAGACCTGCTTGTGGTAGAAGAACCATTCTCCGCCCTTCTGCCTGAGGTGCAGCTGGAGGGCGGCTATATCGTTCATCAGGGTCCAGAGGCTGCTGCCGCGCATCGGGTAGCCCATCGTCACGTTGATGTCGGAGATGTGCTCCGGGAGCGAGTTGAGTACCGGGATGAGCTGGGCTTCGTCCGGCAGGACCACTGCGGTCTCGATGCCGCGGGCGCCGAGATTTTCGAGAATGGACGGGAGCTGCTTGGCCTGGCCCACGGCTGAAGGCACGCTTAACACATTGATTTCCGGTCTGGAGTCGCCCCCCTCCGGCGTGAAGGCCTGGGGAAATTCGAGCACATTGTCCGCCATGAAGAAGGAGGACTTGTTGTGCGGGGCGCGTATCTCCGGGCTCACATAGTCCCAGCAGAACTCGGCGAGTCCGGCGTCGCGCATCTTGCGCATCAGGCGCTTCTCGCACTCGTTGAGCGCGTTGAGCCCCACGAAGACGAACTTGTCCGCCCTCTTCCCGAAGGCTCCTGCGAGCACGTCCGCGACGCTCTCGCCCGAGAGCCTCTCCGCGAGGGCGCGATAGACCTTGCCCTCGTAGGAAAGGCCCTTGGCGCTCAGGGATTCGTTGAATGCCCGATAGAGGGGCAGAAGTATGTCCCAGATGCGGCGAAACTCGTCCTTGTAACGGCCGCCGGTCTGGAAGTGCGAGACGAAGCGCTTGATCGCTTCGCGCTGAGTCTCATCGAGATAGCTGTAGTCGTCCTGCATCTCGCGCAGGTCGGCGATATTGGAGAAGAGCGACTCCGCCTTGACGAGGTATTTGTCTATGTCGTTGAAATCCGCGAGCAGCACTCCGCCCCAGAATATGAAGTCATCCAGGGACTCGTGCGCGGGATTGAGCTTGCTGTAATGCCCGAAGAGCTCCAGCAGCAGGGTAATCTGATCGGCCTCCTTCAGACCGGAAGCGGCGTAGAAGAAGTCCTTCATCGTATAGACCGGAGGCGCCATCAGGGCCTGACGGCTCTCCGCCACACATTCTCCCAGATATTTACGGAAGAACGCGTCGGCGCGGCGGTTCGGGAAGATGAAGCAGGTGCGCTCCACTCCCCCCAGGGCATAGTAATGCTCCGCTACCTGTTTAAGAAAAGGCTTCATAAGTGCGGGCGGAATTATTCTTCGCCGAGGAACATAGGGTCCCAGGCCGGCAGCTGCACAGGCTTCTGCTCAAGCATCCTGAGCACATCTTCAGGCACAAACTGCCTCTCCACCACGAGGCGGAACATATATTCGTTGAACCACTCGTCGGTCATTATTATGTTGCCCTTGTAGCCGGCGGATGCGCCCCAGCTGTTCTCCACCATCCACTTCTGCGGCACCCCGTCCTTGAGGTCCACTGCGATGAGGGTCATAGCGTGGGAGGAGCCGCTGGCGTGGGTCATCACCCTCTGCTTCTTGTCCATCGAGAGGTCCACGCCGAGCAGGGACTCGTAGTCGAAGTTGCGCAGGTCGGCCACTCCGTTGCTGCGGTTGAGGTACTTCGCCACGTCGCAGGAGAAGTACATCGCCTTGCCCGCCTTGATGGAGGAGATCGCCATCTCCTTGATGCGCTCGATCGGGAGGTTGACATAGAGCCAGTTCTGCCCGTCATAGGTGTGACGGTCGTACTGTATCTCATAGACCTTGCCGTATTCGCGGCACGGGTCGTTCATAAGCATGACATAGCCGCCCTCGAGGTCGTAGCCGAGCAGTTCGTTGTAGAACTCCACCGGGGTGTAGGTCTTGCCCTTCCACTCGAAGCTCTTGGGAGGCACGCCGTAGGCAAGCGCGAGCACGTGATAGACATCGCGCAGCATCCCGACTTTCTGCGACTCCAGGTATGCCGGGAGGTCCTTCTTCTTCACTCCTGACGGGGTCTCGCGGAGCTGCAGGCCGTCCTTGCGCAGGAGGGTCTTGAGCTGGGTCGTCAGGGCGGAGGTATTGTTGGCTGCATAGCTCTCAGGCATCACATTGGACGGCACGAGGCCGTACTTGGTGACGAGATTGGCCACTCCGGTGAAGGTGCCGCCGTCGCTGAGCGGGTTGGAGAAGAGCCAGTCCACCTCGCGGTCGTCGAAAGGCTTCTCGCGGGTGTCGATGACAGCCTGCAGGAAGAGGTTGGCCTTCTCGAGCTGGTCCCAGAAGAAGCAGTAGGACTGCGAGAACTGGAAGTTGCCGAGGTCGTATTTCTCGATGGCGGCGGCCCTCAGGACATTGAGTCCGGTGAAGAGCCAGCAGCGCCCGGAAGACTTCTGGTCGGTGATGCCGACCGTCTTGACGCGGTCGGAGAACTCGGTGCCGATCATCGCGGCGTTGTCGGCATTGGCGGCAAGCACTGCCACTGATGCCGTGTTGAGGGCGTTGCGGATGGCCTTGTCGGCGGCCGTTCCCTCGTAGCCCTTCTCAATCTGGGTGAGCATCTCGGAGGTGATGCTTCCTTTCTGCTGTGCCGCCGCGCAGAGGCTTGCAAGCGCGAGGGCGATGATGACGGTGGTTCTCTTCATATTGCTATCGTGTTATTATTCTTTCAATTCTTCTGGGCACGGAGGTCAGTATCTCGTACGGGATGGTGCCGAGGATGTCGGCGAGCTCGGACACGGTCGGGTCGGTGCCGAATATCGTCACCGTGTCGCCTGCCTTGACGTCGATGCCGGTGACATCTATCATGCACATATCCATACAGATATTGCCTATCGTCGGGGCTCTGTGCCCGTTTACGCTGAACGATGCCGCGCCGCAGCCGAGGTGCCTGTCAATGCCGTCGGCGTAGCCCACGGGAATCGTGGCGATTACGGTGCCGCCCGGGGCGATGTGCCCGTGCCGGCCGTAGCCGATGGTGCCGTCCTGAGGGGTCAGGGTCTTGACCTGCAGCACTTTGACCTTGAGCGATGCGACCGGGGAGAGCTTCACTCCCGGCAGCGCGCTGATGCCGTAGATACCGATGCCGAGACGCACCATATCGAACTGATACTGAGGGAATCTCTCGATGCCGGCGGAGTTGAGTATATGCCACATCGGCTTGTATCCGACCGCCTCGGTGATCTGCGTCGCGTTGCGGATGTACATCTCAATCTGCCCTCGGGTAAACTGGTCCTCGGCGGGGTCTTCGGCCGCCGCGAGGTGGGAATATATCGACTTGACTTTCACCTCGTCGTGCTCCTTGAGGAAGTCGAGCAGGGCGGGGATTTCGGAGGTCATGAAGCCGAGCCGGTGCATGCCGGTGTCGAGTTTTATGTGTACGGGGAAGTCCTTTATTCCGCGCTCGCGCAGCACGGTGCAGAGCGCTTCGAGAGTGTAGAGGTTGGGGATGCCGGGCTCCAGGCGGTTGTCGATTATCTCCGGGAAGAAGTCCGTCCCGGCGGTGAGTACAAGTATCGGCAGGGATATACCGTTGGCGCGGAGCTCCATGCCCTCGACAGGCAGGGCAACTGCGAGATAGTCAGCCCCTTCCGCCTGCAGCATCGACGCGAACTCCACCGCCCCGTGGCCGTAGGCGTTGGCCTTGACGAGCACGAGCAGACGGGTGGACGGTCGGAGCAGGGAGCGGAAGTAGCGGTAGTTGCTTCTGCAGCCGGGGAGACTCAGCTCCAGCCTCGAAAAATCATTGACGTTGTACATAATGACGCATCAGCATCCCGAACGGTCGGGACACGGAAGTACAAAGATAATTATTCCTGAGGAAATATGTAAAG
>CAVAID010000036.1:0-20857 GCA_963588685.1 bacterium
TGTCGAAAAGCCGGCCGCGGCCAAATTTTGCCTTTCCGCGAATTAAGCGTAACTTTAAGCCTCCAAAAAATAGCGCATATCATTATGAAGCACTTCCTGTACATTGCGGCAGCCGCGTCGCTTCTCTGCGCCTGCGCGGAAAAGATTGACCGGCAGGCACTTGTCACCCGCAACAACCCGCAGGTGACGGAGGTCAACCCCCTGCATTCGCTGAACATCGGCAACGGGGAGTTCACCATCACCCTCGACGCCACCGGCCTGCAGACATTCCCTGAATACTACAAGGACGGTCTCTCTCTCGGCACCTACAGCGAGTGGGGCTGGCACTCATTCCCCGACACCGAAGGCTACACCCAGGCGGAATCGCTTGAGGATCACCCGCTTCCGGGCCACCCGCACGGGGTCTATGCCGTACAGTCCGGCAAGCTTTCCGAGCGCGGCAGGGCGGCTGCGGAATGGATCCGTTCCAACCCGCACAGGATGCACCTCGGCAACATAGGCTTCTCCGGGATGAGTCCCGAGGAAATCAGCGAAGTGTCCCAGACCCTCGACATGTGGAACGGCGAGCTTCGCTCCGACTTCAAGTGGAAGGGCACTCCTGTCTCAGTGCGCACCGTCAGCGCCGACGAGAGCGACGATGTGTTCGCCGCGAGCATCAGCTCCTCCGAGCCTCTGCCGCTCGTAATCCGCTTCCCCTACCCTACCGGCGTCCACTCCGATGATGCGTCAGACTGGGACTCCGATGAGAAGCACAGCAGCGAAATCATCTCTCAGGATGCATCCCACGCCGTCATCAGGCGCAGCGTGGACGGAAGCATCTACTATGTGAGCCTTGCCTGGGAAGACCGGGCGGAACTCAGCAGGAGCGGAGCCAATTCATTCATCCTCAGCCCTTCGGAGGGGAAATTCAGCTTCAGCGCCGAGTTCACAGAGGATGCTCCCGACTCTCCTGCGCTGAGCTTCGCCGAAGCCCGCAAGGCCGCCCGAAAGCTCTGGAACAGCTACTGGAAGACGAGCGGCGTGGTGGACTTCTCGCACTGCACGGATGGGCGCGCGGCCCTCCTCGAGAAGAGGGTCGTCCAGTCGCAGTACCTCATCAGAGTCCAGGAGGCGCAAAACTTCCCACCGGCGGAGACCGGAATGACATACAACAGCTGGTTCGGCAAATTCCACCTCGAGATGGTGATGTGGCACAGTTTCCACTACGCCACCTGGGGCAAGCCGGAGTTGCTCGACAAGCAGTTGAGCTGGTACCTCAGCGCGATGCCGCAGGCCCGCGAAATAGCTGAGCGGCAGGGATTTGCAGGCGTGAGATGGATGAAGATGACCGATCCTTCGGGGCTTGAGGCTCCGTCCGACGTGGGTTCGTTCATCATCTGGCAGCAGCCGCACCCCATCTATATGGCGGAACTGATCTACCGCGCCACCGGGGACCGCAAGGTGCTCGAGAAATATGCCGATATGGTACAGCAGACCGCAGAGTTCATGGCTTCGTTCGTGAGCTATGACCCGGCCGCGGACCGCTACATAATCGAGGGAGCCTGCGCCGCCAACGAATCCTATCACGAGCGCAGCACCGTCAACCCTGCATTCGAGATGTCCTACTGGCACTTCGGGCTCAAGACCGCCCAGGAGTGGAGGGAGCGCCTCGGAGAGGAGCGGATTGCGGAGTGGGACGACATACTCGCCAGGCTCGCACCGCTCTCCACCAGCCCTGACGGCATCTACCTGCCGGCCGAGAAGGGTCCGGGCATCCCTGACTTCGTCAATATGATTGCAGGCGAAGATATGGGCCCGGCCGCCCCTGCAGGCGGATATTTCAACGGCATCCGCCCTAAATCCGACGGCAAAGCCAGGCCGGAGGACAACGGGGGCAGGAGGGATCCGTTCTACATCCGCGCCACCTCGTCCGAGAACCTGCTCGCCTACGGCATGCTCCCTGCCTGCCGCCTTTTCAACGAGGAGAATATGCAGAAAACCGTGGAGCGCGCCGCGGAGAACTGGGGCTGGAAGGGGGGCAGCTGGAGCTGGAACTACCCTGCGCTGATGATGAACGCCACCCGCCTGCAC
Organism: bacterium; assembly: GCA_963588685.1. GTDB lineage: Bacteria > Bacteroidota > Bacteroidia > Bacteroidales > UBA932 > Cryptobacteroides. Next base: position 2,071 of record CAVAID010000036.1, read on the forward strand.
CGCACCGACATAGCAGTGCGCGCCGCCACGATGGACGGGCGCAGCGACCTGCTCCTCCCGAGCGGCAACAACTACCGCACGGAGCGCCTGAGGATGTATCTCCCGGGCAACGGAGGCCTGCTGCTCGCTGTCGGCCTGATGTGCGCCGGCTGGGACGGCTGCGACGAGCGGAACCCGGGATTCCCGAAGGACGGAACCTGGGATGTACGCTGGGAAGGCATCACCCCGATGCCGTAACTGCGGGCCCCGGCCAGTCGGCTTTGATTCGGCCCCTCGACAGGCTCGGGGGCAGTGGGCGGTCGCTGAGCTCCGCGGTTGCTGAGCCTGTCGAAGCATCGAAGCGCCGCAGGCTCGGGGACCGCAGCTATATCAGCCGATACCCCTTGAGCTCGGTGCGGAGGCGCTGCCAGTCGGGACAGACGCTCTCGAGTAGGGCCTTGAACTGCGGGCCGTGGTTCATCTCGCGGAGGTGGCAGAGCTCGTGCAGCATCACATAGTCCCGCAGCTCGGCGGGAAGCCGCATCAGATTGAGATTGAGGTTGATATTCTTCTTCGAAGAGCAGCTCCCCCAGTTGGATACATTGTGCTTGATGCGCACCTGGTTGAACTCGAATCCGTACTGCGCGGCAAGTTCGCGCAGCCTCACGGGCAGACAGGCCTTAGCGGCGGCACGCAGCTGCGCCACCTCCGCTGTCTCGGGCAGCTTTCTCCGCGGTCTGGAGCGGCGTCGTATTATTCTGAAAATCAATTTACAGCAGCTTCTTTCGAAGCTCGGCAATCATATCCGCGGTCATCGCCTCGAGGTCGTAGGACGGCTTCCAGTCCCACTCCTCGCGGGCGCAGCTGTCATCCATCCTGTCCGGCCACGAATCCGCAATCGCCTGGCAGACCGGATTGATCTCATAGCGCATCCTGAATCCCGGGATGTGCTCGGCAATCTTCGCCCTGAGTATCTCCGGGTCGAAGCTCATCGACGCGATGTTGAAGGAGTTGCGGTGCACGAGGCGGGAAGGGTCGGCATTCATTATATCCACGGCGGCCTTGAGCGCGTCCGGCATATACATCATGTCCATAAAAGTACCCGCCTTGATCGGGCAGACGAATTCCTCACCCTTAACGGCTGAGTAGTAGATGTTTACCGCATAGTCGGTGGTACCTCCGCCCGGCAGGGTCACATGCGAGATGAGCCCCGGGAAGCGGACGGAACGGGTATCGACTCCATATTTGAGATGATAATAGTCGCTGAGCAGTTCGGTAGTCACCTTTGTCACGCCGTACATAGAGCGCGGGCGCTGCACCGTATCCTGCGGGGTGTTGACGCGGGGAGTCTCCGGTCCGAAGGAGCCGATGGAACTCGGGGTGAAGACCGCGCATCCCTTCTCGCGGGCGATTTCCAGAATATTGAAGAGTCCGTTGATCTGGATGTTCCAGGCGAGCTGCGGTTTCTTCTCTGCCACCGCGGAGAGCAGGGCGGCGAGGTTATAGACAGTGTCGATGCGGTATTTGTCCACTATTCCGGCAAGTGCCGCTGCATCAAGCACATTCGCCTCGGCGGAAGGACCGCTTTCGAGCAGTTCGCCGGACGGTTCAGCGCCCTTGATATAACCTGCAACTACATTGCCTTCCGGGTACAGACGCCTCAGTTTCATCGTGAGTTCGGAGCCGATTTGGCCGGTCGAGCCGATCACAAGAATATTTTTCATCGACATTGTGCTATAATTATTGCCGCGAATATACAAAAAAATCGTAATTTTGTGGGAATATGACACTATAGAACCATTGCCATCATGTACGGGAAATTTCAAAAGCACCTTCAGGACGAGCTCGCATCCATCAGGGAAGCGGGTCTCTACAAAGACGAACGCAATATCATCTCCGCCCAGTCTGCGGAGATTACCCTTCAGGACGGCTCCAAGGCCCTGAACTTCTGCGCCAACAACTACCTCGGACTTGCGGACTCCCCGCGCCTCATCAAGGCCGCCGAGGAAGCCATGCGCACCCACGGCTTCGGCATGTCCTCAGTCCGATTCATCTGCGGCACCCAGGACCTGCACAAGCAGCTTGAGAAAGCCATCTCCGACTTCTTCCACACCGAGGACACCATCCTCTACGCCTCCTGCTTCGACGCCAACGGCGGAGTATTCGAGCCGCTGCTCGGACCGGAGGACGCCATAATCTCCGACGCGCTCAACCACGCCTCCATCATCGACGGCGTGCGCCTCTGCAAGGCCGTGCGCTACAGATACGCCAACGCCGACATGGCCGACCTCGAGCGCTGCCTCAAGGAGGCCCAGGCGCAGAGATACCGCATCATCTGCACGGACGGAGTCTTCTCGATGGACGGCAATGTGGCCCCTATGGACAAGATCTGCGAGCTCGCCGAGAAATATGACGCGCTCGTGATGGTGGACGAGAGCCACTCCGCCGGAGTGGTCGGCAAGACCGGCCGCGGCGTCGCCGAGCAGTTCGACTGCTACGGACGCATCGACATCTTCACCGGCACCCTCGGCAAGGCCTTCGGTGGCACCGTGGGCGGATTCACCACCGGCCGCAAGGAGATTATCGAAATGCTCCGCCAGCGCTCCCGCCCTTACCTCTTCTCCAACTCCCTGCCGCCGATGATCGTCGCAGCCGGCATCGAGATGTTCAAGATGCTCGGCGAAAGCAACGCCCTGCACGACCGCCAGCAGGAGAATGTGGAATACTTCCGAGAAAAGATGATAGCCGCCGGCTTCGACATCAAGCCGACCCAGTCCGCAATCTGCGCCGTGATGCTCTACGATGCCAAGCTCTCCCAGGAGTTCGCCGCCAAGATGGCGGAGGAAGGCATCTTCGTGACCGGCTTCTACTACCCTGTAGTGCCTAAGGGACAGGCCCGCATCAGGGTTCAGCTCTCCGCTGCCCACAAGAAGGAGCATCTCGACAAGGCTGTGGCCGCATTCATCAAGGTCGGCAAGGAACTTGCTGTAATAAAATAACGACAAACCAACCATACCAATGAAACCATCCAACCGTACTCTGACAGTGCTCGCAGCCGCTGCGACGCTTGCCTTGACCGCGTCCTGCAAGGGCGGCGGCGGGGACGAATTTGCCTATCTCTACAAGGACCTCCCATTCAAGATGGACCGCGTCGCCAGGCCGGCCATCCCTGACTACAGCGTGAATATCACCGACTTCGGCGGTGTAGGAGACGGCGTCGCGATGAACTCCGAGGCCTTCACCGCAGCGATGAAGCATCTCTCCGACAAGGGCGGCGGACACCTCATCGTGCCTGCCGGCATCTGGTACACCGGCCCTATCGAGATACTGAGCAACTGCGACCTGCACATCACCCCTAACGCCGTGATCATATTCAATCCTGACCGCGACCTCTACCCTGTCATCAAGACCGTGTTCGAGGGACTCGACACCCGCAGGTGCGAATCCCCTATCCACGCCGAGGGCGCGCGCAACATCTCCATCACCGGAGGCGGCGTGATTGACGGCAGCGGAGAAGCCTGGAGAATGGTCAAGAAATCCAAGCTCACCGACAACGAGTGGAAGAAGCAGGTGGCATCCGGCGGCGTCGTCAGCGAGGACGGCAAGACCTGGTACCCTGACGAAGGCTTCATCAAGGCGAGCAAGATGAGCAATATGAATGTGCCTACATTCATCCGCAGCGAGGAGGAGTGGAACGAATACAAGAGCTTCCTCCGCCCGAACATGGTATCGCTCCGCAACTGCGAGAACGTGCTCCTCGAGGAGTGCACCTTCCAGAATTCACCTTGCTGGAATGTTCACCCTCTGCTCTGCAAGAATTTGATAGTCAACAAGGTAAACATCCGCAACCCGTATTATTCCCAGAACGGCGACGCGATTGACGTGGACAGCTGCGAGAACGTGCTCATCGTCAATTCCACCTTCGACGCCGGTGATGACGGCATCTGCATCAAGTCCGGCAAGGACGCTGACGGCAGGCGCCGCGCCAAGCCGTGCCGCAACCTCATCGTGGACAACTGCACCGTATTCCACGGACACGGCGGATTCACCGTCGGCAGCGAGATGAGCGGTGGAGTCGAGAATATAAAGGTGTCCAACTGCCGCTTCCTCGGCACTGACGTGGGACTCCGCTTCAAGAGCACCCGCGGCCGCGGAGGAGTCGTCAAGAACATCTATATCAACGACATATACATGAAGGACATCGTGGCTGACGCCATCCTCTTCGACCTCTTCTACGGAGGCAAGTCGGCGGTCGAGGCCGCAGCCGAGAAGGACGAGACCATCCAGGTGCCTGCAGTGCCGGTGGACGAGACCACCCCGGAGTTCCGCGACATCTATATCAATAATGTATGCTGCAACGGCGCGGCGAGGGCGATGCTCTTCAACGGCCTGCCGGAAATGCCGGTCAGCAACATCAATGTCAGCAACAGCACCCTCAGCGCCGATGAAGGCATCGTGCTGCGCAACTCCCAGGACATCACCTTCAAGAATGTGAAGTGCTTCCCTGAGAACGGGGACGCCATCACCACCGTAAGAGTCAAGAACTTCACAAACGAGTAGCCTTATGAACGGAAAAATCACACTCGCAATACTTTCGCTCGCAGCCCTGCTGTCATGCAGCAAATCCGAGCCGATGTCGGAGCAGATGGTGCACTCACAGATGTACCGCTGCCCGGAGCCTACATACCTCGACTATGCCGAGGGCCGCTTCAAGTGGGGCTACACCCCGGGGCTTGAGCTCAAGGCTTTCCTCGATGTATATGAAGCCTACGGCGATCAGGCCATCTATGACTATGTATTGAAGTGGTATGACCAGGCCGTAAATGAAGACGGCAGCATCAACACCTACTCCGTCGAGAAATACAATGTGGACCTCATCTGCCCGGGCAGGTCGCTCTTCTACTTCTACGACAAGACCGGCAACGAGAAGTACCGCAAGGCCATCGACCTGATAAAGACGCAGATAGACGGTCAGCCGCGCACCTCCGAAGGAGCGTTCTGGCACAAGAAGATATACCCTCACCAGATCTGGCTCGACGGAGTATATATGGCCGAGCCGTTCTACGCCGAATACGCCACCCGCTACCTCAGCGGCGAGGAGCAGACCGCGGCGTACAGGGAAATTGCAAACGAATTCGTGATTGCCGCGAAGCACACCTACGATCCTGCCACCAAACTCTACCGCCACGCGTGGGACGAGTCCCGCTCAATGTTCTGGTGCAACCCGGAGACCGGTCAGTCACAGCACTGCTGGGGCCGCGCCCTCGGCTGGTACTGCATGGCGGCCGTGGAGGTCCTCGACTTCATCCCTGAGGAGATGAGCGCCGAAAGGCAGCAGATTATCGACCTGCTCAGAGGCATCTGCGCCGAACTTCCCAAGTGGGCGGACCCTGAAAGCGGAGTCTGGTACCAGGTGCTCGACCAGCCGGGCCGCGAGGGCAACTACCTCGAAGCCACCTGCTCCGCAATGTTCTCCTACACCTACCTCAAGGGCATACGCAAGGGCTATCTCGACGCTTCGCTCCTGCCTTACGCCAAGAAGCTCTACGAGGATGTAATCAAGGCATTCATCTCCACCGACGAGACCGGCCACATCAGCCTCGAGAAGTGCTGCGCGGTCGGCGGACTCGGCGGCTCAAGCAAGCGCATGGGCGACTTCGCATATTATCTCAGCGAGCCTGTGAGACCCAACGACTCCAAGGGAGTCGGGCCGTTCATCTGGGCATCGCTCGAAATGGAAAAACTCAAATAAAGTTAAACACTTATAATTTATCATTACCATTATGACAACCAATCCTTTCTCACTTGAAGGAAAGAACGCCTGGATCACAGGCGCTTCCTACGGTATCGGTTTCAACATCGCCAAAGCTTTCGTGGCAGCCGGTATCAAGACCATCATTTTCAATGACATCAACGAAGAACTCCTCGAGAGGGGCTTCGAGGGCTACAAGGAAGCCGGAATAACCAACGTCAAGGGATATGTCTGCGACGTGACCAAGGAAGATGACGTCAAGGCTCTCGTGGAGCGCATCCACAAGGAAGTCGGCAACATCGACATCCTCGTCAACAACGCCGGCATCATCAAGCGCATCCCTATGCACGAGATGACCCGCGCACAGTTCCAGCAGGTTATCGACATCGACCTCGTAGGACCGTACATCGTATCTTCAGCCGTGCTTCCTGAGATGATGGAGAGGCACGAGGGCAAGATCATTAACATGTGCTCAATGATGTCAGAGCTCGGACGCGAGACCGTATCTGCCTACGCTGCAGCGAAGGGCGGCCTCAAGATGCTCACCCGCAACATCTGCGCAGAGTACGCCGAGTACGGCATCAACTGCAACGCCATCGGACCGGGCTACATCGCCACTCCTCAGACCGCTCCTCTCCGCGAGCGTCAGCCGGACGGCAGCCGTCATCCGTTCGACCAGTTCATCGTCAGCCGCACTCCTGCCGGACGCTGGCTCGACCCTTCTGAGCTCGGCGCACCTGCAGTCTTCCTCGCTTCACACGCGTCAGACGCAGTCAACGGCCATGTCCTCTATGTAGATGGAGGTATCCTCGCATACATCGGAAAACAGCCTAAGTAACATGAAACTCAACTGTCAAGTACGCCAGGCTTCGAGCAATATCGACGCAAAGCACTACGACACCGAGCGCATCCGCAAGGAGTATCTTGTGGAGAACGTGATGGTGCCTGACGAGATCAATATGGTCTATTCAATGTTCGACCGCATCATCTCAGGCGGCGCTGTCCCTGTAAAGGAAGAGCTGAAGCTCTCCGCTCCGGAAATCCTCCGCGCGGACTACTTCACTCAGCGCCGTGAGCTGGGCATCATCAATGTGGGCGGCGCCGGCACCGTTGTCGTAGGCGAGGAGGAGTATCACCTCGACTACAAGGAGGCCCTCTATGTGGGCCGCGGCAACAGGGACGTCATCTTCAAGAGCGACTCCTCCGACAAGCCTGCACACTTCTACTTCTGCTCAGCCACCGCTCACCGCGAGACCGCAGTCAAGAAGGTTACCAAGAAGGACGCGGTAGTTATGCACCTCGGCTCTCTCGAAGAGTCCAACGAGCGCACCATCAACCGCCTGCTCGTCAAGGAGGTAGTGCCTTGCTGCCAGCTTCAGATGGGTATGACCGAGCTCGCTCCGGGCAGCACCTGGAACACCATGCCGGCCCACACCCATGACCGCCGCATGGAGGTTTACTTCTACTTCGAGCTGCCTGAAGACGCTGCAGTCTGCCACTTCATGGGTGAGCCTCAGGAGACCCGCCACATCTGGATGCACAACGAGCAGTCAGTCATCTCTCCGCAGTGGAGCATCCACGCTGCCTGCGCGACCCGCAACTACACCTTCATCTGGGGCATGTGCGGCGAGAACGACGACTACAATGATATGGACGGTTGCAAGACCACAGATCTGAAGTAATCATGAAGAAAGCGATAATAGCGATGGCGCTTGCCGCCGGCCTCGTATGCGCCTGCAACTCCGCTCCGGAGCAGAAGGTAATGGCACGCTACGTGCCTGAGAGGGCCGACGACTTCGTCTTCGAAAACAACCTCATCGCCGGCCGCATCTACGGCAAGGCGCTCGAGGGCAACCCGACTTCGCCGGGCATCGACATCTGGGTAAAGCTCCCGGGCAAGCTCGTCGCTGACGAGTGGTACGCCGAGGCCCTCAAGGACGCCTCCTACTACCACCACGACCACGGCGGGAAGGACTGCTACAAGGTGGCGGTCAGCCTCGGAGGCGGCGCTTCAGTGCCTTACATTGACGGCGAACTCTGGTACCCTGCCACCAACTGGCGTTCCTGCGACCTCGTGGAGCAGAGCAATGACAAGGTGGTGTTCGTCCTGCATTATCCTGAATGGCAGGCGGGTTCCGTCAGCGTCAAGCTCGACAAGAAGATCACCGTCAGCGCCGACCAGTATTTCAGCAAGGTTGAGGACACCTACACCTTCGACGGAGCCGAGACCATCCCGGTTGCCGCAGGCGTGTTCCGCCATCCTTCCCAGGACAGCATCGAGGACGAGCTCATCGGAGCCGACCGCTATGCAATCTGGGAGCAGGCTTCCGACCAGAGCATCGAGTCTGAGGACGGAAGGCTCGGAGTGGGCGTGTATATGCCGGGCGCCGAGTCAGTCAGCGTCACTCCTGACGGCTCCCACGGCATCTGCGTCAAGAGCGTGAAGTCAGGCGAGCCTCTCACCTACTACTTCGGCTCCTGCTGGTCCAAGGGCAATGTCAAGAACTCTGCATCTTGGTTCGAAATCGTCAACGGACTTCAGTAACAGATGCTGACTCTGCTGATCAGTTTAATTCTCAATATTCCGGGGGTGATTGACTGGACAACGGCCGATCACCCTCAGATATTGGAGATTTTCGGTGAGCCGAAAATCATCTCAACCGCTCTCGGGGATGCCGTCGAGTTCGACGGGGTCGATGACGGAGTGTTCCTGGACAGCGTCCCGCTCGAGGGGATGGAGGAATTCACCGTCGAGATGATATTCAACCAATACCCCGGCGGAGGCTTCGAGCAGCGCTTCATGCACCTCGGCGCCTACAAGGGCGCACGCCTGATGTTCGAGAGCAGGGTCAAGCCGGACAGCACCTGGTACTTCGACGCCTTCGTGTATCTGGAGGACAAGGAGCGGTCCTGCGTGCTCATCGACCCCGAGCTCACACACCCCTGCGGCAAGTGGTACAACCTTACCCTGGTTGCGGACGGCAGCGGGCTCAAAAGCTATGTGGACGGAGTGCTCCAATGCACCGGAGACCTCCCCTACCGGCCTCTCATCTGCGAGGGGAAAACCTCTCTCGGAGTGAGACAGAACCTGGTGTGCTGGTTCAACGGAGCCATTTTCCGGATACGGATTACCCCACGGGCCCTAAGCCCGGACGAGTTCCTCCGGGACCAGGACACGCTTAACGGAACGGACAAATAATTTACCATCACATAATACCGTCACCGCTAATCAACCAATCAATTATTTTTATGAAATTAAAGACAATCACCCTGGCACTCGCTTGCCTGATGTGCGCCGGACTCTCCGCGCAGAACTATCCTTATCAGGATTCTTCCCTCCCTGCCGAAGCGCGCGCGGACGACCTCCTCGGAAGGCTCAGCCTCGAGCAGAAAGTTTCCCTTATGATGAATACCAGCCCGGCCATTCCGGAATTCGGAATCCGCGAGTATGACTGGTGGAACGAGGCCCTGCACGGCTGCGCCCGCGCCGGCATCGCCACCGTATTCCCGCAGGCCATCGGTATGGCTTCATCCTGGGACGAGGCTCTCCTCAAGGAAGTCTTCACCGTCGCGGGCGACGAGCAGAGAATCAAGTTCAAGCAGGCACGCGCCGCCGGCAAAGTGTCACGCTATCACGGTCTTACGGTATGGACCCCGAATATAAACATCTTCCGCGACCCGCGCTGGGGACGCGGCCAGGAGACCTACGGCGAAGACCCGTACCTGACTGCCCGCATGGGCTACTCCGTAGTGACGGGACTTCAGGGCGAGAATGACGGCAAATACGACAAGCTGCACGCCTGCCTCAAGCACTATGCGGTCCACAGCGGCCCGGAGGGGACGAGGCACAGCTTCGATGTCTCAGTGTCGTACAGGGACTTCATCGAGACCTACCTCTACGCTTTCGAGAGACTCGTCAAGGATACCGACGTGCAGGAGGTGATGTGCGCATACCAGAGGCTTGACGGCAAGCCTTGCTGCGGCAACGACCAGCTCCTCGGGCAGCTCCTCCGCGAGAAGTGGGGATTCAAGGGCATCGTGGTCAGCGACTGCGGCGCCATCAGCGACTTCTTCCGTCCGGGCGCCCACGGCACCTTCCTCAACGACCCTAGCTCCGCCACCGCCAATGCGGTGCGCACCGGTACCGACCTCGAGTGCGGCGGCTCCTACAAGCACCTCATCGACGCCGTGGCCGAAGGCAAGATCAGCGAGAAGGACATCGACGTATCGCTCAAGCGCCTGCTCGTGGACAGGTTCATGCTCGGCGAGATGGACCCTGACGACCAGGTCAGCTGGAACAAAATCTCCGAAGACCGCCTCGCCTGCGCCGAGTCACGTGCCCTCTCCCTCAAGATGGCCCGCGAGACTATGGTTCTCCTGCAGAACGACGGCATCCTGCCTCTCGGCAAGAGCGGCATCAAATACGCCGTCATCGGACCTAACGCAGCCGACTCAGTCGTGCTCAACGGCAACTACAACGGCACTCCGGTATCGTCCGTGACCGCCATAGAGGGCATCAGGGCCAAGGTCGGCGCAGCCAATGTGACAGAGAATACCGACGAGGCCGACATCGTCATCTATGTGGGCGGCATCTCACCTAAGCTCGAGGGCGAAGAGATGCGCTACAACAATGTCGAGGGCTTCGACAGGGGCGACCGCACCACCATCGAGCTCCCTTCAGCACAGCGCAAGGAAATCGCAGCTCTCAAGGCGGCCGGCAAGAAAGTCGTGCTCGTCAACATGTCAGGCTCCGCAATGGGTCTGCTTGCCGAGACCAAGAACTGCGCCGCTATCCTCCAGGCCTGGTATCCGGGCGAAGCGGGCGGCACAGCCATCGCCGACGTGCTCTTCGGAGACTACAACCCTGCAGGCCGTCTGCCTGTGACATTCTACCGCAGCGACGCCGACCTGCCTGACATCAACAACTACGACATGGCAGGCCGCACCTACCGCTTCTTCGAGGGCAAGCCGCTCTTCGAGTTCGGCTACGGTCTCAGCTACACCACCTTCAAGTATGGCCGCGCCAAGGTTTCCGACGGCGCTCTCACCGTCAAGGTCAGCAACACCGGCAAGATGGACGGCGACGAGGTCGTACAGCTCTATGTCAAGAAATCCGAGGACAAGGAAGGACCTAAGATGGCTCTCCGCGGCTTCCGCAGGGTACACATCCCGGCAGGACAGACCGTCGAGGTCAGCATTCCTCTGACCGAGGAGACTTTCAAAACCTACAACGCCGGGAGCGGCGAGATGGAGGCGACTCCGGGACACTTCACCCTATACTATGGGTCAAGCTCTTCGCCTAAGGCGCTCAAATCAGTAAAAATCACTAGATAACAATGCATCTGCTTGCACTTCTGGCTTCATTGATGATGCTCGCTCCGGGCAGCAATGACAGCTACACCAATCCTATACTGTTTTCAGACTACTCCGACCCGGATGTCATCCGGGTCGGGGATGACTACTGGATGACCGCATCCTCGTTCACCTGTTTCCCGGGACTTCAGGTCTTGCATTCCACCAATCTCGTGGACTGGGAAATAGTCGGCGCGGCGCTGCCCGAGCTCGGCCCGGCATTCGACGCGCCTTCACACGGCAACGGGGTATGGGCTCCGTGCATCCGCTACCACGACGGGAAGTACTGGATATTCTGGGGCGACCCGGACAAGGGAATATTCCAGGTCAACACCACGGACCCGCGCGGAGAGTGGAGCAAGCCTCATCTGGTGTTGGAAGGCAAGGGAATGATCGACACCAGCCCGCTCTGGGACGATGACGGGAGAGTCTATCTCGTCCACGCCTGGGCGGGTTCGCGTGCCGGTTTCAAGAGCATTCTCAATGTCTGCGAGCTGGACAGGGACTGCACCCGCGTCATCGGCGACCAGGTGCTCGTCTTTGACGGCAAGAAGAACGGCAACGACACCGTAGAGGGCCCTAAGTTCTACAAGCGCGACGGCTGGTACTACATCTTCGCCCCGTCCGGCGGAGTCAAGGAAGGCTGGCAGCTTGTAATGCGCTCCCGCAATGTTTACGGCCCGTACGAATACCGCACCGTGCTCCACCAGGGCAATACCGACATCCACGGCCCGCACCAGGGCGGCTGGGTGACCGATGTGGCCGGCAAGGACTGGTTCATCCATTTCGAGGACCGCTATGCCTGGGGCCGCGTCTGCCACCTCCAGCCGATGAGCTGGAGCGAGGACGGCTGGTGCATCATCGGCATCGACCGTAACGGCGACGGCATCGGCGAGCCAGTGCTCAAGCACGCAAGGCCGGCAGTTGCCGATAAATATAAGGGTACGAAGCTCGAAGGCGTCAGCGCCATCGCCACGAGTACCGGATTTACGGGCACCTCCATCCCGCTCAACTGGCAGTGGGAGGCCAACCCTAAATTCCACTGGTACATGCTCAACCCGAGCCTGGGCTGCCTGAGGCTCAACTGCATCCAGAGCCCGGAGGGCTGGAAGAACCTGCGCGACACGCCTAACATCCTGGCACAGAAAGTGGTAGGCCCGCGCACCGAGTTCACTACCAAGCTCGTTTACCGCCCGTCCTACGCTTCTGAAAGGGTCGGAGTGATCGTGACCGGACGCAGCTACAGCACCATAGAGCTCAACTATGACGGCGAGGCTCTGAGCCTCGTGCGCCGCGACTGCATCAACGCCAACAAGGGCGCCGCGGAGCAGACCATAGCCTCTACCCCGCTGGAGAAGCAGGATTACAACACCGTCTGGATCCGCGTCAAGGTGGAAAAGGACTGCATCTGCACATTCTCCTACAGCCTCGACGGCAAGAAGTTCAAGACCTTCGGACCGGAATTTACCGGCAGCGCCGGCGAGTGGATCGGCGCGAAGATCGGATATTTCGCCATCTCCGACATCAAGAAGAACGACGGAGGTTCAGTGGAAGTATATTAACACAAAATTATGTTTAACCATACCATCATCAAGGCGGTGGCAGTGAGTCTGGCTTTGGCCGCGGGCTCACTGCTTTCCGTTGGGGGCCTTCAGGCCCAACCGCGCGACAGAGGCTTGCGCGAGAAATCCAAAGACTTCTTCCGCACGGAGGAAGCCGCAATAATCGGCGACCAGGTGCTTGCCTACCAGAGGTGCACCGGAGGCTGGCCGAAAAACATAGACATGGTCCGCAGGCACAGCCAGAAGGAGCTTGCCGACGTGCGGGCCGACAAGCCGCGCCGCAACGACTCCACCATCGACAACAACGCTACCACGATGCAGATGACCTACCTCGCAAGGCTCTACCAGGCCACATCCGGAGAGCGCTGGCGCGAGGGCTTCCGCAAGGGAGTGGACTATCTGCTGAGCGGTCAGTACGACAACGGCGGATGGCCGCAGTTCTGGCCGGAAATGCGTGACTATCAGGTCAATATCACATTCAATGACGATGCTATCGTCAACACCATGGAGCTCTTCCGGGATATAATCAACGGTGTCGAGCCTTACGGCGGCGACCTCGTGGACTCCGAGATGAGGGAGCGCCTGCAGAAGTCCTTCGACAAGGGCATAGAGTGCATCCTCGCCACCCAGATCAGGGTAAAAGGCAAGCCGACCGTATGGTGCCAGCAGAATGACCCCGTCACTCTCGCCCCGGCATCAGCCCGCGCCTATGAGCTCCCTTCGTTCTGCTCAGCCGAGAGCGCTTCCATCGTGCGCCTGCTGATGGAGCTCCCGAACCCTGACGCCAAGGTCAAGGAGGCCGTGCACGGCGCCATGCGCTGGTTCGACAAATACAAGCTCACCGGTCTGCGCGTGGAGCGCAGCGTGAGCCCTGACGGGGTGCGCGACACCCGCCTCGTGGAAGACGCGTCAGCCGAGCCTATCTGGGCCCGCTTCTACGACCTGGAACTCAATGAGCCTTACGTCTGCGACCGCGACGGCGTGATGCGCCGCCGCCTGGAGCAGATAGGCCGCGAACGCCGCAGCGGCTACAGCTGGTACAATTCCCGCCCTGCCGAGCTCTACCCTCTCTATGAGGAGTGGGCCGCGAAATACGACAAGCGCCACAAGGTCAAGATCAGTCTCGAGACCCCGGGCGCCAATGTAAACGGAACCATCGACATGTTCCGCAAGCCTGTGCTGGACAAGAAGAACTACGATGTAGTGGTGAAGCCGGGCGAGAGCATACAGGCCGCCATAGACAAGGCTCCGGCCCAGTCTTCCGAACCGTTCAAGATCCTGGTGCTCAAGGGAGAATACCACCAGCTTCTCAACATCGACAAGCCTAATGTGGTGCTGGTCGGCGAGGACCGCGCATCCACGATAATCACATACTCCGAAGCCGACCTCGCAGCCGGCGAGAAGGAGCCGCATACGATAGTCAACATCGCCGAAGCGGCATCGGACTGCGTCATCAGCGGATTTACGCTGCGCAACTGCTTCGACGCCACCCCTGACGAGACCATGCAGCCGCACTGGGTAAAGCACCGCTTCACGGTCAAGGGAGCGGCCACCCGCACCATCATCGTCAACTGCACGATTGAGTCCAACGGCAACGACGCGCTCTCGCTCTGGGCCAAGGGAGGCGGCATGTATTATCACGCCGACCTCGCCGTCAACTGCCCGGGAGTCGATTTCGTCTGCCCCCGCGGCTGGTGCTACGCCACCCGCTGCCGCTTCTACGGCGGCGGCAGGGCGATGATCTGGCACGACGGACGCGGCAACAGGGACCAGAAGTTCGTTATCCGCGACTCCGACTTCGACGCCAGTGTCCCGACCCTGCTCGGCCGCTATCACCACGACCATCAGATATTCATCGTGCACAGCGTGATGTCACGCAACATTCTCAACCACGACATCCACTACGCCTACTCCGACAAGGTTCTCGACCCGTGCGAACTCGGGCAGAGGGTTTACTACTACCGCGATGTGCGCGAAGGCGGGCAGAGCGGCTGGATGGACGACAACCTCAAGAAGGCGGAGCACTCCACCGAATCATTCGCGATGACAGCGCGCTGGACCTTCGACGGCAAATGGGACCCGGAGCAGCATATCCGCGACCTTTGGAAGATAATTGCATATTAACATAAAACCATTGATACCATGTCATTTATAAACGAAGACTTTATGCTTTCCAACGCCACGGCGCGGAAGCTCTATCACGAACACGCAGAGGGCATGCCGATCATCGACTACCACTGCCACCTCGTGCCTCAGCAGATTGCGGAGAACATCCAGTTCCGTGACATTACCCAGCTCTGGCTCGTGGACGGCCACTACGGCGACCACTACAAGTGGAGAGCGATGAGGGCGAACGGCGTGTCCGAGGATTATATCACCGGAGGCAAGCACACTGCCTGGGAGACCTTCGAGAAGTGGGCCGAGACGGTGCCATACACCCTCCGCAACCCTCTCTACCACTGGACTCACCTCGAGCTGAGCCGCGTCTTCGGCATCGACAAGCTCCTTAGCCCGAAGACCGCGCGCGAGATATTCGAGGAGTGCAACGCCAAGCTCGCCACCGAGGAGTTCCGCGGCCAGGCCCTGATCCGCAAGTTCGGAGTCGAGACAGTCTGCACCACCGACGACCCTGCCGACGACCTCCGCTGGCACAAGATGATAGCCGAGCATCCTTTCGGCACCAAGGTTATCCCTGCGTGGAGGCCTGACAAGGCTATGGCCATCGAGGACCCTGTTTCCTACAAGGCATATATCGAGAAGCTCGGCGAGGCTGCCGGGATGGAAATCAAATCCTACCGCGACCTTCAGGAGGCCCTTCAGAAGAGGCACGACTTCTTCGCCTCAATGGGCTGCAAGCTCTCCGACCACGGTCTGGAGAACTTCTACTCCGCCGACTATACCGACGCCGAAGTCGAGGCTACATTCAAGGCCGTGCTCGCAGGCAGGAAGCCGGGCGCGGACGAGCTTGCGAAGTTCCGCAGCGCGTTCCTGCATGACCAGGCCGTGATGGACGCCGAGGCAGGCTGGGCACAGCAGTTCCATATCGGAGCCATCCGCAACAACAATTCCCGCATGTTCGGCCTCGTGGGCGCGGATACCGGCTACGATGCCATCCACGACCAGGAAATTGCCGCGGCGGGCAACAAGTTCTTCGACCGTCTCGCTTCAGAGTGCAAGCTCGCCAAGACCATTCTCTATTGCCTAAATCCTAAGGACAACGAGGTGATGATGACCATGGCATACAACTTCAACGACGGCACCGTTCCGGGCAAGATGCAGTTCGGCTCAGGCTGGTGGTTCCTCGACCAGGAGGTCGGAATGCGCCGCCAGATGGACGCGCTCTCAGTGCTCGGCCTCTTCAGCCGCTTCGTGGGCATGCTCACCGACTCCCGCAGCTTCATCAGCTATCCTCGCCACGAGTACTTCCGACGCATCCTCTGCGACGTGGTCGGCACGGATGTGGAGAACGGCAAGCTGCCTGCTTCCGAGATGGAGAGAATCGGGGAGATGATCGAGGACATCTCCTACAACAACGCCAAGAACTATTTTAACTTTTAAGGATAATGAACTGCGAAAAGAATCCGAATTATATAAAGGCTCTCGAGTATATCAAGAATACTGACCTGAATGCTCTCGAGGCCGGCAAGCACTTTATCGACGGCGACAATCTCTTCGTCAACATCAACGACTCCGCTCTCAAGACTCCTGAGCAGGCGCGTCTGGAGGTGCATGACAAGTACATCGACATCCAGATTCCTCTCTCCAAGGACGAGTGCTTCGGAGTGAAGCCGCGCAGCGAGTGCCGCGAGCCGGAGGGAGAGTTCAACGCCGAGAAGGACATCCTCTTCTACAAGGACAAGGACTGGAAGACCGTGAGCGTCAAGGCCGGCGAGATGATCGTCTTCGAGCCTGACACCGCCCACGCCCCTCTCATCGGCGAAGGCACCATCCACAAGGCCATCTTCAAGGTCAAGGTGGCGTAGCTCGCGGGGAGACCGACCCTCGATGCTTCGGCCCCTCGACAGGCTCGAACCGTCTCTATGGATTCCGCAGCGCTCTTTAATGCGGTCGCTGAGCTTGTCGAAGCGCCGAAGGGCCTGCACAATCAGCTAAAGTTCCGGGAAGTTGTCCCGGGTGTAGAAAAATACACCCGTGACAATCCCGGAACTTTTCCTGCAAAACCCGTTCAGGGCATATAGCAGCAGAGCGCTGTCTAGACAGGGTATGGCTGAATGTCGACCGACTTTAAGTCCTCGACATTCAGCCACATATGCATTTTACAGCCTTGTAGGGCACTTTCGCCTGAACGAGAATTGTAGAATTTTGCGCCTGCATCCGGAGCTGTCGAGGGGCCGAGGAGCCGACGCAAAAATAAATCTTATGCAAAAAATATCTGTTTCTTAATTTCATTAACTGTTTCTTTTGTGCCGGTATCGAAAATTATATCTACATTGCGAGCAATCCCCAGAGGCGGCCCCCGAGCCTGTCGAGGGGAGATATGTCAAATCTTAAACTTCTAAATTATGGAAGATTCAAAATCACCACGTTACGTGGACCTTCTGACGGACGCCGGATTCAAGGCGGTGTTCGCGGACCAGGAGAACAGGGAGCTTCTCCGCCAGACTATCAATCTTTTACTGCCCGAGGAGAACGCCGTCGAGGAGATTACCCAGTACCTCGACCGCGAGCAGGAGCAGGACTTCATCGGAGGCAAGCGGACCTATTATGACCTTGTCTGCAAGGGCAGGGACGGCAAGCGCTTCATCGTCGAACTGCAGAAAGAGCCGCAGGTCGCATTTTTCGAGAGATGCGTCTTCTACAGCGCGCACACCTATCACAAGCAACTCAAGCGGAAAGGAAAGTTTCGGGAGCTCTGTCCGGTGTTCCTTATCGGCATCCTGAACTTCAAGCTCAAGCACGATGACGAGTCGCAGTGGGACACCAATCATCTTATATCTGAATATCAGATGATTGAAAAAAGGACGGGAGAACTTGCACCTCCGACAATTTCGTGTATATTTGCAGAACTGGGAAGGTTCAGCAAGCCGCTCTCCGAGTGCAACAGCGACAGGGATGTGCTCTTCTACATGATTAAGCACGGAAGAGTGCTGGAAGAGTTGCCAAGCGAGCTGGAGCACAGGCCATACGCCGAGGCGTTGGCGGGGGCGTGCGAGATTGCGGGCTTCTCGGAAGTGAAGAAACAGATATACGACAACGATATGATGTCAGAACGTGATATAGAAGCGAAATGCGAATATGCTTTCGAGGAAGGGCTTGCCAAAGGCGAGGCTAAAGGCGAAGCCATAGGCAGAGATGCAGAGAGAGCATCATTAATAGCCAACATGTTTCGATCAGGCATGACTATAGAAGCCATAGCCACTGCCACTGGCTTATCTTTGGTGACTGTCAAAGGTTATTGTAATTAGCCGGGCTCAGCATGCATGCGAAATTGCGTGCGTTCAAGCAAGTCAAAGGCGCGGCGGGAGATGTTCCGCTGCGCCTTTGCTAAGTTTTCGGCCCCCGAGCCTGCGGAGCTGAGAGAGTCGAAGCACCGCCCCTCGGAGAGGGGTTTACCCCAATAAAAAAGAGAGGATGACCAGGCGGGTCATCCTCTCTTCATTATATCGAAAGCTCAGTGAGCTCTCAGTCAGTCTATTCGACTAAAACACCTCGTCAACAGGCTCCTTGAAGTCATCGGCCTGCGGGGCCGGAGCGTCGGTGCGAGGGCCGTTGCTGCGGCGAGGGCGGTCATCGCGGCGGTCGCCTCTGCGGTCGTCACGACGGTCACCTCCGCGGCGCTCATCGCGTCCGCCTCTGCGGTCGTCACGGCCTCCGCGACGGTCATCGCGTCCGCCCCTGCGGTCGTCGCGACGCTCTCCGCGAGGTCTGCGCTCCGGCTCGACATAGCCCTCAGGCTTCTCGGTCAGAGCCCTCATTGAGAGACGCATCTTGCCGGTCTTGGGGTCAATCTCAAGCAGCTTGACATCGATCTCGTCGCCGACCTTGAGGACATCCTCAACATTCTCGGTCTTGTTCCAGGCAATTTCGGAAACGTGCAGGAGTCCCTCCTTGCCAGGAAGAATCTCGACGAACGCGCCGAACTCGAGGATGGAAACGACCTTTCCGTGATATACGGTGCCGA
>CAVAID010000037.1:0-19519 GCA_963588685.1 bacterium
GAGTAGTTCTTCCCCCGCTTTTTGACTTTTCCAGGCCGGTTGCCAGATTTTGACAACCGGCCTTTTTTCGTCGACCGCTGACAGTGCTCCGGTCATGCTGAGCTTGTCGAGGGGGCGAAGCGCCGATGGACCGTCCGCTTGGCAATCCAAAAAAATTGCATATATTCGCGAAATTTAAGACTCAGTATGTTTGAGATGCTTTTTGTGCACTGGCACGTCAACCCGGTGCTCTTCCATATCGGCGGCCTCCAGATCAGGTGGTACTCCCTGCTTTTCGTCTCCGGCTTCGTCATCGGCTGGTACCTCTTCAGATGGTTCTTCCGCCGCGAAAAGGTCAGCGAGAAGCTCATGGACCCGCTCCTCTACACCCTGCTCATCGCCACGATAGTCGGTGCGCGCCTCGGCCACTGCCTCTTCTATCAACCGGACTACTACCTCGGCTCCTGGCAGGGATTCTGGGAGATATTCATGCCGTGGAAGGGCGGCCTCGCCAGCCACGGCGGCGCCATTGCTCTGCTTCTCGCAATGTGGTGGTATTCAAACCATTATGGCAAGAAGAACGGCTTTGACTTCCTCTGGATAATGGACCGCCTCTGCATCACGGTCGCGTTCGCCGGCTGCATGATCAGGCTCGGCAATCTCTTCAACTCGGAGATTTACGGCGATGTCACCACCCTCCCGTGGGGATTCATCTTCGACCTGCGCGGCGAGACAGAGCCTAAGCACCCGACCCAGATTTACGAAGCCCTGTCCTACCTTATTCTGGGCCTCATCCTCGTTTGGGTATATAAAAACAAGCTCGACAAGGTATATCGCGGCTTCTTCTTCGGGACTTTCCTCATCGGCTGCTTCGGCATGAGATTCCTCATCGAGTTCATCAAGGAGCCTCAGGTCGGATTCGAAGAGGGAATGGCTCTCAACATGGGTCAGCTCCTCTCCATCCCGTTCATCATCGTCGGCATCGCCATTCTCATCCTGTCGATAGTCAGGAAACAGCCTGCAGCCGTCTCCAGGGCCGCTGCGCCGGGCAGAAAATAATTCTCAGAATCAGTCTGGACTTCCTTGAGGTGGCGCGATTTTTGCGCTACCCGCCCCCGGCTATATTATAGTGTATGAAAAGATTGTTGTTTATTTCGATTCTGGCGCTTTCCGCGGCCGTCGGCCTCTCCGCGCAGGAGACTGAAACTCAGACCGATACGTCGTCGGCGCCCAAAATCATCACTCTGGAGCAGGCGCTTCAGATCGCAGTCAGCGAAAACGCGTCGGTCAAGGTGGCCGACATGGAAGTTGAGCGCAGCGGCTACGAGCGCAAAGGCACTTACGCTTCCCTCTTCCCTCAGATTGACGGATCCGCAGCTTATCAGCGCACCATCAAGAAACAGGTGATGTATATGGACTTCGACATGTCCTCTATGGGCGGTTCCGAGTCCGGCGAAGACACCGGTTCTTCCTCTTCTTCCGAAGACACCTCCGCCTCTTCCGCAGGCGGATTTGAGGTGGGCCGCTGGAACACATGGTCAGCAGGCGTCTCCGCTTCCATGCCTCTCGTCAACGCCCAGCTCTGGGAGAGCCTCAGGGTCAGCGGACAGAGCGTCGAGCTCGCCGTCGAGAAGGCCAGAAGCTCCCGTCTCGAGACCGTCAACCAGGTCAAGCAGGCTTACTTCTCCTGCCTCCTTGCCAAGCAGGCCTTCGAGGTCTATAAGTCCGTCTATGAGAATGCCCTGGAAAACCTCAACCAGACCCAGCGCAAATACAACGCACAGAGGGCTTCCGACCTCGAACTCGCACAGGCCAAGACTACCCTCGCCAACGCCGTGCCTAATGTCTATGACTCAGAGAGTTCCGTAATTCTCTCGCTCTGGCAGCTCAAGGCCGTGATGGGTGTCAGCCTCGACGAGAACATCGACGTCGCCGGCTCGCTTGAGGACTACGGCGACTCCATGCTCTATGACTACGCGGAGTCCGAAGGCCTCTCCCTCGAGAACAACTCCACCCTGCGCCAGCTCGGCATCCAGGCGGAGCAGCTTGCGGCCACGGTCCGCATGCAGCAGTACGCCTACCTTCCGAGCCTCGCGCTCTCGTTCTCCTACAGCCTCAACGCGATGACCAACGACTTCCAGTTCAGCGAATACAAGTGGTCACCGTATTCATACATAGGCATCAGCCTGTCCGTGCCGATCTTCTCCGGCGGCAAGAGGCTCAACGACGTTCGCCAGGCCAAGGTCCAGAGGGCTGAGCTTAGCGTGCAGAGGGAAGAGAACGAGCGTCAGCTCCGCATCTCCATCCGCCAGTACCTCAACCAGATGGAGACCGCGATGAAGAGCAAGGGCTCCGCCGAGAGCGCGCTCGAGTCCGCCCAGAAGGCCTACGACATCGCAAGCCGCTCCTATGAGGTGGGCCGCAGCACCCTTACCGAGCTCAACAACGCGCAGCTCGCGCTGACCCAGGCCAAACTCACCTACACCCAGGCAATCTATAACTTCGTCAGCGCCAAGGCCAACCTTGAAGGCGTGCTCGGCGCGGATTTCATCGACGAAGACGGCAATGTCCAACTGAATAAAACATACAGCAATGAATAAAAGACTCGTAATGGGAATGGCGCTCGCCGCGATGGTATGCAGCTGCGCCGGCAATGGCAACAAGGCCGCCGAGGTGGCGGTCGAGGAGAAGACTCCTCTCGTCTCAGTCGTGAGCGCGACAAGGCAGACGGTGCCGCAGAATGAGGTTTACTCCTCCACCGTGCAGGCAAACATAGTCAACAACATAGCACCGCAGACGACCAACCGTATCATCAAGCTCAACGTCGAGGTCGGCGACTTCGTCTCAGCTGGCCAGATACTCGCCGAGATGGACAAGGCCTCCCTCCAGCAGGCCGAGCTCAAACTCAAGAATGACAAGCAGGAGCTCGACCGCGTGAAGACTCTGCTCAGCGAGGGCGGCATCTCCCAGTCCGACTACGACGCCCTCCAGCTTGCCTATGAGGTGTCTGAGTCCAGCTACAAGAACCTTCTCGACAACACCGTCCTCCGCTCGCCGATCAACGGCGTAGTGACCGCCCGCAACTATGACAAGGGCGATATGTACGCGATGTCCTCCCCGATCTACACCGTGCAGCAGATTACTCCGGTCAAGATTCTCGTGGGCGTGTCCGAGACCGACTACACCAAGGTCCACAAGGGCGACAAGGTCACCGTGACCGCCGACGCCCTGCCGGGCAAGACCTTCACGGGCTCCGTGGTAAGGCTCTATCCGGTGATGGACGCCGCATCTCACACCTTCAAGGTTGAGGTCCAGATTCCTAACAACGACCGCCTCGTCCGTCCGGGAATGTATGTCCGCACTACCATCAACATGGGCAACAACGACAGCATCGTCATCCCTGACTCCGCAGTAGTGAAGCAGCAGGGCTCAGGCCAGAGGCTCGTCTATGTCATCGACGCCGACAATGTGGTCGCCGTCAAGCTTGTCACGATAGGTCTGCACTTCGGCTCAAACTACGAAATCCTCTCCGGACTTGAGGAGGGCGACAGGGTCATCACCGAGGGCCAGTCCGCGCTCAAGGCGGGCATTAAAGTGGAGGTTGCACAATGAGCATCTATCGTTCCGCGGTCAACAAGCCGGTAACTACTGCATTGATATTCATCGCGTTCGCGGTACTCGGCGTATTCTCGCTGAGCAGGACTTCGATTGCGCAGTACCCGGAATTTGACTCCAATACCATCATGGTGATGTCCTCATATCAGGGCGCCAACGCCCAGGATATCGAGACCAACCTCACCAAAATCCTCGAGAACGCCCTCAACGGCGTCGAGGACCTCAAGGAGCTCAATTCCCAGTCCAAGGAGAACATCTCCCTGCTGACCCTTACCTTTGAATACGGCACTGACATCGAGGAGGCGACCAACAATGTCCGCGACAAGCTGGACATGGTCAACTCGTCGCTCCCTGACGGGGCCACGATGCCTGTCATATTCAAGTTCAGCGCCGACGATATGCCTATCATGATGCTCTCCGCCACGGCGAAAGAGAGCCTCGACGGCCTCGACAAGATACTCGACGACAAGCTCTCCACCCCGCTCGCGCGTGTCAAGGGAGTCGGTACGGTATCCGTCAGCGGCGCGCCTACCCGTGAGATTCAGGTCTATTGCGACCCTGTGAAACTCCAGGCCTACAACCTCACCGTCAGCGGCATCTCCGCCACCATCGCGGCCGAGAACAAGAACGTCCCTTCAGGCAACATCGACATCGGTACCGAGACCTACACCCTCCGCGTGCAGAAGGAGTTTACCGATCCGAGCGAACTGCTTGACATAGTGGTCGGTACGAGCAACGGAACGGCAGTCTATCTGCGCGATGTCGCCACCATCTACGACGGAGGCGAGGAGCGCGAGCAGGAGTCCTACACCAACGGTGAGCGCTCCGCGCGAATCATCATCCAGAAGCAGTCCGGCGCCAACACCGTCAATGTAATCCGCAGCGTCAAGAAGCAGCTCGCCAAGATCGAGCCTACTCTCCCTGCCGACATCAACGTGGTCACCTTCGTGGACGGCTCCACCGAGATCATCAACACCATCCACACCCTCTTCGAGACCATCATCATCACCTTCCTCGTCGTAGGCTTCGTAGTGTTCATATTCCTCGGCAACTGGAAGTCCACCGTCATCATCATACTCTCTATCCCGCTGGCGCTGCTCGCGTCCCTGATTTACCTCTACGCGACCGGCAACACGCTCAACATCATCTCAATGTCAGCGCTTGCGATTGCCATCGGTATGGTTGTGGATGACTCCATAGTGGTGCTCGAGAACGTCTCCACGCACCTCTCCAGGGGCGAGAAGCCTAAGGAGGCCGCCGTGCACGGCACCTCCGAGGTGGGTATCTCCGTCATCGCCTCCACCCTCACGATGCTCTGCGTCTTCCTGCCTCTGACCATGATCAGCGGTATGTCCGGAATCATGTTCCGCCAGCTCGGATGGATCGTCAGCATCATCATGATAGTGTCCACAATGGCGGCGCTTACCTTCGTCCCTATGCTCTGCTCACGCTGGCTCAAGGCCGACGAGAAGCACGGCAAGGCATACAACGCCATCTTCGTCCCTATCAACCGCTTCATCGACTGGATATCAAGAGGATACGCACATGTAATCCACTGGGCCACGAAGCGCCGCAAACTGGTGATTCTCACCTTTGCAGGCGTATTCGTCCTCGCCATGGTAACCCTCGCGCCGGGTCTGAAGACCGAGTATTTCCCTCGCTCCGACTCCGACCGTCTCTCCGTCACCATCGAGCTCCCTATGGGTACAGCCCAGGAAGTGACCCGCGGCCTCTTCAATACAATATATCAGGAGCTTAAGACAGCCGTCCCGGAGGCCAAGACCATCAACGGCACCTTCGGCCAGGCAGATTCCGACAACACCTTTGCAAGTATGCAGAGCAACGGTACCCACCTCATCTCGATGACTCTCAACATCGGCACCAGCAGCACCCGTCAGCGCACCTCTGCAGAGCTTGCGGATGTCGTCCGCGGCATCCTCGCCCAGTATCCTGAGATACGCCGAGCCCTCGTTACCGAAGGCGGCGGCGGAATGGGCGGCGCCTCCTCCATCGAGGTCGAGGTCTATGGCTACAGCTTCGACAACACCGACCTCGTGGCCAAGCAGCTCCAGGCCGGAATGCTCCAGGATCCTGCATTCGCGCAGGTAACCCTCAGCCGTGACGAGTACACCCCGGAGCTCCAGATGAACTTCGACCGTACAAAGCTGGCGCTCAACGGCTTGACCTCCACCACCGCAGCGGCTGCGTTCAGCGCGGCGATGAGCGGTTCGGTATCCTCATACTACCGCGAGGACGGCGAGGAATACAAGATCCGTGTACGCTACAATCCTGAGTCCCGCACCAGCATCGAGGACCTTGAGAATATTATCGTCACCAACGCCGCGGGCCAGCAGATCCGCATGAAGGACCTCGGCACCGTGGAGGAGACC
Organism: bacterium; assembly: GCA_963588685.1. Lineage (GTDB taxonomy): Bacteria > Bacteroidota > Bacteroidia > Bacteroidales > UBA932 > Cryptobacteroides. The sequence continues at coordinate 5,985 of CAVAID010000037.1, forward strand.
CTCGTGCCTCCGACCATCGAGCGCAAGGACCGTGAGAGGCTCATCACCGTCACCGGCATCGTAGCCGACGGCGCCGCCCTCAGCGATGCTGTGGCCGCAGCCAGCAAGGTGATTTCCGAGACTCCTATGCCGACCGGCATCTCCACGATTATCGCCGGCGACTACGAGGACCAGCAGGACATGTTCTCCGACCTGCTCGTGCTGATTATCCTGATGGTAATCCTCGTCTATATGGTGATGGCATCCCAGTTCGAGTCGTTCATGAGTCCGTTCGTGATCATGTTCTCCGTTCCGTTCGCCCTCGTGGGCGTGCTGCTCGGTCTGCGCATCACCGGCACGGCGCTCGGAGTGATGGCGATGATCGGTATCATCATCCTTATCGGTGTGGTTGTGAAGAACGGTATCGTATTGATTGACTACACTATACTCTGCCGCGAGCGAGGCATGAACATCCGCGACGCCTCCACCACCGCGGCCAAGAGCCGTCTGCGCCCTATCCTCATGACCACCCTCACCACAGTGCTCGGTATGCTGCCTATGGCGGTCGGCACCGGTGAAGGCTCCGAGATGTGGCGCTCCCTGGGTGTGACGGTCTGCTGGGGTCTGACCATTTCGACCCTCGTGACCCTCGTGCTCATCCCTACAGTTTATTGTTCGTTCGCAAGCAGACAGGAAAGGAGGAAAAAGAAATGAAAGCAATGTTCATAGCCTACAATCAGGCATATAACGAAGAAATAGTCGAAATGCTCGCCGAGATGGGCCAGAGGGGCTTCACCCGCTGGGAAGACATCGAGGGCAAGGGCAGTTTCAACGGCATCCCGCGCTTCGGCAACCACGCCTGGCCGGAGATGAACCACGCGGTGCTCGCGATGGTCAAGGACGAGAAAGTCGAGCCTATCCTCGCGGAACTGAAGAAGAAAGACGAGGCGGCGCCGGATCTCGGGCTGCGCGCTTTCGTCTGGAATGTTGAAACTTTCTATTAAATTGTTATCTTTGTATCCGCCGCCAGTTTGGACGGCGGATAATTTTTTTAATATTATGGCAACTGTAATAAATGACGCAAACATCGCTGAGGTACTCTCTTCCCCCCAGCCGGTTCTTATAGACTTCTGGGCCACCTGGTGCGGCCCTTGCCGCGTGCTCTCCCCGACAGTGGACGAGGTGGCGGCCGAATACGAAGGCAAGGCGGTCGTGTGCAAATGCAACGTTGACGACTGCGAAGACATCTCAATCAAGTACGGCATCCGCAACATCCCGACGCTGCTCTTCTTCAAGGGGGGCGAGCTCGTGGACAGGACCGTGGGTGTCGTATCCAAAAAGGAAATCACGGAAAGAATAGATAAACTGATTTAACTCAAAACCGTAAAGAAATGAAAAAGATTCTTATCATCGCTGCAGCGCTTCTTACCGCGTGGTCAGCAAACGCGCAGATCGGTATCGTGGCTGGCGTAACCTCTTCAGCATCAAATGTAAAGGACGCCTACGCCGACTACAAGAACATCTCCCAGTACCATGTCGGACTTACCTATAAGCTCGGCATCGGCAATCTCCTTGCCATCCAGCCGGCCGTCATCTACAACATGAAGGGCGAGACCCTTGCCAATGTCGGCGGAGTTCAGGATGCCAACCTTGACTACAAAACCGGATATATCGAAGTCCCTGTACAGGTGCAGGTAGGCGTCGGTGTAGGCTCTCTCCTGAGGGTTTACGGATTCGCCGAGCCGTTTATCGGATATGCAGTCACCAATGAAGTGAAGGCCACGACCCTTCTCTCCAAGGAGGAGACACAGAAGACCTGGGACAACATGAAGAGCCGCTTCGAGTACGGCCTCAGCCTCGGTGCGGGCGTTGAGGTGCTCAGGCATGTGCAGGTATCCGTCAAGTATTTCTGGAATCTCGGCGATGTTTACGGCTCCGACATCACCGTCGCCAATGTTACCAAGACCATCAGCGAGAGCAAGTGCAACGGCGTTGCCGCTTCAGTGGCATTCCTCTTCTAAACCAAGTATATGTCAGATAAAAAGGCGGTATTTTTCTGTTCCGCCAGCAAGGACATAAAGTCTGAATACAATCAAGCTGCACGGCAAATTGTCCGTGCGGCTTGTTTGTCTGGTTACGACATCGTCTCCGGCGGCACCGTCAAGGGGATGATGTGGGACATCAGCGACGAGGCCTCGCACTACGGAGTCGAGGTCATCGGCGCAATACCCCGTTTCATGAAGGGCCTGGAGCACCCGGCCCTAACCAAATGCATCTGGACCGACAGGATGTCGGAGCGCAAGGACGCCATGAGGGAAGGCACCTGCCTTGCCGTGGCGCTTCCGGGCGGCATCGGCACCCTCGACGAACTCGCCGAGACCTACTGCCTCGCCAAGATGGGCATCTATCCGGGCAGGGTAGTGGCCTTCAATATGGACGGATTCTACGAGCCGTTCCGCACCCAGCTCGACCTCTATGTGGAGAGGGGCTTCCTCGACGAGAAGTCCCGCGCGCTCATCTCGTTCCCCGGCACCGTTGAAGAACTGAAGGAACTGTTGTGAATCTCGAGAGTGTAAAATCTATCCTGGGTGAAGATTGGGGCCGCATGAAGGCGCTGATCCGCGACAGCCTGCACAGCGACGTCGCTCTGCTCGTGCAGACCAACGACAGCCTTATCTCGCACTCCGGCAAGATGTTGCGCCCTCTCATCTCGCTGCTCACCGCCCGCGCCCTCGGCACTCCGTGCGAGGACAGCCTGCGCTATGCCGCCGCTTCCGAACTGCTCCACAACGCCACTCTGATGCACGACGATGTGGCCGACGAGAGCTCCGAGCGCCGCGGCAGCCCGACCGTTTCGGCCCTTCTCGGGCCGTCCGCAGCCGTGCTGGTGGGGGATTTCTGGCTCGCCAGGGCAGTGGAGATGGTGCTCGCTTCCGGGCATTACGCCGAGGTTGTGGGATTCTTCTCCAAGACCCTCACCGACCTCGCCGAGGGGGAGATGCTCCAGCTCGAAAAGGCCTCCAGCGCCGACACCGACGAGGAGGCTTATTATCGCATCATAAGGTGCAAGACGGCTTCGCTCTTCGAGACGGCGGGGGTGACTGCCGCCTATTCGGTCGACGCTCCTGACGAGTACATCAGGGCCGCCCGTGAATATGCCGTCGCATTCGGCACGGCCTTCCAGATCAAGGATGACATCCTCGATTACGCCGGCACGGACGAACTCGGCAAGCCGGTCGGAGTTGACCTCAAGGAGAGGAAGATAACCCTGCCTCTGCTCGGTGCGCTCCGCTCGCTCGGGGATGATTCCGAAATCAGGGGGATGATACGCGAGATTCCTTCCCATCCGGAATATTGCCCGCGGATTCACGATTTCGTCCTCGCCCACGGAGGTATCGAATATGCCACGGCCCGCCTGGAGGAATACATTTCCATGGCTGTTGAGGCCCTCGCTCCGGTACCGGATTCCCCGGCCAGGGATGCGCTCGTGGAGATTGCACATTTCAATACGTTCAGGCGGGTATGAGTTTCGCGCAGCTGCAGGGCAACCCAGAAGTGGTCAGGGCTCTCGTCGGGATGGTCGATTCCGGCAAGATTCCGCACGCCATCATTTTTCAGGAGGATGACGGCGGCGGTGCGTTCCCGCTCTGCATCGCGTTCCTGCAGTACCTCTACTGCTCTCAGCGCGGCGGCGGCGACAGCTGCGGAGTATGCCCGAGCTGCAACAAGATAGGCAAGCTGATTCACCCGGACGTGCATTTCATCTTCCCTGCGGAGGCACAGAAGATTTCCGTCAATTATCTCGGGGAATTCCGCGCCCTGGCTCTCGCCAATCCATGCTTTACGGAGGCTGAGCTCACGGCCGCCCTCGGACTGGAGAAGAAAAACAGCATCATTGCCGTCAAGGAGGCCCAGTTCATCCTCGATACCCTGTCGCTCAGCGCGCTGGAGGGAGGGTACCGCTCGGTGGTGATTTACCTGCCGGAGAAGCTGAACGCGGAAGCCGCCAACAGGCTGCTCAAGATGATAGAGGAGCCGGCGCAGAAGACTCAGTTTCTGCTAATTACGCATCAGGCGGAGAAGGTGCTGCCGACCATAGCCTCCCGCTGCCAGCGCATCAGGGTGCGTCCTTCCGGAGGGGATGGCGCCGAGGCCGGATTCGAGTCTCCGGAACTCTTCGGGGAGCTGATGGATGCTCTGCTCTCCAAGGATTTGCAGACCTGTCTGGACATTGCCGACAGGGTATCTGCGATGCCGTCGCGCGAAAGTGCGAAAGCTTTTTGTAAATTTGCATCAGGCCAGCTTAGGCTCATATTCCTTGCCCAGCAGGGACTGACTGAGCTGGGAACGGTCACCGCGGACGCGCTCCGCTGGGCCGCAGCCTGCCCCAAGGCCTTTCCGCGCCGGGCGCTTGCGGTCTTTGACCGGGGATATTCGCTGATTGAGAGAAACGTCAACGCGAAAATCCTCTTTACGGATATTGTGGACAGACTGTACATACTTATATGAGTGATATAAAAGAATCTATAAAATACGACTGCTCAAGGGGTTGCGTGGTGACTCAGGACGAGCGGACAGGCGAGACCGAATGCACCTACCGTGCGGGTTGCTGCAAGCTCGGCGACTACAACTGGCTCAAGGACGCGCAGGACGGCTCCGTCAAGGACCTCTTCGAGGTGCGCTTCAAGAACACCCGCAAGGGCATATATGTCAATGACTCCCCGCAGAACATCAGGCAGGGGGACCTCGTGATAGTCGAGGCTGCTACCGGCCTTGACCTCGGCATCGTCTCCCTGGAGGGCCCTATCGTGGCCAGGCAGATGAAGTGCAAGGGGATAGACCCACAGACGACGGTCTTCAAGAAGATTTACCGCAAGGCCCGCCAGACCGACATCGAGCGCTGGCAGGAGGCGATTGCGCGCGAGCAGGAGACGATGATCAAGGCCCGCGCCATCGCGGCGGAGATGGGCCTGGAGATGAAGATTGGCGACGTGGAGTTCCAGGGCGACGGCAGCAAGGCGATATTCTACTACATCGCCGACGGGCGCGTGGACTTCCGCCAGCTGATCAAGGCATTCGCCGAGGAGTTCCATATCAGGATAGAAATGAAGCAGATAGGCGCGCGTCAGGAGGCCGGACTCATCGGAGGACTCGGCGTGTGCGGGCGCGAACTCTGCTGCGCCAACTATATCTCCTCCTTCCAGAGCATCTCGACTTCGGCGGCGCGCTGCCAGGACCTCTCGCTCAACCCGCAGAAGCTCGCCGGCCAGTGCGGCAAACTGAAGTGCTGTCTCAACTACGAGGTTGCGACCTATCTCGACGCGCAGTCCCGCATCCCTAAGGTGAGCGAACCGCTTGAGTTCCAGGACGGTCAGGCCTACCTGCGCAAGACCGACATCCTCCGCGAGGTGATGTATTTCTCCTACGACAAGACTTCCGACGCGCAGCTCTTCGCGCTCGACGCTTCCGAGGTGAGGGATATTATAAAGATGAACCGCAACGGCATCAAGCCGGAGTCGCTCCGCAGCGAGCCGGAACCGTCTGCTCCTGAATTTGTTACAGCAGTCGGCGACGACAGCATCAGCCGCTTCGACGCACCGCGCCGCCGCAAGGGACGCGGGGGCAAGGGCCGCAAATCCGGTGGCCGAGGCGGCAATAACGGCGGCGGTTCAGGTAACGGCGCTGCCGGCAATGGCGGAAACAACGTCGGCTCTGCCAATAACCGAGGAGGTTCCGCTAACGGCGGAGGCAGGCGTGGCGGCGAGCGCCGCGGCAACGAACAACAGGGCAAATGAGACCCGCTCCCGCGCTTCTGCTGACTCTGCTGTGCCTTGCCGCCTGCTCGCAGGTGAGCGGCTACAACGGCTTTGTCCGCTCGGACGAGGCGCGCGACGGCGTATATTCATTCTCCCTGCCCCTGACCGATTCCCTCGCCACCTACGATTTCTCGTTCTACGGCAGGCTTCTCCAGGGCCGGCAGGACAACATCGAGCTGCGCGTGCTCTGGCTTTCCCCGTCAGGGGAGAGTTTCTCCGAGACGGTGTATATGAAGAGTCTGAATTCCCGGGGCGGAAGGGAACTCTACCGCAGCGGGATGAGTTTCCCGGAATGGGGAGAATGGAAATTGAATGTGCGTCCTGTTGGCGTGGACGGCAATTTTACCGGGCTCGGACTGATTTGCACGAAGTGCGATGGGACACGATAAACTGAGAAAATTCGCGGAGAACGAGACCTTCTCCTGCCTCCTGCAGCCCTCTTCCCGGGAGCTGCTCGCCGACGGCTTCTTCAACCTCAAGGACCACCCCGTCAAGGGGAACTGGCACGCGCAGATGTTCCCGCAGGGCGCGCCCGACGCTCCGATAGTGCTGGAGCTCGGCTGCGGCAAGGGGGAATATACCGTTGACCTGGCGCAGCGCAACCCGGGTTCCGACTATATCGGCGTGGATATCAAGGGGGCGCGGCTCTGGAAGGGGGCCGGTTATGCGACGCGGGAGCATCTGGGCAATGTGGCGTTCCTGCGGACGAGGGTGGAGTTCATTACCGCTTTCTTCGCGCCGGGGGAGGTATCGGAGATATGGCTGACATTTTCCGACCCGCAGTTCAGAAGTGAAAATTCGCGCTTAAGTTCGCCTCTCTTCCTGGAGAGGTACCGCTCGATGCTGAAGCCGGGCGGCGTGGTGCATCTCAAGACGGATTCGATGTTCCTGCACCAATACACCAGGGCGGTCTGCGCTGTCAACGGGCTGAAGATAATCTCCTGTACAGATGACCTTTACGGCTGCGCCGACGGCTCCATCCCGGCCGAGGTAAGGGAAGTGCAGACTTTCTACGAGAAGATGTTCCGCGAGCAGGGCTACAATATCACTTATCTCTCCTTTGTGATTGACCACGAGGGGCCTTACACCGCTCCCCGCGACCCCGAAGACTTCGATTCCCGCCACTGGCGCTCAGTCGAGGGCCCCCGTCTCCTCTTCGGCCACGACTCCGCCGAGACCCGCCGCCAGAAGCTGAAAGAACCCTCTGACCGCTGATTGCTTCCCGCCGCCCCTCGACAGGCTCGGGACCGTCTCTATCTCTATGGATTCCGCAGCGCTCTTTAATGCGGCCCCCGAGCCTGCCGAGGGACCTAAGTCCTGCCGTTGGCCAGGTAGGGAAGTTCCGGGCGGTTTTATTCCCTACCTGGCCAAGCCGTGAACAGGGCATCGCCGTCTAGTCCCGCTCGTCGAATTTCGGCTTGAGGATTTCGGAGTAGAGGATGATTTTCTTGCAGTCCTTCCTGATTTCTTCGGCGGTAGGGTACTGCCCGGACTGGGCTTCTTTTGTCTGCTTTGGTGCCGGGCGGGATTTGGCAAGCGCCGGCTGCCCCTCGACCGTTGCGCCCCTGCCTGCCGGTTTCACAAGCGCCGGCTGCCCCTCGACAGGCTCGGGGACCGCAGCGGTCGCTGAGCTCCGTCGAAGCGCCGCCCCTTCGATCACTCGCCCCTCGACAGGCTCGGGGACCGCATCGGTCGCTGAGCTCCGTCGAAGCGCCGCACGGCGCCGCTCCAGTTCTTCGAAATCTATCGGCTCCGCATTGACCTGCGGGCTGCGTTTCTTCGCCTTGGCGCGCTTGTCGGCGATTGCCGCCACTATCGGCACGCAGAACGCCAGCACCGCGATTATCAGACTTCTCAGCTCGGAATATTCCATATCAGAACAGGTTTTTCTTGCTTACCGTCGCCACGAACTGCTTGAGGTAGAACGGCTCGAAATACGCGCAGTCCCGGAATTCTCCCTTCTCCAGCGCCTCCTGCGCCGGCACGAGCATCGCCGAAGCGCGCGGGTACTCCTGCACGAACACTGCATTAGGGGACCCGATGACGCCGGAGCACTTCTGCGCCGCATCGCCGATGAAAACTACCGGCCCCTCGGCGAGCAGTTCGCTGAAGCTGCCGGAGTCGATGATGCGCGGCTCGACCTCCGTCTCACGCCTGCCTTCAGGGGAGAACACGGCCGTATAGACCTCCATCCTGCGCGCGTCCACCATCGGTACGATGGCCCTGCATCCCTCCGGAAGTCCGCGCTCTATGGCCTGGCGGGCAAGGATGTCGAGGGTGCCGACCGACAGCAGAGGTATCCCCGCCGCGAAGCAAAGCCCCTTGGCAGTGGACACGCCGACCCTCAGGCCGGTATAGGAGCCAGGTCCGGCGCTGACGCATACAGCATCGCAGTCGCCAATCTCAAGCCCCTGCGAATCAAGTACTTCCTTGACGAAAGGCGCGGTCATCGCCGCGTGGGACTTGGGAGTGTCGCTCTCCCTGCTTGCCGCAATCCTGCCGCCGTCCGCGAGGGCGACTGAGCACAGGGCGGTCGAAGTCTCGATAAGAATAATTCTGCCCATAAGTCTATAATGTTAAATTCAGCCCGCTCCCAGCCTCGGCAACGAACGATTTGAGGAACGGGAAAATATTGGATGCCAGATTCTTGAGCGCCTGATAGACAACGGCGTCGTTCAGGCTCTCCGGCTTAACGAGCTCGAGGGTGGAGTTTATGCCTTCGAACACCATTATCAGCAGCCCGAGGACCAGAGCCACCTTGAGCACGCCGAAGACCAGTCCCAGCAGGCCGTTGAGCCAGCCGAGGAACACCACCTTCAGCAGCCGGGTCAGCAGCGAGCCCACCAGCCCCAGCAGGAGCACCGCCAGCAGCACGATGATGACGAAGCTGATAATCCGCAGCAGACCCTCGTCCAGCGTGAGATACTGCGCGAGCCACACGCTGAGCTGAGAGGAGAAGCGGAACGCCGCCCACGCTCCCGCGACTATAGCCACGATCTCCACAACCTGCTTCACGAAACCTTTGCGGATCCCGTAAACGATTGCAGGAACGAAACATATCAGCAGGATGATGTCTATGATAGCCATAAGTTTTTATTCGTCTTAATTTTTGACTAACTTTGCGAATTGTTTCGGGGCTCGCCCTCTGCCCGTGGGTTTGCGCCGGTGTAAACGCAAAATTAGTAAAAATTATGATATTCAAAGAGTATGGCGGACTTGATCTCGTGGCCGCTGCCGACGAGGTCCTGAAGAGATGGAAGAGTATGGATGCCTTCGGCAAGTCGCTCGCCCTGAGGGAGGGAGCGCCGGAGTTCATATTCTTCGAGGGCCCGCCTTCCGCCAACGGTATGCCCGGTATTCACCATGTGATGGCGCGTTCCATCAAGGATGCAGTCTGCCGCTACAAGACGCAGACCGGCTACAAGGTGCGCCGCCGCGCCGGCTGGGACACCCACGGACTCCCGGTGGAGCTCGGCGTCGAGAAGAAGCTCGGCATCACCAAGGAGGACATCGGCAAGAAGATTAGCGTCGAGGAGTACAACCGCTGCTGCCGCGAGGAGGTGATGAAATACACCGCCGAGTGGCGCACCCTCACCGAGCGCATCGGCTACTGGGTCGATATGGATGACCCTTACATCACCTACGACAACCGCTACATCGAGACCCTCTGGTATCTGCTCAAGGACATTTACGGCAAAGGCCTGCTCTACAAGGGCAAGAGCATCCAGCCGTATTCCCCTGCAGCCGGCACGGGACTCAGCAGCCACGAACTCAACCAGCCTGGCTGCTACCGCGATGTCAAGGACACCACCTGCACCGCGCAGTTCAAGGTGATAGGGGAGGAGGGGCTCTACTTCCTCGCCTGGACCACCACCCCGTGGACCCTGCCGTCCAACACCGCGCTCTGCGTCGGTCCGGACATTGACTATGTGAAGGTTAAGTCTTCCAATCCATACACCGGCGCTCCTGCCACCTACATCGTGGCACAGGCCATGGTGGGCACGCTCTTCAACGACAAGATTCCGTACGAGGTGCTGCCGGGCTCGTTCAAGGGTTCTACCCTCGTGGGTATGCGCTACGAGCAGCTGATTCCGTGGTTCCGCCCGGACGAGGGCGCATTCCGGGTTATTTCCGGAGACTATGTCTCCACGGAGGAGGGCACCGGCATCGTGCACATCGCCCCGACTTTCGGCGCTGACGATGCCCGTGTGGCCAAGGCTGCCGGCGTGCCTGCGCTGATGGTAATCGACCGCGACGGAGCCCCTCAGGCTCAGGTGGATACCAAGGGCCGCTTCTGCCGTATCGAGGACCTCGACCCGGCCTACGCCGCCGAGCGGGTTGCCCCGGAATACCGTGAATGGGCCGGCCGTTATGTCAAGAATGCCTACGATGACACTCTCCCGGCGGATGCCCCGACCCTCGACATCGACCTCTGCGTGATGATGAAGGCGCAGGGCAAGGTCTTCCGCATCGAGAAAAAAGTCCACTCATATCCGCACTGCTGGCGTACTGACAAGCCGGTGCTCTACTACCCGCTCAACAGCTGGTTCATCAAGACCACCGCGGTCCGCGAGAAGATGATGGAACTCAACGACAGCATCACCTGGAAGCCGGAATCCACCGGCACCGGCCGTTTCGGAAAATGGCTGGAGAACATCCAGGACTGGAACCTCAGCCGCAGCCGCTACTGGGGTACTCCGCTCCCGATCTGGCGCACCGAGGACGGCAGGGAGGAGAAGTGCATCGGTTCCCTCAAGGAGCTCTATGCCGAGATCGACAAGGCCGTGGAGGCCGGAGTGATGAGCTCCAACCCGCTGCGCGACAAGGGCTTCGACCCTGAGGACATGAGCAAGGCCAATTATGACAGAATCGACCTGCACCGCCCGTATGTGGACAATATCTACCTTGTCAGCCCGACAGGCAGGAAGATGGTCCGCGAGACCGACCTCATCGATGTGTGGTTCGACTCCGGCTCAATGCCGTATGCCCAGACCGGCCTCCGCGGCAAGGACAGCCCTGACTTCGGCTGCACAGCGGACTTCATCGCCGAGGGCGTGGACCAGACCCGCGGGTGGTTCTACACCCTGCACGCCATCCACACGATGGTCAGCGGTACCGCGGCCTTCCGCCGCGTGATTTCCAACGGCCTCGTGCTCGACAAGGAGGGCAACAAGATGAGCAAGCGCCTCGGCAACGCCGTCGATCCGTTCAAGGCTCTCGACAAGTTCGGCCCAGACGCGCTCCGCTGGTATATGATGACCAACGCCCAGCCGTGGGACAACCTCAAGTTCGACGAGTCCGGAGTGGAGGAGGTGCGCCGCAAGTTCTTCGGCACGCTCTACAATTCCTATTCGGTATTCGCGCTCTACGCAAATATAGACCACTTCGACCCGGCAGCCGAGGCGGTGCCTTACGAGCACAGGCCTATGTTCGACCGCTGGATCATCAGCCGTCTCAACACCCTCATCAAGTCCGTACTCGCGGCCTATGAGGACTACGATATCACCACTGCAGGTCGTCTGGTACAGGATTTTGTCTGCGATGACCTTAGCAACTGGTACATCCGCCTCAACAAGAAGCGTCTCTGGGGCGCCGGCATGAGCGAAGACAAACTCTCTGCCTACCAGACCCTCTACGAGGCTCTCCGCAGCGTGGCTCTGCTCTCCGCTCCTATCGCTCCGTTCTTTATGGACAGGCTCTGGACCGACCTCGTGCCGGGCAGCCAGTCCGTGCACTTCGAGAGCATGCCGCAGTGCGACGAAACGCTTGTGGACAAGGGACTTGAGGAGAGTATGGAATTCGCGCAGAAGGCTTCCTCAATGGTGCTCGCGCTCCGCAAGAAGGTCGGCATCAATGTCCGCAAGCCTCTCGCCAAGGTGCTCGTGCCTGTGATGGACGACACCGTCAAGGAGCACATCCAGCGCGTCCGCAACATCTTCCTTACCGAGGTGAATGTCAAGGATATAGAGTTCCTGCACGACACCACCGGCATCATCACCAAGAAGATTAAGCCGAACTTCAAGACCCTCGGCAAACTCTACGGCAAGCGGATGAAGGAAATCGCAGCTGCGTTCCAGACCCTCTCCCAGGAGGAAATCGCCGCCATCGAGCGTGCCGAGCAGGAATACACCCTTGCCCTTCCGGGCGGAGACGTCGTGCTCCGCAAGGGCGACTACGAAATCAGCTCCGAGGATATGCCGGGTTGGCTCGTCGCCACCGAAGGCACTCTGACCCTCGCTCTGGATATAGTCCAGACCCCTGAACTCATCCGCGAAGGAGTGGCGAGGGAGCTCATCCATCCTATCCAGAACCTCCGCAAGGAAAGCGGGTTTGAGGTGACGGACAGGATTGACACCGTGATTTACGCTGACGGAAGCGCCTCCGGGGAGATCGGCGCGGCACTTTCCGAGTACTCGGACTATGTCGCCGCCCAGACCCTCTCGCTCTCGCTCTCGCTGAAGCCTCTCGCCGAGGCCCCTGCGGAAGCGTCCGAAATCGAGTGGGGCGAGGGTTCCATCAAAATATTTGTAAACAAACATCAATAAACCTATTTAACCATGACGGACGAAGTAAAGAATGCTCCTGTAACGGAGAAGACCCGCTATTCCGATGCGGAACTTGCGGAGTTCAAAGCCATCATCGAAGAGAAACTGGCCAAGGCCAAGGCAGAGTACAACACCCTGAGGGAGGTTGTGCTGCACAACGGCACCAACGATATAGAAGACACATCCCCATCGTTCAAGACGGTCGAGGACGACGGTGCCAACCAGCTCTCCAAGGAGGAGGCGAGTCACATGGCCCAGAGGCAGTACAAGTTTATCCAGAACCTTGAGGCCGCTCTCGGACGCATCGAGAACAAGACCTACGGCATCTGCCGTGCCACGGGCAAGCTGATCCCTAAGGAGAGGCTCAGACTCGTGCCGCACGCCACCCTTACCGTCGAGGCCAAGGAGAAGATGTCCAAGGGCAAGTAATGAAGCTTTCCAAAGGAGCCGGACTTACCCTGCTGGGAGTGGGGTTGGTAGTCATAGACCAGGTAATCAAGTATCTGGTCAAGACCAATATGGACCTCGGGGAGCAGATCTACCTGATAGGGGAGTGGTGCAGGCTGTGCTTCGTGGAAAACGAGGGCATGGCCTTCGGGATGAGTTTCGGAGGCGGAGTGGGCAAGTTCCTGCTCTCGCTCTTCCGCATCTGCCTGAGCGTCGCCCTGATATGGTGGATACGGTCCCTGATCAGGAAGGGCAACACCCCGACGGGAGTGCTGGTGGGGCTGACGATGATTACCGCCGGCGCCGTCGGCAATATCATCGACTGCCTTTTCTACGGCCTCATCTGGGACTACGCCCCGTTTATGTTCGGCAAGGTGGTGGATATGTTCTACTTCCCTCTGATACGCAGCGGGGAGAAGGTAATATTCTTCAGCCCTGTCTTCAATTTCGCCGACTCCTGTGTGACCGTCGGAGCGTTCTATCTGCTGCTCTTCCAGTGGAGGTTCTTCTCCGGGAGCGAGAAGTCCGGCGAGAAGAAGCCCGCCTCCTCCGGCAAGTAGCCCTTGTCTTTGATTAACAGTTCCGCCCGGCAACTTTTTGACTTAAATTTTTGCATATCGGCGGATTTTGTCTAAATTTGCAGTCCCAATCGGGAAGGAGAGTTGGCCGAGTGGTTGATGGCGGCAGTCTTGAAAACTGTTGACCTTAACGGGTTCGGGGGTTCGAATCCCTCACTCTCCGCAAAGCA
>CAVAID010000038.1:0-19472 GCA_963588685.1 bacterium
GCAAGGGCAGCGGCTCGCATCTGAGCTGGACGCAGGTGGAGACGGGCTCCGCCATTACCTGGAAATATCCGAGCACGATACTCAAGGGCGACAATTCCTCATCGGAGTTCTACAGCGTCGCGATGACCAACCACTACCAGCAGGCCGACACCGGCACCAAGATGATACACCTCGGGCGCAATACCCGCAGCCGTATCGTCTCCAAGGGTATTTCCGCCGGCCGCAGCGAGAACAGTTACCGCGGCCTCGTGCACATAGCTCCGGGGGCCGACGGCTCCCGCAACTTCTCGCAGTGCGACTCCCTGCTCATTGGCAGCAGCTGCGGCGCGCACACCTTCCCGGTGATACGCAACCAGAACCCCGATTCTACCGTGGAGCACGAAGCCACGACCTCCAAGATCAGCGAGGATCAGCTCTTCTACTGCACCCAGAGGGGCATCAAGCCTGAGGATGCGGTTGGCCTCATCGTGGGCGGCTACGCCCGCGAAGTGCTCTCCAGGCTGCCTATGGAGTTTGCAGTCGAGGCTCAGAAACTCCTTTCCGTTTCACTTGAAGGCTCTGTGGGATAATGACTTGGGTTGAGATAATATCTGCACTGCTCGGACTCTCCTGCGTATTCCTCGCGGGACGCAATTCGAAGTACAATTTCTATATCGGATATATTTACAATATATTCCTCTTCGTGCTGTTCTGGCACCAGCACCTCTACTCCGCGATGATTCTCCAGCCTATTTCGCTGGGCATCAACGCGTTCGGACATTATCGCTGGACGCACCCGGGGGAGAAGGAGCGCAGCGCCTCCGATGCCGCGCGGCTCAAGGTAGGCGCCGTCACGAAGGAGCAGTGGCCTGGATTCGTGCTCTTCATCTGCGTCTTCGGGGCCTGCTGGGCTATGCTTCTGGACTGGCTGCCGGAGAAGTGGCCTGGCATATTCGCCCCCGACCCGTCGCCCTGGCTCGACTCTTATGTGCTGATGCTGACCCTGTTTGCCCAGTATCTCAGCGCGCAGAAATGCTGGCAGTGCTGGATTGTATGGCTGATTGTCAATGTCGGCAACCTGGCCCTCTACATCAGTTCCGGCCTCTACCTGATGCCGGTGGTAAGCCTGCTCTACATCATCAACGGGATATGGTCCCTCGTTTCGTGGAAAAAACTGTACAAGAAAGATGAATAATACAACGCCATTGCTTGAAATACATAACCTGCACGCCGGCGTGGAGGGCAAGGAAATCCTCAAGGGGGTTGACCTGACCATCCGCAGCGGCGAGGTTCACGCCGTGATGGGCCCTAACGGAGCGGGCAAGAGCACGCTCGGAGCGGTGCTCACCGGCCGCCCCGGCTACAATGTGACCGGGGGAACGGTGCTCTTCAGGGGCCGCGACCTGCTTGCGATGTCGCCGGAGGAGCGCTCCTGGGCGGGAATGTTCCTGAGCTTCCAGTATCCGGTGGAAATCCCGGGCGTGAGCATCACCAACTTCATGAAGGCTGCCGCTGGCGCGCGCCGCAAGGCCGAGGGCCTGCCGGAGCTCAAGCCGGCCGAGTTCCTCAAGCTCCTCAGAGAGAAGATGGATTTCGTGAAGATGAAGGGAGAATTCGCGCGCCGCGAAGTCAATGTTGGCTTCTCCGGAGGCGAGAAGAAGCGCAACGAGATATTTCAGATGGCGATGCTCGAGCCGACCCTGAGCATACTTGACGAGACCGATTCCGGGCTCGACGTGGACGCGCTGCGCATCGTGGCGGAGGGAGTCAATGCCCTGCGCACGCCTGAGACGGCATATATCGTAATTACCCACTACCGGCGTCTGCTGGAGTATATCGTGCCGGATGTGGTGCACATCCTCAAGGACGGGCGCATCGTCAAGACCGCGGGCCGCGAACTCGTGGACCAGATAGAGAACGAAGGATACGCGAGCATCGATGGATAAGGTCTATGTCATAGGTCGCGACGAGCTGCCGCAGCTCCTCAGGCTCAGTGCCGGAGAGTCCCTGCGGATGACTCTCGTCGTGCTTCCGGGGACTTCCGCGGATGTCTCGATGGAGGTGGACATCGACGGTGAAGGCTGCGAGGTCGATATTGCCGGGCTCTACCTCTGCCGCTCCGACGAGAAGCTCTCGCTCAATGTGCTCGTCAGGCACAATTCAGGAGGCAGCGTTTCACGCCAGAACTTCAAGGGGATAGTCGGAGGCAGCGCACGCGCGCTCTTCGACGGTCTCATCTATGTGGCTCCGGGGGCGCAGAAGACCAAGGCCTACCAGGAGAACCATACCATACTGCTCGACGCTTCCGCCAGGGCGGAGGCCCGCCCGCAGCTCGAGATCTACGCCGATGACGTGGAGTGCTCGCACGGCTGCACCTCGGGCTTTCTCAATGCCGACGAGCAGTTCTACATGCGTTCGCGCGGCATCCCGGAGGAAGAGGCCAAGTATCTGCAGAAGATAGCCTTCCTCGCTCCGGTAGTCTCCCGCCTGAGCGAAGAACTCGCCGCAGAAGTATATGACAATATATCCTAACGTCAAGATAAATCTCGGGCTGAATGTGCTCGGGAAGCGTCCCGACGGCTATCACGAGCTCGAGACGCTCTTCTACCCGTATCCCGACATCTGCGACCGCATCGACATCCTCCCGGGCGAGGGCCATACCACGGACATCGAGATAATCGGGGGTGACTGGGCCCCGGAGACGGACCTCTCGCTGCGCGCCTGCAGGCTGCTCTCCGAGACCTACGGCCTGCCTCCGCTCAAACTCGTCCTGCACAAGACCGCGCCGGTCGGCGCGGGGCTGGGAAGCGGATCTGCCGATGCCGCGTTCGTGCTCTGCGCGCTCAACGATATGTTCAGGCTCGGCCTGCCGAAGGAGCAGCTTTCGCAGTATGCCGCCCGCCTCGGCTCCGACTGCCCGTTCTTCGTATACAACAGCCCGATGATCGGGGAGGGGCGCGGGGAGAAACTGACCCCGTATCCCATCAGCCTGCAGGGCTACCGGCTGGAGGTGTCCATCCCGGCGGGAGTGCATGTCAGCACCAGGGAAGCGTATGTCGGGCTGGTGCTTCGCCCCGCATCCGGCAGAGTGCCTCTGCGCGAAGCGCTCAACTACCCGGTGGAACAGTGGAAAGAGGTGCTGTTCAATGACTTCGAGCCTACGGTATTCGCCGCCCACCCGCAGATTGCCGACCTCAAGCAGAGCTTTTATGACCGCGGCGCCATCTACGCCTCGATGTCCGGCAGCGGCTCCGCCGTCTTCGGTATTTTTCGAAAATAAAGCCGCGCGCCGATACCGTCCCGGAATAATATCGACAAATAATACTTATATTGGCAAGAATTAACTTTTTGGATTATGCACGATAATCAGTACTACAAGAATGCCGCGCTTGCAAGGCTCAACGGGAACTGGTCCCCGGCCGTTGTGGCGACCATTATCTATCTTCTGGTCAGCATCCTCATCTCCGGCATGAATGCCGCACAGAGCGGCGCCGCCGGCTCATCGTTCCCCGCCGG
Organism: bacterium; assembly: GCA_963588685.1. GTDB lineage: Bacteria > Bacteroidota > Bacteroidia > Bacteroidales > UBA932 > Cryptobacteroides. The sequence continues at coordinate 3,496 of CAVAID010000038.1, forward strand.
GAATCTCCTGCTGCTGACAGGCGTGAGCACATTGCTCGGGGTGTTTGTACTCTGCCCTCTGGGCGTGGGCTATGTCAACGCCACCCGTCTGATGTATGAGACCGGCAACGTGGCCGTGACTGCCAACATGTGGGCATTCGCCACCAACAATTACCTCCACAAGGTGCTCGGAATGCTCTTTATGACCATCAAGGTAATGCTCTGGACCTGCCTGCTCGTCGTGCCGGGATTCGTAATGAGTTTCGCCTATGCGATGACTCCGTATATTCTCGAAGAGCATCCGGAGATTTCCGCATGGGAGGCAAGCACCCGCAGCCGCGAGATGATGAAGGGCCACAAGTTCGACCTCTTCTATCTGTATCTCAGCTTCATAGGCTGGGGCATCCTCTCCTGCATTACCTGCGGCATCGGCTTCATCTGGCTTATGCCTTATATGCAGCTGAGCGTCGCCGCGTTCTATAATGACCTCAAGGGAGGCGACGGCAACCCGACCATCGTAGTCGGCTAGGCAATGCCTCCGAAAGCGGCAGGAATATCCGATAACAGCAGGAGAATAGCCAGAAATACTCTCCTGCTGTATTTCCGGATGCTGCTGCTGATGCTCATCGGCCTCTTCACCTCGAGGGTCGTCCTCGATGCGCTGGGGGTCGATGACTACGGCGTTTATAATGCCGTGGGCGGGGCTGTGACTATATTCACCTTCGTCACGGCATCGATTTCCTCGGCCATAAGCCGCTTCATCGCAGTCGAGCTCGGGAGAGGGGACAACGGGCGGCTGCGGCGGGTGTTCTGCACCGGGCTGATCATCCAGCTTGCGCTCGCGCTGCTGGTCGTGGTGCTGGTGGAGACCGTGGGCGTTTGGTTTGTCAGAGAGAAGATGGTGATTCCTCCCGGCAGGGAAGGGGCTGCCATGGTAGTGCTCCAGTGTTCGCTCGGAGTGCTGATATTCAACCTTTTGGCGGTGCCGTACAACGCCACTATCGTCGCTCACGAACGGATGGGCGCATTTGCGCTGATAAGTATACTGGAGGCGGCGCTCAAACTCTCAGTCGCGCTGCTGCTTTATGTTTCTGTCTTCGACAAACTGGAGACCTACGCCCTGTTGATGCTGGCGGTTGCGGTGATAGTAAGGAGTTCATATTCAATCTACTGCAGACGGCATTTCCCGGAGAGTCGGGGGCGGCTCGTATGGGATGGAAGCCTTGTCAGGGAGATGTCCGGATTTGCCGGCTGGAGCTTCTTCGGGACAAGCGCCTATGTGCTTAATACTCAGGGCGCGAACCTGGTAGTAAACCTCTTCTTCGGCGTGGCGCTCAATGCTGCCCGCGGGGTGGCCCTGCAGATTGAGAATATCGTCCGCCAGTTCGTTTCCAACTTCCTTACGGCACTCAACCCGCAGATTACCAAGTCCTGGGCCGGGGGAGACAGGGAATACTGCTTCGAACTTGTCCGCAAGGGGGCGAAGTATTCGTATCTGGTAATTTTCGCGTTCTTTATACCCTTCCTTTTCGAGGCTGATGCCCTGCTGGGGCTGTGGCTCGTGGAAGTGCCGCCGATGGCTGCCGACTTCGTGCGGCTATCGCTGATTGCTCTGATGATCGATCTCACCGGCAACTCTGTGCTGACGCTCACTCTGGCTGTCGGAAGGCTGCGCAAATATTACCTCGTCACCGGACTCGTGTCCTACCTCTGCCTGCCGCTCGTTTGGCTCGCATTCAAACTTGGCGCGCCGGCGCAGTGGGCGTATATCGTATTCATTATCATCTACTTCGCGGTGCTGGTGCTGAAGCTTCTGCTGGTGCGGGAGCTGAGCGGATTCCCGCTCGGGAAGTTCCTGCGCGCCGTGGCGCTGCCGCTCGCGGAGGTAAGCGTCTGCTCGCTGCTGCTTCCGCTCGCATTGTATCTTCTGCTGCCTGAGGGACTGCTGAGGGCGGTGCTCGTGATTGCCGCGGGCTGGGCTTCGATGGGCCTGGCGGTATTTTTCTTCGCACTCACTCCGGGCGAGAGGGCCTTCGTCACGCGCAAACTGGGAAGGCAGCGCTTCCCGGACCGTATCGCGCTGGAAGACAGCTATTTCAGCGCTATGGGCAGGACTCTAGACCTCAAGCAGCCGCGCCGCTATACCGAGAAGCTGCAGTGGCAGAAGCTGCACGACCGCAACCCGCTGTATCACAAGCTGGTGGATAAGGTGGAAGTGAAGGCTTACGTGGCCGCACTGATAGGGGAGGAACATATAATTCCGACTCTCGGGGTCTGGGAGCGGGCCGAGGATATCGACTGGGATGTTCTGCCGGAGAAATTCGTGCTCAAATGCACGCACGACAGCGGCAGCACGGTGGTCTGTACCGACAAGGCTTCGTTCGACAGGGAGGCTGCCTGCAGGAAACTGGCCGCGTGCCTGAAGGTCGATTATTGGCGGCGCGACAGGGAATGGGCATACAAGGGAGTGAAGCCGCGCATCATCGCGGAAAAGTATGTCGGCTCCGCGCCGCGGGACTATAAGTTCTACTGCTTCAACGGCAAACCGGAAGTGATGTATGTGGCTTCCGGCAGGGAAATCGGGGATACGAGGTTCGACTTTTTCGATATGGAATACCGGCATCTCGACATCCGCAGCAGCCTGCACCCAAATGCCGATGTGTGCCCTGAGCGCCCGCAGCTCTTCGAGGAGATGAAGTCCCTCGCGGCCCGGCTCTCCGCCGGATTCCTGCAGGTGAGGGTGGATTTCTACGAAGTTGACGGAAGGGTGCTTTTCGGAGAATACACATTCTACCAGGGCAGCGGACTGGAGCCGTTCGAACCGGAGGGCGCCGATGAATGGTTGGGAAGTTTCTTTAAACTGCCGGAGCGATGAAAGCCGTCATATATACCTGTATAATAGGGGCTTATGATGCCCTGCTGCAGCCGGCTGTCACTGACCCGGACTTCGACTTTGTCTGCTTCGTGGGCAGGGGCGAGAAGACTGCCGAGCGGGTCGGAGTCTGGCAGATACGCGAGCTGGACTGCGGCATCAGCGAGCCTGCACTGCTCTCGCGCTACCCCAAGATGCACCCTCACGAGCTGCTGCCGGACTACGAAGTGTCCCTCTGGATAGACGGCAATATCGAGATGCTTGACGACACTCTCTACAGGGCGGTGCGTATCAAGGCAACTGCCGGGGTGAAGTACAGCGGGGTCTCGCACCCGAGCCGCACGGATGTGTTCCAGGAGGCGCGGATGTGCTTCAATATGAAATACATATCGGTTTTTGACCTGTTTCGCGTCTGGACTTGGCAGTACCTGCAGGGGATGCGGAAAGGCTCCGGGCTGATGGAGAACAATATAATTTTCCGACGTCACAACGACCCTCTGGTCATTGCCCTGGACGAGCGCTGGTGGCACTGCGTGCTGCACGTTTCGCGGCGCGACCAGCTCTCGCTGATGCCGTGCCTGCGCAGGTTCGGCATCCCCCGGGACTATCTGCTGCCGCGCGGGCAGAGCAGCCGTAATCATCCCGGCCTCAAATATTTGCGGCATAAATAATTTTTACCTATCTTTGCAGTCTGTCCCTCGGGTAGGGACAAATCAGGTTATTAACTTTAAACAACAGATTCACAATGGCTGTTAAAATTCGTTTACAGCGCCACGGTAAGAAGAATTTCGCATTCTTCCACATTGTAGTGGCGGATTCACGTTCACCTCGTGACGGTCGCTTCATCGAGCAGATCGGTTCCTACAACCCTAACACCAACCCTGCAACCATCGTTCTGAACTCAGAGCGTGCGCTTGCTTGGCTCAAGGTGGGTGCAGAGCAGACTCTTACCGCTCGCCGCATCCTCTCCTATGAGGGAGTCCTCCTTCGTCACCACCTCGACGGCGGTGTAGCAAAGGGAGCTCTTACCCAGGCTGAGGCTGACAAGAAGTGGAACGACTGGAAGGCTCAGCGCGATGCCAAGATCGAAGCCAAGAAGTCCGCTATCAAGAACAGCGACATCGAGGCCCGCAAGGCTGCCAAGGCTGAGGAGGCAAAGGTGAACGAGGCTCGTGCCGAAGCTCTCCGCAAGAAGGCTGAGGAGATCGCTGCAAAGCAGGCTGCCGAGGCTGCTGCCGCCGCTGAAGCGGAGGCTCCTGCAGAGGAAGCTGCTGCTGAAGCTCCGGCTGAGGCATAATTTAGAGCAAACTCTTCCCGTGCTCCGCATCGCGAAGATTCTCAAGTCCAACGGCACCGATGGCGGACTCCTTGCAGGACTTTTCGACATCGAGGCTGAGGAGATTGACCTCAAGGAACCGGTGTTCATCGTTTTTGATGAACTGCCGGTTCCTTTCTTTATTTCCGATATCCAGGCCAAGGGCGTGTCCCGCGCCGTGCTGCATCTCAACGATGTGACTTCGCTGGAGGATGCGGAGGAGATGGTCGGAAGGGAGATCTTCGTTGAGGGGGAGAGCGAGGAGGAGATGGACGAGGACATCATCGGCTGGACCGTGCTGGACAAGGGACGCAAGGTCGGTGAAGTGACTGATATCGAGCCGATTCCGGGAAATTTCTGCATTTACATCGGCGATGTTCTTGTGCCGCTGCACGAGGATTTCATCATCTCGGCCGACCCCGAGAAGCGGGTGATTGACCTGGACTTGCCGGAGGGGCTGATATGATGGAGGGTGTCGGTTCTGCTTTGGTTTCCGATAGGCCGGAGGTCAGCGTGGTTATAGTCTGCATGAACAGGCTTGACAACCTCTACCCCTGCCTTGAGAGCCTTCGTGCCCATACTTCCGTTTCTTTCGAGGCCCTGGTCGTGGCCTATATGTTTTCCGAAGAGAATCTCGCGCGGGTGCGGGCCGACTTCCCCTGGGCGCAGTTCATCGAGAGCCGGGAGATACGCGGCTTCTCAGAGAACAACAACCTGGCTCTCTGCCAGGCCCGCGGACGCTTCTGCTTCGTGCTCAATGATGATACCGAGATCCGCGAGGATGTGATAGGGAAGCTGGTGGCGGATTTCGCGCGGCTTCCGGAGAATGCCGCGATCGTGACTCCACGGCTGCTCAATGCCGACGGCTCGCTGCAGCTCTGCGGCCGTCCGCCTTATCCTGCAATATATTACGCGCTCCAGCAGTGGCATCTGCACAGGGAGCCAATCAATGATACCGTCGGCAAGACCCCGATATTTGATGAGGTCTATCCGACTTCGAACATTTCCGGTGCGGCCTTCCTTATCAAGACCGGTGTGTTCCGCGAACTGGGCTGGTTCAACGAACGCTATTTCTTTACTCCTGAGGACATTGCGCTGTCAACTCTTGCTAGAAGCAGGGGCTGGGGCGTGTGGGTGGACGGGGCCGCGGCGGTGGTGCACAAGTGGCGCACCACCGCGGGCAGGCTTTCGCCTGCCGTACGGCCTGCGGCCGTCCGCGGCTCCCTCATCTTCTTCAGCGGCGGTTCGGGCTTCAGGTATTTTCTGCTCGGCCTTGCCGTCTGGACTGCCGAGAGCTCCAAGCGCCTTAAGGCCGCGCTCCGCTATCGCCTTCATCCTACTGAGGAAAACCGCATCCAGCTCCTCACCTTCCGCCACATAAGCTGCAGCATCTTCACCCGCCGCAGCCCCAAAGAACTCTTTACAAAGTATCTCCCGCAAGGCTACTTCTCCGGCCGCTAGCTTGCTTCAGCCCCGCCGGCATTTCGACAAGCTCAATGACAGCAGCGGCCCCCGAGCCTGTCGAGGGACCGAGGAAGGGTCGCTGAAACATTATAATTGCTATCTTTGCATTATGTCCCGAATTCTGGTGATAGTCGTGACCTACAACGCGATGAAGTGGGTGGATAGGTGCCTGGGCAGCCTGCGCGGCAGCTCGGTGCGCCCGGATGTGCTGGTCGTGGACAACGGCTCCGGCGACGGTACGCAGGAATACATAAGGACGCATTTTCCCGAGGCGGAACTCGTCTGCCGCAGCGACAACCCGGGCTTCGGCGCCGCCAACAATATCGGACTGCGTCTGGCACTGGAGCGCGGATACGACTTCGTCTATCTGCTCAACCAGGATGCCTGTCTCTTACCGGACACTCTGTCGGTGCTCATCGGGGCGATGAGGCCGGAATACGGAATCCTCAGCCCTGTGCAGCGCGATGCGGCGGGGGCGCTAGACAGGCAGTTCGAGCGCAAATGCGGGCGCAGGCTCAGGGCGGCGGCCGAAAAGCAGACCGCCACCGTTGAGGTACCGTTTGTGATGGCAGCCCACTGGCTTATCTCTGCCGAGGCAATCCGCCGCGTTGGGGGATTCTCCCCGGCATTCCGGCAATACGGCGAGGATGACAATTACATCGACCGCCTGCACTACCACGGACTGCGCTGCGCAGCAGTCCCTGCCGCGAGCGCTGTGCATGACCGCGCCGACCGCCCGAATCCGCGCGAGCGGCGCCTTAGGCTTAAGTGCGTAGCGGTCACGGTGCATATCAGCAATCCGCGAGGCCCGTTTGCGCTTCGCGCCATGGCTGCACTGCTGGAGCTTATCGCTATGTCCGTCAAGAATTTATCCCTTGCGCCGCTGCGCTACATCCCGACCCTTCAGCGCCGCCTCCCGGAGCTCCGCCGCCTGCGCGCCGCCTCCCGCGGTAAGGGGGCGTTTTTGTAGGTTTTATACTTCCACCCAGTGGATGCGGGCGCCGCTGCGCTCCATGCCGCGGAACCAGGTCATCTGGCGCTTCGCGAACTGGTGGATGGCAGTGGCGAGCTGCTCGCGCATCTGCGAGTAGTCCAGAACCCCCTGAATATATAGGGTAACGAATTTGTATTCAAGCCCATAGGAGATGAGTGTCTCGGCCGGAACGCCGCTGTCCAGCAGCCCGCGAATCTCCTCGACGAGCCCTTCCTTTAGACGGGCGTCAAGCCGTGCGTCGATGCGGCGGTTGCGCTCCTCGCGCGATACCAGAGTCCCGATGAAGAAAGGATGCTGCGGCAGGCCCTCAATCCCATGCGAACTGCGTTCGGCGCTCAGCGCCTGGCGTGACTTGAAGTCGTAGCCTGCAGTCACGGCATTGATATACATCCCCGTGCCCCCGCAGAGTATCGGCACCGCAGAGCGCGAGCGCAGCTCCGTCCAGACTCGGCTGAAGTCGCGCTGGTATTGATAGACATTGTATTGCGCGCCCGCAGGGAGGATGTCGATGAGGTGGTAGGGGATGTCCTCGTATTCGCCGAGATCCTTGCCCGTGCCGATGTCCATCCCCCTATATACCTGACGGGAGTCGGCGGAGATGATTTCCGCCCCGCTGATGCTGACTTCGTCGGTCATCCTGCCGGGGCAGCCCTCGAAAAGGCCCAGAGCCACTGAGGCATTGATCTCCTTGGCGAGACCCACGGCATATTTCGTCTTGCCTGAGGCGGTCGGGCCCAGCACCGCTATGAGGTCCACCTGCCCATCGAGGTATTCGCGCGCAAGGGCGCCGAAGTCGATTTCCTCGGGCGCAGGGAGCTCTGCTATGACGGACTTGATCTTGGGCATAGGGCCTATCCTCTCTCGAGTTCGCGGCGGATGTCCTTCTCCTTGATGGTCGCGCGCTTGTCGTACTCTTTCTTACCCTTGGCGAGGGCGATGTGCACCTTGGCGTAGCCGTTGTCGGCGATGTATGCGCTGGTGGCGACGATGGTGAGGCCCTTGGTCTTGACGGCCTGCGCGAGGTGGCGCAGTTCGCGCTTTGTGAGCAGGAGTTTGCGGTCGCGCAGAGGTTCGTGGCTGCTCCAGGCGGAAGCCCAGAAATAGGTCGCGATGTTCATCCCGCGAAGGTATAGCTCGCCTCCGGAGAAGTAGCAGTAGGCATCCTGCAGGGAAGCCTTGCCGGCGCGGAGCGACTTGATCTCCGTGCCCACGAGCACTATCCCGGCATCGTACTGCTCGAGGAACTCGTATTCGAACGAGGCCCTCTTGTTGTTGATGCGCACCCTGCTTTTCTCCTTGGTTTTCATTGTCTTAAAGCTTGAATTCCCGCTTTATGTCCTCCACGCTGTCGAGTTTCTCCCAGCCGAAGAACTGCATTCCGTCCTTGACATAAGGCTCGCGCCCCATGTGGCCGTAGGCCGCACAAGGCTCGTAGATAGGGTTCTTGAGGGCGAAGCGCTCGATGATGGCTGCCGGACGGAGGTCAAACATCTCCCTGATCTTGAGGGCGATGCGTGCGTCGGCGGCCTCTCCGCGGAGTCCGTCAACGGCTGCCGTGCCGTAGGTATCGACGAATACGCTCACCGGCTCGGCCACTCCGATGGCGTAGGACACCTGCACGAGGCACTCCTTGGCTACTCCGGCGGCGACGAGGTTCTTGGCTATGTAACGGGTGGCGTAAGCGGCTGACCTGTCGACCTTTGACGGGTCCTTGCCGGAGAATGCGCCGCCGCCGTGCGCGCCGCGTCCGCCGTAGGTGTCAACTATTATCTTGCGTCCCGTGAGGCCGGTGTCGCCGGCAGGACCGCCGATCACGAATTTGCCCGTAGGGTTGACGTGGAGTATGAACTTGTCGTCGAAGAGCGCTGCCGTGGCCTTGGGAAGCGATGCCACGAGGCGCGGGATCACTATTTCACGCACGTCCTTCTCGATGCGCGCATGCATTCTTTCGTCGGTGTCGAACTCGTCGTGCTGCGTGCTGAGCACTATGGTGTGCACGCGGATAGGGCGGTGCTTCTCGGAGAACTCCACGGTGAACTGGGACTTGGCGTCCGGGCGCAGGTAAGGCATCAGTTCCGGCTCGTTGTGCCGGATGTCCGCGAGGATGCGGAGCAGGCGGTGCGAGAGGGAGAGTGCGAGAGGCATATATTCCTCAGTATCAATGCTGGCGTAGCCGAACATCATTCCCTGGTCGCCGGCGCCCTGCTCGAGGGGTTCGCTGCGCACAACGCCGCGGTTGATGTCGGCGCTCTGCTCGTGGATGGTGGAGATGATGCCGCAGGAGGCGGCGTCGAAGCCGTATTCGGCCTTGGTGTAGCCTATTCTCCGGATGACGCGGCGCGCCACTGCGGGGATATCGACATAGGCGTCGTCGGAGCGGACTTCGCCGCCCACGATTACCAGTCCTGCCGTGCAGAAGGTTTCGCAGGCTACTTTCGCCTCCCTGTCCTGGCGGAGGAATTCGTCGAGAATTGCATCTGAAATCTGGTCAGCGACCTTGTCGGGATGACCTTCGGAGACTGACTCCGATGTGAAAAGGTAGTTCATTTTTTAGCATTTTTTACGGCGAGGTTGCAAGCATACAAATCTTTCCTCGCAGGTTAATGTGAATACGGCGCAAATATAACAATAAATTAACAAAATGAAGAGGTAAAATGTTTGCCGGATTGCACAAGTTGCATTACCTTTGTGCCCGTAAAAAATTGGTAGTGCCGGATACGAAATAGTGAAAATCTATTACTTTATTATATATAAAACGGTATGAAACAAACAGTAAAAAGTTTATTGCTGTCATTTGCGGCAATGCTTTTCGTTATCTCCGCTTCTGCCCAGATAACAACTTCCTCCCTGAACGGTAAGGTTACCGATTCTGCGGGAGAGGCTCTGCCTGGCGCGGCTGTAATAGCCGTCCATACGCCTTCAGGAACTCAGTACCACGCCATCGTGAACGCTGAGGGACGTTACTTCATCAACGGTATGCGCGCCGGCGGCCCTTACTCTGTAGAGGTAAGTTGTCTGGGATACCAGACTGTCGTTTACACCGACATTACCCTCCAGCTCGCCGAGACCTATCAGCGCGACGCCAACCTCAAGGATGACTCACAGATGCTGAGCGAGGCGGTGGTCGTATCCGAGGCCGCTTCAAAGTTCGCAGTCGAGAAGACCGGTGCGGCGACCAACATCAACAACGCCCAGATTACCGCTCTCCCTACGGTCAGCAGGAGCATTACCGACGTGACGAGGCTTTCTCCATACGGCGGCAACGATATGTCGTTTGCCGGCGCTGACGGACGTACTGCCAACTTCACCGTTGACGGTGCCAACTTCAACAACAACTTCGGCCTTAACGATAACCTCCCTGGCGGCGGCAACCCTATCTCCATCGACGCCATCGAGGAACTCCAGGTAGTGATTTCCCCTTACGACGTGCGCCAGACCAACTTCATCGGCGGCGGCGTCAACGCCATCACCAAGTCAGGTACCAACACCTTCAAGGGAACGGCCTATATCTATCACCGCAACGAGAACATGCGCGGTGACACCATCGAAGGCGAGACCGTATCAGGCGCACGCGACACTGACCGCAACACCACCTACGGCTTCACCCTCGGCGGACCTATCGTCAAGAACAAACTCTTCTTCTTCGTCAACTTCGAAGGCCAGAAGACCCCTACCGTAGCCAACTACTGGCGCGGTTCAGAGAACGGTGTCGGCAACTCCAACCAGTATCTTTCCCGCACCAAACTCTCTGACCTCCAGAAAGTTTCAGAGTTCGTAAAGAGCGAATACGGCTATGACACCGGCTCATGGACCGAGTTCCCTGCCGACGAGAGCAACACCAAGCTCCTCGCCCGCATCGACTGGAACATCTCCGACAAGCATCACCTCGCCCTGCGTTACAACTACACGCTCAACAAGGCCTGGAACGCTCCTAACTCCTCTTCAATGGACGGCGGCTCACGCTCCTCATACGGACGTACCTCCCTCTATTCAATGTCCTACGCCAACTCAATGTACTCCATTGACAACCTGGTGAATACCTGGGCTCTCGACCTCAACAGCCGCCTCAGCGACAAGCTCTCCAACCAGTTCCTTGCAACTTATTCACAGCTTGACGACCTCCGCGGAACCAACTCAAGCGAGTTCCCGTTCATCGACATCCTCGACGGCGGCCAGACAGATCCTGACGGAACTGCCGCCGCTTCCGGAACCAACACCTACATGGCTCTCGGATACGAGCTCTTCACCTGGAAGAACGCCGTGCACAACAATGTGCTCAGCATCAAGGATGACCTTACCTATTATTACGGCAACCACAAGATTATGGGCGGCATCAGCTACGAGTATCAGATGGCTGACAACTCCTATATGCGCAACGGTTCAGGCTACTACCGCTACAAGAGCCTCGACGACTTCCTCAACAAGGCTGCTCCTGAGATTGTCTGCCTCACTTACGGATACAACGGCGAGGACAGCCCTGCAGCCCGCGTCCGCTTCAACAAGGCCGGCATCTATGCCCAGGACGACTGGTCAGTTGCCAACAACTTCAAGCTTACCTACGGCCTCCGCATCGACGGCCTCTTCTTTAACAACTCCGATCTGATGACCAACCAGGCCATCTATGACCTCGACTATGACGGAAGGCACATCGACACCGGCAAGTGGCCTAACAGCAGCATCACCATCTCTCCTCGCGTAGGCTTTACCTGGGATGTGCTCGGCAACAAGAGCCTCAAGGTGCGCGGCGGTACCGGCCTCTTCTCAGGCCGTCTGCCTCTCGTATTCTTTACCAATATGCCTACCAACTCCGGTATGGTTCAGTATAATGCCAAGCTCAACGGCACCACCCTCGCATCTTCAATCAAGGGATACAGCGGAACTACCGTGGATACCGTTGACAGCAAGGGCAATCCGGTTTCATACATCGACATGAGCCAGTTCGCAGGCGGCGTACTCAACCGCAAGGAACTTCAGGACAAGCTCACTTCCATCGGCTATCCTAGCTCAATCTCCCCTGAGGACGGCACAGCTCCTTCAGAGATTTCTGCAGTGGATCCTACCTTCAAGATGCCTCAGGTATGGAAGACCTCCCTGGCCATCGACTACGCTTTCCCTACTTCATTCCCGTTCTCAATCACGGCTGAGGGTATCTTCAACAAGACCATCAACGGCGTATGCATGAGCGACTGGAGCGTCAAGAGCACCGAGGGATTCGCAAGGTTCAACGGAGCCGACAACCGCGCCATCTACCAGAACTACAAGCTCACTTATACGACTGCTGACGGCAAGACTGCCAACATGCCTAACGCCTATGTTCTTGAGAACACCAACAAGGGTTATGGCTACTCTGCCAACGTGACCGTCAACATGCAGCCTGTGGAGGGCCTCAGCTTCATGGCGGCCTACACCCACACCGTAAGCAAGGAGCTCACCGGCATGCCTGGTTCAAACGCTTCTTCTGTGCTCAACTACATGGCCACCGTCAACGGCCCTAATGACCCGGGTCTGCACAACTCAGAGTATGTAACTCCTGACCGTGTAGTCGCTTCCCTTACCCACAACGACAAGTCCGGCAACCACTTCAGCTTCATCTATGAGGCATGGAGGGGTGGATACAACTACTCTTACATGACTGTCAACGACATCAACGGTGACGGCTACAACTACGATTCAATCTACATCCCTACCGATGAGCAGGTAGCCAACAACGAGTTCCGCTTCGTCAGCGACGACGACCGCGACCGCTTCATGGCTTATGTCCACAACGACAGCTACCTCAGCAAGCATCAGGGACAGTATGCAGAGGCCTACAGCGTTTACTCGCCTTGGGTTCACAGGCTTGACTTCAGCTACAAGCACGACTTCAAGGTCAAGATCGGCAGCACCCTCAACACTCTGCAGCTCAGCTTCGACATCAAGAACCTGCTCAACCTCTTCAACTCAAGCTGGGGAGTAAGCAAGTATATGAACTCAGACCTCGGCAGCGGCCGCATCCTCAAGTATGAGGGCGTGGACAATGAGGGTTACGCTACCTTCTCCACCGCCAAGGCTTACGGCGCCGACACCCAGACCTTCGTGCCTTACCACGCCATCGGCCAGTGCTGGTACGCTTCCGTCGGCATCAAGTATATGTTCAACTAATACAACATCGTAGGATATGAAACTCAGATATATCATCACTACTCTTGTGGCTGCCGTGGCTCTCGCTACCGGTTGCCAGGAAAGCCTCGAGAGACATCTCGCCGAGGTGCAGGTATCGTCATCCTATGTGGCAATCCCTGCGGCGGGCGGCACCAAGACCATTACCGTCACCGCCACCTCTGACTGGGCTATCAGCGACATCCCGGAGTGGCTTGCCGTTTCTCCGACTTCAGGAAACGCCGGCGAGGCTGAGGTGACATTCACCGCAGCTGCCGCGACTTCAACCAATGAGGCTACAATCAGCCTTACATGCGACGGCAAAATCCAGGAAATCAATGTTCTCCAGATGACGGAGAAGGTTGAGCTCCCTATCTCCACCTGCGCCGAGGTCAATGCCGGCGAGGACGGCACTTCTTACCGTATCAAGGGTGAAGTGACCAGAATCACCAACACCACCTATGGCAATATGTACGTCAATGACGGTACCGATGAGGTGTATGTCTATGGTACTCTCGATGCTACCGGCGCTGAGAAGAACTTCTCAAGCCTCGGAATCGAGGCCGGCGACATCGTCACCGTAGAGGGCCCCAGGAAGACCTATAGCGGCACCATCGAGCTCGTCAACGTGACCGTCATCTCCATCGAGAAGTCTCTCATCAAGCTTGACTCTCTCAAGATTGTCAAGCCTGCGGAGGCTGACGCAGTCGAGACTGCAGTTCCTCTTGAGGGCGGCGAGGTCAAGGCATACCTAACCTGCAAGGGTGACGGCGTGTCCGTATCCATCTCTGACGCAGCGAAGACCTGGCTCTCTGTAAGCGCAGTAGAAACCAAGGGTACAAGCGCCATCGTTACCTTCGATGTTGCTGCCAACGAGGGTGGTGACCGCTCAGCTGACCTTGGCTTCTCCACAACCTCCGGCGGTAAGACCTACTCGGCTTCAGCTTCCTTCGATCAGAAGGGCGCCATCATCGAGACCACCATCGACAAGGTTCTCGCAGCTGAAGACGGCACTATCCAGTACAAAGTTACCGGTTACATCACTACGATGAAGAACACCAAGTATGGCAACTATTACATCAAGGATGCAACAGGTGAGGTCTATGTATATGGTACACTCGACGCAAGCGGCGCTTCCGCCAAGTTCGCCGATATGGGTATCAAGGAAGGTGACATCGTTACCGTCGTAGGCCCTAAGGCTTCTTACAACAATGTAGCTCAGCTCAAGAATGTTACTATCGAGTCCCACAAGGCAGTTGCCGACATCACAGTAGCTGATTTCGTAGCCAAGGATGACGACAGCAGCGTTTACTATCGCATCAAGGGTACTGTAAGCGGTGTAAAGGATACCGACAAGTATGGCAATGTCTATGTAGCAGATGAGACCGGTTCAGTATATGTTTACGGTATCGTTCCGGGATGGGGCGGCGCCAAGAAGCAGTTCCAGTCTCTCGGAATCAAGGACGGCGACATCATCACAATTGTGGGAACCGTAGGCTCTTACCAGGATACGAAGCAGGTCGCCAACGCCTTCTTCGTAGCTAAGGAAGAGGCTCAGGCAGATACCGAGGAGTAATTGACCCTCCGTGCGCCGCCAACCCGGCACACTCAATACCTAAAGCAGCCCGGCACAAACTCGCCGGGCTGCTTTTTTCATAATCAACACATTTTTAGTAATTTTGTCCCGAGCGGCCGCATGGGGCGGATTGCCGCTCGCTGACAGGATAAAAACAGAAACGATATGTTGTACCCGATTGGAATACAGAGTTTCTCGGAAATACGAAACGGAGGATATGTCTATGTCGACAAAACTGCCGACATCTACAAGCTTGTGTCCACAGGCAAATATTATTTCCTGAGCCGCCCGCGCAGGTTCGGGAAGAGCCTGCTAATCTCCACGATGGAGGCGTATTTCAAGGGTCGCAAGGAGCTTTTCAAGGGCCTGGCGATTGAGAAGCTGGAAAAGGACTGGGAGGAATATCCGGTGCTGCATCTGGACTTGAGCGGCAAGTCATACGACAATGCGGATGTGCTGCCCTCTGTGTTGAATGACGCGCTATGCAAATGGGAGGAAGAGTACGGAAGTGTAAACTCTTCGGATGTGCCGGGGATACGTATAGGCAATATTGTTGAAGCTGCCTATGAGAAGACAGGTAAAAAAGTCGTCATTCTGGTTGATGAGTACGACAAGCCTATCGTGGATAACCTCACCCGTCCGGAGCTGTGCGAACGCTTCCGCGAGACTCTTCAGGGCTTCTATGGAGTGATGAAGAGTAAAGACGAGTTCATCCGTTTCGGATTCCTCGCCGGAGTTACCAAGCTTGGAAAGATGAGCATCTTCAGCGGGCTCAACAACCTGAATGACATCTCAATGCTTCTAGCTTACTCCGGCATCTGCGGTATCACGGAGGCTGAGCTGAAGGAGTATTTCGACGGCAGCGTGAAGGAGTTGGCCGAGAGCGAAGGCATCAGCCCGGAAGAATGTTACGGCAAATTGGCGCGGATGTATGACGGCTATCATTTCCATCCCAAAGCTGCCGGAGTATATAATCCTTTCAGTCTCATCAATACTTTCAGCTCCAAAGAGTTCAAATTCTATTGGTTCGCCACCGGCACCCCGACATTCCTCGTCCGCTACCTCAGACAGGCAGGGGTTAACCTTGATGACATATCACGGGACGATGTGCCGGAAGAGATATTGACGGGAGCGAATTACAACAACCCGGAGCCCGTTACGCTCATGTATCAGACCGGCTATCTTACGATAACGGGGTATAATCCCGAATTGTTCACCTACAACCTCGACTATCCGAATCTGGAGGTGAGAAGGGGATTTCTCAATTCTCTGAGCCAGGTCTACGCGCCGTCACTTCTGCAGGGTAATTTCTCTGTCTTCAAGTTTCTTGACGATGTCAAGCGCGGAGATGTGGATGGTTTTATGAACCGCTTTACGGCTTTTCTCTCCGGCAATAATTATGAGATTCAGGGCGATCTCGAGCTCTACTTCCAGAACACTATGTCGATTATGTTCAAGATGATAGGGCTTTATGTCAAGACAGAATACCAGACCTCAAACGGGCGTATTGACATTGTCATTGAGACGGATAAATATGTCTATATCATCGAGCTGAAGCGCGACCAGAGCCCGGAGACAGCCCTGCAGCAGATAGAGGCCAAAGGCTACGCCAAGCCGTTCCTCGCCTCCGGCAAGCAGA
>CAVAID010000039.1:0-19437 GCA_963588685.1 bacterium
TGCGGAAGAGCAGGTAGATGTCGTCCTTGTTGCGGTCGCGCAGCGCCGGCATCTGTATCTGTATGCCCGTCAGGCGGTAGTAGAGGTCCTCGCGGAACTTGCCCGTCGCCACGGCGTAGCTGAGGTTGACATTGGTCGCCGCGATGATGCGCACATCGGTCTTCTCCACCTTGGAGGAGCCTACCTTTATATATTCTCCGTTCTGAAGCACTCTCAGGAGCAGTGCCTGGGTCTCCTTGGGCAGTTCGCCGATTTCATCGAGGAAGAGGGTGCCCCCGTCGGCCTCCTCGAAGTAGCCCTTGCGCTCGCCGATTGCGCCGGTGAACGCGCCCTTCTCGTGTCCGAAAAGCTCCGCGTTGATCGTCCCCTCCGGTATCGCCCCGCAGTTTACGGCAAGATATTTGCCGGTCTTGCGGCGGCTGTACTGGTGGATTATCTGCGGGATGGACTCCTTGCCGACGCCGCTTTCGCCCGTGATGAGCACGGTGAGGTCGGTAGGGGCCACCGCAACGGCGGTCTCTATGGCACGCACAAGCGAGGCATCGTTGCCCACGATGTCAAACTTGTTCTTCAGTCTTTGCAGGTCCTGTATATCCATTATTTATTATTTGCAGTTCCAAAGTTAAGAATTATTTAGTATTTTTGTAGGAATTTGAATTCACGAATATATTTTGATAGTTTTTATGAAACGGATTTTTAAGGTTTTTGCGCTCTGCGCTCTTGTAGTCGCAGCCGCATCCTGCTCAAAGTCAAGAGCAGAGCAGATGAAACTTGCCGAGAAGATTGACGTAAAGTGCAATCCTGAGGTTCTCGCACTCGTAGGCGACAAGATCCCTGCCGAGATTACCGTGACCTACCCGGCCAAGTATTTCCACCAGAAGGCTACTCTCGAAGTGACTCCGGTCCTCGTATATGAGGGCGGCGAGCAGGCAGCCGAGACTTTCACCTATCAGGGCGAGAAGGTCAAGGACAACTACAAGGTTGTGCCTTACGCAGGCGGTACCGTCACCGAGAAGGTGTCATTCAACTATGTCAAGGGCGTAGAGAAGTCTTATCTCGAGCTCCGCAGCACCGCTTATTATAATGGTAAGGCCATCGAGATCCCTGCCATCAAGGTAGCTGACGGCTGCAACGTGACCCAGCTCCTCGCCGACACCAAGGGCGAGTACGGCTTCAAGGCTGACGCATACCAGGATGTCATCAAGGAAAGCGCCGAAGGCCAGATCCTCTATGACTACAACTCAGCCAACGTAAAGAACAAGGAGCTCCGCTCAGCTTCCGTCAAGGAGCTTCAGGCAGCTCTCGAGGAGATCGCTTCAGACCCTCGCTACACCATCACCGGCACCAAGGTCATCGCTTACGCTTCCCCTGAGGGAGGCCAGAGCTACAACGCCAAGCTTTCCGACAAGCGCGCCGCTTCCGCCCAGAAGGTATGGAAGAAGGTGACCGGAGGCATGGAGGCCGACAACCTTGAGGTACAGAGCGTAGGTCAGGACTGGGAAGGATTCCAGGAGGCCGTAAGCAAGTCCGACATCACCGACAAGGAGCTTATCCTCCGCGTCCTCTCAATGTACAGCGACCCTGCAGTCCGCGAGAGCGAGATCCGCAACATGTCCCAGGTTTACACCGAGATCAACAAGAACGTCTTCCCTGAGCTTCGCCGCGCACGCTTCATCGCCGAGGTTGACTACCAGAACTTCTCAGAGGCAGAGCTCGAGGAGCTTTCACACAAGGCTATCGACGTCCTCGACGAGGAGGCTCTTCTCAGAGTGGCCGCCAAGTCAGACGACCCTGCACGCAAGGCTGAGCTCTACAAGACCGCAGTCAGCAAGTTCGGCTCAGACAGGGCCAACTTCAACCTCGCAGTGCTCGCGCTCAACGCAGGCAAGAATGACGAGGCAGCCAAGTACCTCGACGCTGTCAAGGAGTCTGACGGAGACGTAGTCAACGCCAAGGGCGTAATCGAAATGCGCAACGGCAACTACGATGCAGCCGAGAAGCTCTTCAAGCAGGCCGGCACCGACGAGGCAAAGGCCAACATCGGCACCCTCCACCTGATGCAGGGCAAGTACGCTCAGGCAGCTTCCGAGCTTGCAGGCACCGGCAGTCACAATGCAGCCGTAGCCTACATCCTCAACAACCAGCTCGACAAGGCTTCCGAGAGCATCACCTGCAACTGCCCGAGGAGCAACTACCTCCGCGCCATCATCGCAGCCCGCAAGGGTAACTCCAACGATGTTGCAAAGTATCTCGATGTTGCGAAGAAGAACGCCAAGTTCAAGGCTATGGCCGAGAAGGACGTAGAGTTCGCAAACTACAGATAATTTTGTAAATAATTTAATTTTCCGTATATTTGCAGCCCCCAATTTTTTGGGGGCTTTTATAATTTATTGTTTTAACACCATTTATGCCAACAATTCAACAATTGGTTCGCAAAGGACGCGAGGTTATTGAGATCAAATCAAAGTCTCGTGCGTTGGATGCTTGCCCTCAGAAGCGTGGCGTATGCCTTAGGGTTTACACAACTACCCCTAAGAAACCTAACTCAGCAATGCGTAAGGTTGCCCGTGTACGTCTCACCAACTCAAAAGAGGTCAATGCCTACATCCCTGGCGAGGGCCACAACCTCCAGGAGCACTCCATCGTGCTCGTACGCGGAGGCCGTGTAAAGGACCTTCCAGGTGTACGTTACCACATCCTTAGAGGAGCTTTGGACACTGCCGGCGTTGAGGGACGTACTCAGTCACGTTCACTCTACGGCGCCAAGAGGCCGAAGTAATTGCCTGAAGGATGGTTTTAATTTTTAATTTTTTCAAGTAATGAGAAAAGCAAAGCCTAAGAAGAGGATTCTACTTCCTGATCCTAAGTTTCACGACACGCAGGTTACCCGCTTCGTGAACAATCTTATGTTGCAGGGGAAGAAGAGTATCGCGTATTCTATTTTTTACGATGCCATTGATATGGTAGGCGAGAAGATGAAAGATTCTGACAAGGCTCCTTTAGATATTTGGAGGAAGGCTCTCGAGAACGTGACCCCTCAGATCGAGGTGAAGTCACGCCGTATCGGCGGTGCCAACTTCCAGGTGCCTACTGAGTTGCGCCCGGAAAGGAAGATTTCGCTCTCCATGAAGAATATGATCAGCTTCGCCCGCAAGCGTTCCGGCCACTCAATGGCAGAAAAACTCTGCGCTGAGATCGTTGCCGCGTACAACAATGAAGGTGGTGCATTCAAGCGCAAGGAGGATATGCACAAGATGGCGGAGGCCAACAAGGCATTCGCACACTTTCGTTTTTAGTTGATTGCGTCAGATGGCAAAAAGAGATCTTAAATACACAAGGAACATCGGCATCATGGCCCACATCGATGCCGGCAAGACTACCACGTCGGAGCGTATCCTCTACTACACCGGCAAGACCCACAAGATAGGTGAGGTTCACGAAGGTGCAGCTACCATGGACTGGATGGTCCAGGAGCAGGAGAGGGGTATCACCATCACGTCAGCCGCCACCACGGCGTTCTGGCACTACAACGGCGATGTTTACCAGATCAACCTGATCGACACTCCGGGCCACGTGGATTTCACTGTTGAGGTGGAGCGTTCGCTCCGAGTTCTTGACGGCACAGTTGCTACATTCTGCGCTGTGGGAAGGGTACAGCCTCAGTCTGAGACCGTATGGCGTCAGGCGGACAAGTACCACGTCCCTAAGATTGCGTATGTCAACAAGATGGACCGTGTAGGTGCGGACTTCCTCGCCTGCGTGGAGGAGATCAAGACCAAGCTCGGCGCTACCGCCGTGCCGATCTGTCTCCCTATCGGCTCAGAGGAGAAGTTCCAGGGAATCGTTGACCTGATTGCCAAGAAGGCCATCTACTATGATTCCGGTGAGGAGCTTGTAAACTACGAGATCAAGGACGTGCCTGCAGATATGCAGGATGCAGTCGCTCTCTGGAGGGACAAGCTTGTAGAGGCCGCCGCCGAATGCGACGACGCTCTGATGGACAAGTACTTCGAGGCTCCGGAGTCCATCACGGACGAGGAGATCATCGCCGCTCTCCGCAAGGGGACCATCGCGATGCAGATCGTACCTGCCTGCTGCGGTTCGTCATTCAAGAACAAGGGAGTCCAGTTCCTTCTGGACGCAGTGATGCGCTATCTCCCGTCTCCGCTCGACATCGGCGACACCAAGGCCACCGACCTCAACACCGGTGACGAGGTTAAACTCAAGCCGGCTGCCGACGCACCGTTCTGCGGTCTCGTCTTCAAGATTGCCACCGACCCGTTCGTGGGCCGTCTCGCATATGTCAGAGTGTATTCAGGCCATCTCGATGCCGGTTCTTATGTCTATAACACCCGTTCCGGCAAGAAAGAGAGGGTTGCGCGTCTGTACCAGATGCACTCCAACCACCAGAACCCTATCGAGTTCGTGGAGGCCGGAGATATCTGCGCTGCAGTGGGATTCAAGGATCTCCGCACCGGTGATACGATCTGCGCCGAAGGCAACAAGTTCTCCCTCGAGTCAATGGAGTTCCCTGATCCGGTAATCGGTATCGCAGTGGAGCCTAAGACCCAGAAGGACCTCGACAAACTCGGCATCGCGCTCTCAAAGCTCGCGGAAGAGGACCCTACCTTTACCGTCAAGTCCGACCCTGACACGGGTCAGACCGTCATCAGCGGTATGGGTGAGCTCCACCTCGACATCATCGTCGACCGTCTGCGCCGCGAATTCGGAGTCGAGATCAACCAGGGTGCCCCTCAGGTCAACTACAAGGAGGCTGTCACCACCTCTTACCAGCACCGCGAAGTCTTCAAGAAGCAGACCGGCGGCCGCGGTAAGTTCGCTGACATCATCGTTGAGATCGGACCTGCAGACGAGGGCAAGACCGGACTTCAGTTCGAGAATGTGGTCAAGGGAGGCAATATCCCTAAGGAATTCATCCCTTGCGTGCAGAAGGGCTTCGAGGCCGCTATGGCCAACGGCGTGCTCGCAGGCTATGAGGTGCCTTCACTCAAGGTGACCCTCATCGACGGTTCCTTCCACCCTGTGGACTCTGACCAGCTGTCATTCGAACTTGCGGCCCGCATGGCATTCCGCCACGCCTGCCCTAAGTGCCACCCGGTTATCCTCGAGCCTATCATGAACCTTGAGGTAGTGACCCCGGAGGACTATATGGGAGATATCGTCGGTGACCTCAACCGTCGCCGCGGTCAGATTGTCGCTATGGACTCAACCTCCAACGGCGCCCGTATCGTCAAGGCATTCGTGCCGCTCTCCGAGCAGTTCGGTTATGTGACCGTGCTCCGTACCCTGTCTTCAGGCCGTGCGACCAGCACCATGTCATTCGACCACTACGCTGAGGTCCCTGCCGCAATGGCCAAGGATATCGTGGAGAAGAGCGGCTACAAGCTGCCGTCTGACGACGAATAATTAACACGAATAGAAAATCATTTGATATGAGTCAGAAAATTAGAATTAAACTCAAGTCTTTCGATCATATGCTGGTGGACAAGTCAGCCTCTAAGATCGTTGAGACAGTGAAGGCCACCGGTGCGAAGGTGAATGGTCCGATTCCTCTTCCTACCAACAAGAAGATCTTCACGGTCAACCGCTCCACCTTCGTCAACAAGAAGGCTCGCGAGCAGTTTGAGCTCGATTCTTACCGCAGGCTTCTCGACATCGAAGAGTCCAACGCCAAGACCGTTGACGCTCTTATGAAGCTCGAGCTCCCTTCCGGTGTAGAGGTTGAGATCAAAGTCTGATATCGGGCGGTACTTAGACCGCCCTCCGGTCCCTTAGCTCAGTTGGTTAGAGCACCTGACTCATAATCAGGGAGTCGTAGGATCATGCCCTACAGGGACCACAAAAAGTCCAGTCGCGCAGCGGCTGGACTTTTTTGTTGGTCCTTAGTTCCCTTTTAGTTATAAATTCCGCTTAAAATATCCAAAAACACCACAAAACGCGGCGCTTGGTTCAGAATTTGCAGTTTTTCCTGCGCTTCCGCTGCGGCGGAAGTAAGAAATTGCTTATATTTGAAACTGCATATTAAGGCAATAATAAACTAAAATGCGATGGCTGAAGTAAGAGCTTACATCTCGCAAATCATCGGACCTGTAGTCGATGTCCACTTCGACTTTGACAAGTCGGAAGACGCAAAGAATCTCCCCTCCATTCACGATGCACTCAAGGTAACGCGCCCCGACGGCCGCGAACTCATAATTGAAGTCCAGCAGCACATAGGCGAGGACACCGTTCGCTGTGTGGCCATGGACTCCACCGACGGTCTGCGCCGCGGGCTTGAAGCTGTCAGCACCGGCCAGCCTATCGAGATGCCTGTGGGCTCCCAGATCCGCGGCCGCGTGATGAATGTCACTGGCGACAGCATCGACGGCCTTGGCGAGCTCGAGATGAAAGACGCCCTGCCTATCCACCGCGAACCTCCTAAGTTCGAGGACCTCAAGACCTCGCAGGAAGTCCTCTACACGGGCATCAAGGTCATCGACCTGCTCGAGCCCTACCTCAAGGGCGGCAAGATCGGACTCTTCGGCGGCGCCGGAGTGGGCAAGACCGTGCTCATCAAGGAGCTCATCAACAACATCGCAAAGAAACATAACGGATTCTCAGTCTTCGCCGGAGTGGGCGAGCGTACCCGCGAGGGCAACGACCTGCTGCGCGAGATGATAGAGTCCGGAGTCATCAAATACGGAGAAGAATTCGAGAAATCCATGGAGGAAGGCCACTGGGACCTCTCCAAAGTGGACAGGAAAGAGCTCGAGAAGTCGCAGGTGGCGATGGTCTTCGGCCAGATGAACGAGCCGCCTGGAGCCAGAAGCTCCGTGGCTCTCTCCGGCCTGACGCTCGCCGAGTCATTCCGCGACAGCAAGACTTCCGACGGCCCTAAGGACATCCTCTTCTTCATCGACAACATCTTCCGTTTTACCCAGGCGGGTTCCGAGGTGTCAGCGCTGCTCGGCCGTATGCCGTCGGCGGTGGGCTACCAGCCTACGCTTGCCACGGAGATGGGCCAGATGCAGGAGCGCATCACCTCCACCAAGAACGGTTCCATCACCTCCGTACAGGCGGTCTATGTGCCTGCGGACGACTTGACCGACCCTGCGCCGGCCACCACCTTCACCCACCTCGACGCAACCACCGTGCTCAGCCGTAAGATCGCCTCTCTCGGCATCTACCCTGCCGTGGATCCGCTGGAGTCCACCTCCCGCATCCTCGACCCTAATGTCGTCGGCAAGGAGCACTACGACACCGCCCAGAGGGTCAAGCAGATACTTCAGCGCAACAAGGAGCTGCAGGACATCATCGCCATTCTCGGCATGGACGAGCTTTCCGACGAAGACAAGCTCGTGGTCAACCGCGCCCGCAAGGTGCAGCGTTTCCTCTCCCAGCCGTTCGCGGTGGCGGAGCAGTTTACCGGCGTCAAGGGCGTGATGGTCGATATCGACGACACCATCAAGGGCTTCAACATGATACTCGACGGGGAAGTGGACCACATCCCTGAGCAGGCGTTCCTCAATGTCGGCACGATAGAAGACGCTATCAAGAAGGGCGAGCAGATGCTCGCGATGGCAGCATAACGATGACGGACAGGCAGTTCATAGTGACGGTAATCTCCCCGGAGGAGACCCTCTACAGCGGCGCGGCCCTGGCAGTGTTCCTGCCGGGCACATCCGGGCGCTTCGAAGTGCTCCCGGGGCACGCCCCGCTCATCTCCACCCTGGAGGCGGGCGAGGTGGTCGTGCGCGACGCCGAGAGTGCCGAGCACCACATCGGCATCCGCAGCGGCGTGGTGAGAGTCGCCGGCGACAAGGTCACAGCCTGCGTGGAAGCCGACAAATCCGGAGGCGAGAAATGATGAAGGCTTTAAGGCTCATATTCGCATCTCTGCTGCTCTTCGCGGGGTCACTTGGCCTCAGCGCGCAAGAGAGCGCAGCGGCGCCGGAGGCTCCTCAGCAGGAGGAGTCCGGGCTCGATATGAAGTCCTATATCTTCGGCCACATCGGCGACTCCCACGAGTGGCACATCACCACCATCAAGGGCAAGGAAATCGCCATTCCGCTGCCGTGCATCGTGATTGACGGCGGCCTGCACATATTCATGTCCAACCACATGGCGGAGCACGGCTACACCCTCAACGCGGACGGCAAGATCGTCAACGCCGCCACCGGGAAGCGCCCTCTGGACATCTCCATCACGAAGAATGTGCTCGGCCTGATCATCGACTCGGCGCTGCTCGTATTTCTGATACTCTCCTGCGCCGCGTGGTACCGCAAGCACGATGTGCTCAAGGAGAAGCCTACCGGCATCACGGCCCTGCTGGAGCCGGTGATAATGATGATCAACGACGATGTAATCAAGGACATCATAGGCCCGGAGTATAAGAAATTTGCCCCGTACCTGCTGACGGCGTTCTTCTTCATATTGATAAACAACCTGATGGGCATACTGCCGATATTCCCGGGTGGTGCCAATATCACCGGCAACATCGCCGTGACGCTGGTGCTCGCCATCTGTACCTTCCTGATGATCAACCTCTTCGGCAACAAGCACTACTACAAGGATATTTTCTGGCCAGAGGTGCCTGTCGCGCTCAAGGCCATCCCGATAATGCCGGTCGTGGAGATTATCGGAGTCTTCACCAAGCCGTTCTCGCTGATGATACGACTCTTCGCCAACATCCTCGCCGGGCATATAATGATTCTCTCCGTTATCGGAGTCATCTTCATCACTGCCAAGATGGGTGCCGTGCTCAGCGGCTCGATGACGGTGGTTGCGGTGCTCTTCGGGGTATTCCTCGACTGCCTGGAACTGCTCGTGGCGTTCATCCAGGCCTATGTATTCACGATGCTCTCCGCCGTCTTCATCGGCCTTGCGCATCAGGAACCGGAAAGTAAAACCAATTAAAAACAAAGAATATGTTACTCATTTCAATGCTTCTTGAAGCTGCGGGGCTCGCCAAGGTAGGCGGAGCCATCGGCGCGGGTATAATCGCACTCGGTGCCGCTCTCGGTATCGGCAATATCGGCAAGGCCCTTATGGAGGCTTCTGCCCGTCAGCCGGAGATCGAGGGCAAGCTGCGTACTACGGCCATCATCATCAGCGCCCTCGTCGAGGGTGTCTGCCTCTTCGGTGTGATCGTTTGTCTGCTGACAGTACTCTAGCCCATGTCACTCGTTACACCTGATTTCGGCCTGCTCTTCTGGATGGTCCTGATATTCGGGGCGGTCTTCTTCGTGCTTGCGAAGTTCGGCTTTCCGGTCATAACTTCGATGGTGCAGAAGCGTTCCGACCATATCGAGGATTCGCTACGCAAGGCGCAGGAGGCGCAGTCCCAGCTTGAGGGACTCGCTGCGGAGCAGGTCAAGATGATAGAGCAGACGCGGCAGGAGCAGAGACGCATCCTCAAGGAGGCCTCAGACGAGCGCGACAATATCATCGCGAGCGCCCGCCAGCAGGCCCAGGAGGAAGCCTCCAAGATAGTGGAGCGCGCCAAGACGGAGATTGAAGCCGAGCGGGAGGCCGCCCTGCGCGATGTATGCCGCCAGGTGTCTCTGATATCCGTGCAGGTGGCCGAGAAGATAGTCCGCAAGGACCTCGAATCCTCCTCCGAGCAGCTCGCTCTGCTCGACAGGATGGTGGATGAGGCCTCCAGATCCAAGAGCAGCAACTAGATGAATACGGGAATCATATCCACACGATACGCCAAGGCTCTGCTGATGTATGTGGAGCAGACCGGGGGCGGGGACAGGGTGTGCGCGCAGGTGCGCGAGATACTCAAATCCCCGGACAATGTCCCCGCGAAGCTTGAGCCGGAGCTGGAGCGCTTCGTCGCCCTGCTCGCCAAGAACGGGCGCATCGGGGATGTGCGCTTCATCCTGCATTCATTCGTCACGATGTACTACCGCTCCAAGGGGATCAGTCTCGCGAAACTTACCACCTCCGTACCCGCTCCCGGGCTGGAGGAGAAGCTGCGCAAGCTGCTGGAGGACCGCTTCGGCTGCAAGCTCATCTTCGAGACCTCCGTGGATCCGTCCCTCTTGGGGGGATTCGTGGTCGCGGTGGACGACTATGTGCTTGACGCGAGTGTCCGCAGCCAGATCGAGACAATCCGCAGGCAGTTCATAAAACAAAACAACAGAATAGTTTAATGGCACAGAATTCAATAAAGGCGAGCGAGATATCCGAGATTCTCCTCAATGAGCTGAAGGGCGTTGACAATTCGCTTCAGTACGAAGAGGTCGGCTATGTGCTGACCGTCAGCGACGGCGTGGCCCGCGTCTATGGCCTTGTCAATGTCGAAGCGGGCGAACTGCTCGAGTTCGAGAGCGGCGTCAAGGCCGTGGCGATGAACCTCGAGGCGGACAATGTGGGAGCGGTGCTCCTCGGCCCGACCGATCAGGTCAAGGAGGGAATGCGGGTACACAGGCTCGGCAGGATTGCCAGCATCCCGGTGGGCGAGGGCCTGCTGGGCAGGGTAGTGGACCCTATCGGTTCACCTCTCGACGGCCTGGGCTCCATCAAGGGCGAGACTGTCGATATGCCTATCGAGCGCAAGGCCCCAGGAGTCATCTTCCGCGAGCCGGTCACCGAACCGCTCCAGACCGGATTGAAAGCCATTGACTCAATGATACCTATCGGCCGCGGCCAGCGTGAGCTCATCATCGGCGACCGTCAGACCGGCAAGACGGCGATAGCCATCGACACCATCATCAACCAGCGCTCCGGGTTCCTCAAGGGCAAGCCGGTTTACTGTATCTATGTGGCTGTGGGCCAGAAAGGTTCCACCGTCGCATCCATAGTGCAGACCCTCCGCTCCAAGGGGGCGATGGACTACACCGTGGTAGTGGCCGCCACCGCAGCCGACCCTGCAGCGCTGCAGTATTTCGCGCCGTTCGCCGGAGCAGCCATAGGAGAATATTTCCGTGACACGGGCCGCCACGCGCTCGTGGTCTATGACGACCTCTCCAAGCAGGCCGTCGCATACCGTGAGGTCTCCCTCATCCTGCGCCGACCTTCCGGACGTGAAGCCTACCCGGGCGATGTATTTTACCTGCACTCCCGTCTGCTGGAGCGCGCTGCCAAGATTATCAGCCAGCAGGAAGTCGCCGAGAAGATGAACGACCTCCCTGCCTGCCTCAAAGGCAAGGTCAAAGCTGGCGGTTCCCTCACGGCGCTCCCTATCATCGAGACCCAGGCGGGCGATGTATCCGCCTACATCCCGACCAATGTGATTTCCATTACCGACGGTCAGATATATCTGGAGCCGAGCCTCTTCAACGCCGGTTTCCGCCCTGCCATCAACGTGGGTATCTCCGTATCGCGTGTCGGCGGCGCGGCCCAGGTGAAGTCGATGAAGAAGGTGGCCGGAACCCTCAAGATAGACCAGGCCCAGTTCAGCGAGCTGGAGTCGTTCACCAAGTTCTCCTCCGATATGGACAAGGTGACCGCGATGACCCTCGACAAGGGCCGCAAGAACGAGCGCCTGCTCGTGCAGCCTCAGTACAGCCCGATGGGCGTCGGGGAGCAGGTGGCCATCCTCTACTGCGGCACGCACGGCCTCATGGCCGACATCCCGGTGGAGAAGGTGGAAGAATTCCAGACCCATTTCCTCGACTCTATGCGCACTTCCCACAAGGAGCTGCTCGCCGAGCTTGAAGCCGGCCGCATCCCTGAAGATGCAGACGCGGTAATCCGCAAGGAAGCGCACGAAATATGTGAGTTCATCAACAAGGCATAAACATGTCATCCTTACGGGAAATAAAGGACCGTATCGGTTCGGTGCGCAGCACGCTGAAAATCACTTCGGCGATGAAGCTCGTGGCATCCGCCAAACTGCGCAAGGCTCAGAAGGTTATCGAGGGTATGAGGCCGTATGCCGATGCCCTCGGGGAGATACTTTCGACGGTGGGTCCGACCCGGCAGGAAGAGCGTTCCGAGGCGGCGGATGCGCCTGTCGCCGTGGTCGTGATTTCCTCCAATTCCTCCCTTTGCGGCGGGTTCAACGCCAATGTGATCCGCACCGCGCTGGAACTCCGTAAGAAATACCCGTCAATAGTATATTTCCCGCTCGGGCGCAAATGTGCCGATGCCGTCAAGAAGGCCGGCTACACCCCCGAGGCGGACTACAACGATCTCGTCGCGCACGCGAGCTACGACGGCTCTTCCGCGCTGGCGCGCAAGCTGATGGAGAGGTACGCCAAGGGCGAATTCTCCAAGGTGCTTCTGGTCTATAACCGCTTCATCTCCACCGCGGTACAGAAGCCTACCGTGGAGTCGTATCTGCCTTATGAGCCGGAAGTCGCGGGCTCTTCGGAGACCGCCGGCCGCGAGGAGGACTATATCTTCGAGCCGGACGCCGCGACCATTGCGGAGAAGATGCTCCCGCAGATGATCTGCCTGAAGTTCTACGCCGCCGTGCTGGACTCGGCCGCGGCTGAACACGCCGCGCGCACCATAGCGATGCAGGCGGCCACCGACAACGGCGAGGACCTCCTTTCCGAGTTGACGCTCGAATACAACAAGGGCCGCCAGCAGAAGATAACCTCCGAGATTCTCGATCTCGTGGGAGGCTCAAGCGACTAATTCAGAGAGAATTCCGGGAACGATTTCCCCACGCACTCCTCGTCGTCGATTATGACAGGCGAGTCTGCGGCCATGGCTGCGACCTTGAGTGCCATTACCATGCGGTGGTCGTGGTGCGAACTGTATTCTCCGCCGTGCAGCCTCCTGCCGCCCAGCATCCTGGAGCTCAGGGACTCGCCGCAGATGAGCATATCGTCGCCTTCGACCCTGACTTCCACTCCCATCTTTTCCAGCATCTCCACTATCGACGCGGCGCGGTCGGACTCCTTGGCCCAGAGCCTGCCCACGCCGGAAATCCTGCTCTCTCCCGCGCAGAATGCGGCCAGCACGGCCGTGATTGGGAAGAGGTCCGGGGCGTTGCTGAGGTCGCGTTCAAAGGCCTCCAGCGGGGCTTTGCAGACGCAGATGCTGCCGTCCTCGAGCTGGGAGACCACGGCTCCCGCTTCCACCAGGATGTCGATTATCGCGAGGTCGGCCTGCAGGGATTTGGTGTCCAGGCCGAGGATTTCCGCCGAACCGTAGAGCGCTCCCGCCACGAGGAAGTTGGCCGCCGCGCTCCAGTCCCGCTCGATTTCGAAGTTCGCCGCGCGGTATCTCTGCCTGCCGCGGATATTGAAATTGATGCCGGAGCAGTATGACCAGTCCTCGTTCTCAAGCATCTCTGCGTCGCCCTCCATCTCGCTGCGCGTCTTGACTCCGAAGTGGCGCAGCACATCGAGGGTTATGTACATGTACGGGATGCTTTTCGGCTCGCTGACGTGCAGGGATGAGTCTTCCGCACAGAGCGGCAGGGCCATCAGCAGGCCGGAGATCAGCTGCGAACCGCCGCTGCCGGGGACTTCCGCCGTGCCGGGTATGAGCCGACCCTTGACCTGCAGGGGCACATAGAGTTCGCGTCCCGGTTTGTCTTCGGCGTTGGTGAGGAGTACTCCGTAGGCTGCCATTATTTCTGAGGCGCCGCTGAGCGGCCTGCGCAGCAGCGTGCCCTTGCCTTCCACCGTAAATGCGCCCTTGCCGGCAGCTGCGAGCACCGGTATCAGCAGGCGGGTGAGAAGGCCGGATTCTCCTGTGTTTATGCTGCTTACATCGAGGCTGCCGGGGGTCGCGCCCGTGCCGGTTATGGTGAGCGTGTCGCCGTTTTCCTCGACTTTGGCGCCGAGCTGGCGGGCGGCTTCGATTGCGGACTGCGAGTCGCCGCAGGGGGTGTATCCGCTCAGCGTGGAGCGGCCTTCAGCCAGTGCGGCGGCGATTATCGCCCTCTGTGCGAAGCTCTTGGATGCAGGCACGCTGATGCCTTCGGCGTTGTAGCCCCGGAATTCTCCGTAAACGGCTTCGCGCATCTCCTGCACTGTCCACTGGCCGGGGGCGGTGGCTTCTTCTTCGCTGAGCGCGGCATAGCTGAACGGCGCGCCGCGGCGCAGACATTCTATCCGGGAGTTGCGTCCCGCCTCTCCCATCCCGAAGGCGAGGAGCCTGCCCTGCATGGACGGAATGCCCTCAAGGACAATGGAATACAGGGATTCTACACGCGCCGCGTCCTCGGGTCTGTTGCACTTGACGGCAATCTTGGCGATGTCAGCGCCGTAGCGGAAACAGCGGGCGAGCACCATCTGGAGCATCTCGTCGTCCGGGGTGGAGTCGAAGTCGTGGTAGGAGCGGATGATTTCCGTGCCGTGCTTCTGACAGAGCGAGCGGAACGATTTGCTCAAGGCAGAAGGGGCGTCGATTTCGAGGTCGGCGAAGCGCGCTCCCGCTTCTATCGCCATCCGGAGCAGCTTTTCGGTGGCCGCTTCCCCTACTTCGTCGATGCGGCAGGTGGCTACGAGCGGCGTGTCGGAGTTGCCGAAGAGGTCTTCAATCTCTTCGGGGCTGAGGGGGCAGCGGTCGAGGCGGATTTCCGCCATTTCGGTCTGCGGGGAGGCGAGGATTTCGAGTATCTCCGCGTAGGTCTTGTTCTGTATGCTAGTGCAGATCATTGAGGTCTTTGATTATCACTTTTCCGATTTTCTTTATCAGCAGGAAGTGGATGATGCCGTTCTCGGCCTTCTTGTCCTTCCAGATGGCCTGCTCCAGGGCTTCTTCGGGGCAGGGGAGTTCGGTCGGCAGGTGGCAGGCGCGGAAGTCTCGGATGAGGTCTGCGGCGAGTCCGGGGGCTGCGATGCCGAGCTTCTCGGAGAGCTGCGCGGCGCGGATGATGCCTGCGGCCACGGCCTCTCCGTGGGTCATCGGATTGGGCGTGCCGTGGGTGTGCTGATACCACTCTACGGCGTGGGCGAAGGTGTGTCCGAGGTTGAGCTTGCGTCTCAGGCCTTCTTCGTAGGGGTCTTTTTCGACTATGCGGCGCTTGATGTCGGCGGCTGCCTGCACGAGCGGGCCGAGGGCCTTGAAGTCAGGCTTGTCGCCGGAGAGGGCTTCCACTGCGCGGCGGTAGCCTCCGCCCTTGTCTTCGATGATGAAGGTCTTGAGGAGTTCTGCGGCCCCGGAGCGCAACTCCCTGTCCGGCAGGGTCTTGAGCGTGTCGGGGCAGATGCGGGTGTCGGCAGGGAAGCGGATGACGCCGAGCATGTTCTTGTAGGAGTCGAGGTTGACCCCGGTCTTGCCGCCTATGCCCGCGTCCACCTGGCTTAGCAGGGTGGTCGGGTAGTTGATGTATCTGACTCCGCGCTTGTAGATGCTGGCGGCGAATCCGACCATATCCGTGGTCACGCCTCCGCCGACTGCATAGACTATCGCGTTGCGGTCGGCGCCTTCGGAGAGCAGCCAGCGGCAGATTTCGAGGATGCTGTCCATCGTCTTGTGCTCCTCGTCGGCGGTGATGGCAAGCGCTGGCCTGCCCTCGGCGAGCCCGAGCGCGAAGTCCGCCACGTTGCGGTCGTATATTACGAAGATGTTGGTGTTGTTCATATTGTCGTCCTGCTGCCGCCGGTTTTGCCTTGCCGATTTTGCCTGCCGTTTTTGCTTTGCCGGGTCCCGTTTTTGCCGGAGCAGGGCCAAATTTACTAATGATTTTTGATTAATCGCGTTTTTTGGATACCTTTGCACTCCACGATGCTGTTTTGAGGCGCTCGGCGGAGTTTTCCGCGGCGGATTCGGGACAGTTCCCCCAGCCCGAGTGGCGGAATTGGTAGACGCGATGGACTCAAAATCCATTATCCTCTAAAGATGTGCCGGTTCGAGTCCGGCCCCGGGCACAAAATTTCCGAATAAAATTTTGCGGAAACAAAAAAACTGCATATATTTGCAGTCCCAAGCCGATAGCGGCGGGAAGATTGCGGAAATAGCTCAGTTGGTAGAGCGCAACCTTGCCAAGGTTGAGGTCGCGGGTCCGAGTCCCGTTTTCCGCTCAAATGAGAGAAGATGCAGCGATGCAGCTTCTCTTTTTTTGTGTAAAATTTCTTTACAGCGAATGTAAAATTTCTTTACATTTTACCGCCCCGCGCAAAAATATAAATCATTGATAGCCAATCGCTAAAGAACTTTGGCACGAAGATGGCTCATATCCTCTGCAGAAACTAAAGACAAACAGACAGATATGATTAAAGTCACCAACCTCTCGAAGGTCTTCAGGACTGAAGAAATCGAGACCACCGCGCTCAACGGCGTATCATTCGAAATCAAGGACGGCGAATTCGTCGCCATCATGGGCCCTTCAGGCTGCGGCAAGTCCACCCTGCTCAACATCCTGGGCCTCCTCGACAACCCTACCTCCGGCTCCTATGAGCTTCTGGGCCAGGAAGTTGCCTCTCTCAAAGAGAAGGAGCGCACAAAGTTCCGCAAGGGCAACATCGGCTTCGTCTTCCAGAGCTTCAACCTTATCGACGAGCTCAACGTCTATGAGAACATCGAGCTCCCTCTCCGCTACCTCAACATCTCCGCTTCCGAGCGCAAGGCCAAGGTTACCGAGATAATGAAGCGCATGAACATCAGCCACCGTGCCCAGCACTTCCCGCAGCAGCTCTCCGGAGGTCAGCAGCAGAGAGTCGCCATCGCGCGTGCAGTAGTGGCCGGACCTAAGCTGATCCTCGCCGATGAGCCTACCGGTAACCTCGACTCCAAGAACGGTAAGGAAGTGATGGACCTGCTCAGCGAGCTCAATGCCGAGGGCACGACCATCGTAATGGTGACCCACTCCCAGAGGGACGCCGCAGTCGCACAGCGCACCATCGACCTCTTCGACGGTCAGATCGTCAGCGACGTAAAGAACGAACTGTAAATTTTTATTATGAATCTGTTCAAAAGGCGCAGGCTCGGCAATTCCCTGTCAGCCGTCCTCAACATCCTGGGGATGACGGCCGCATTCGCCGCGTTGTACATAATCCTGGTACAGGTCCACCACGACCTGAGCTACAACCGTGGCATCAAGGATGCTGAGAGGATATATATCGTCAGCGTGCCGGACTGGTACACCGAGGGTAAATACCTCGCCTGGGTAAGCCGCCCGCCTTTTGAGCATATGATAAGTGCCTGCTCCGGCATCGAAGCGGGCGGCGTCGGCTACCTGCGCGGCGACCCGATAAACCTTATTGTCGGCAAGGATGGAGCCGAGCCGCAGGCAACTGACCCTGGCGTAGAGATAAAGGCGTCCTCCCTCAACCCTGACACGGCGCAGGCCCTCGGGGTGGAGCTGGTCTCCGGTTCGTGGGACGAGTTGAGGAACGGCAGCACCTTCGCCGTCAGTGAATCCGCTGCGCGCCGCTTAGGCTTGCAGCCGGGCAGCAGCGCAATCCTCGACTATGGCGCCGGCATTATCAGGCGCATCAGTGTAGTAGCGGTGTATAAGGACGCTCCGCGCAACACCGACCTCGACAGTTTCGACATTTTCTCAGCCATCGGCGACGAGTGTATCGACGACTGGAACGAATGGAGCTACAACTACTTCGTCAAGGCAGCCCCGGGAGTCTCCCGCGAGCAGCTTGAGAAGGATGGCGGCGATGCCGTGTGCGAATTTGTGCTTGAGGGCGAGACCGTGTCCGACGAGGAGCGGAAAGAGATTGAGGAAACCTACGCCCTGCACCTCGTCCCGCTGACCGAGAGCTATTTCGACGAGACCGTCAACCATGCTCCGGGCGCCACCGGGACGCGCAGCACCACGATGACCCTGCTCGCGGTGGCCATCCTCGTGATAGTGATTGCGTTCATCAACTTCATCAACTTCTTCTTCGCGCTCGTGCCGCTCCGGATCCACTCCGTCAACACCCGCAAGGTGCTGGGCGCCTCCAGGGCGAGTCTCATTATGGACAATGTGCTCGATGCGCTGCTGATGGTTGTCGTCTCGCTAGTGTTTGCCGCTGCGGTGGTTCTGCTCTTTGCGGGCAGCCCTCTCGCCTCGCTGATTTCCTGCCCTGTCGGATTCGGGAGCAACCCTGGCGTTGCCCTGTTTACCGTCGGTCTCGGTCTGGCGCTTTCTGTAGTGGCGAGCCTCTATCCGGCATTTTACATTACCTCCTTCTCCCCGGCGCTCGCCCTCAAGGGCTCGTTCGGTGCGAGCGGGAAGGGCCGTGCGTTCAGATACATCCTCGTGGGCCTGCAGTTCCTGATTTCCATTTCGCTCATCATCTGTGCGAGCTTCGTCAGCCTGCAGCGCAGCTATATGCTCCACCACGATATGGGATTTGACCGCGAATGCCTGCTCTCCGCGAGGGTAACCAATGCCGCAGCCAAATCCGCCGCCACGGTAGAGTCCCGTCTGCTCGAGAACCCTCAGATCAAGGCAGTTACCTGGGGCGACGGCAATGTAGTCCGGGAGAGCCGTATGGGCTGGGGCCGTATGTTCAAGGGCGAACAGATTTCCTTCCAGTGCTACCCGGTGTCTTGGAACTTCCTGCAGGTCATGGGAATACCTGTAGTCGAGGGACGCGACTTCACACGGGCCGATGAGCAGTGCGAGAACGGAGTCTTCATATTCAACGAGGCGGCGAAACGCCAGTTCGGCCTGAGCCTTGAGGACAAAATGCAGGGCCATACCGACACCGCCACCGACATCGTGGGCTTCTGCCGCGACTTCAACTTCCGCTCGCTGCGCAGCGACATCACCCCGTTCTGCTTCTATATATTCGGCAAGAACCCGTGGCGCAACTGCCGCACCCTGATTGTCCGCACCGAGAAGAATTCCGATATCGGAGCCCTGCGCTCTTATATCGCCTCCGTGGTATCGGAGATTGATCCTTCCGTCTCCAGCGATGCCATTGATGTGCAGCTCTTCTCCGACCAGGTGCAGAGCCAGTATGAGTCGGAGTCCAAGCTCTCCACGCTTATCACGCTCTTCAGCGTGCTTGCCATCATCATTTCGCTGATGGGAGTCTTCGGGCTTGTGATGTTCGAGACCGAGCACAGGCGCAAGGAGATTGGCGTAAGGCGCGTCAACGGCGCGTCAGTGGCCGAGATTCTCAGGATGTTCTGCGCGGAATTCGTGCGCATAGTGCTGATCTGCTTCGTGTTGGCCACCCCGCTCAGCTGGCTGATAGTCAGCCGCTACCTGGAAGGCTTCGCCTATAAGGTGCCTATCTGTCCGTGGGTATTCGTCCTCGCGCTCCTGCTGACCCTCGCCATTACCGTGGCCGTGGTCATCGCCCGCAGCTGGCGCGCCGCCACCGAGAACCCGTCCCTGACCCTCAAGAGGGAATAGCTTCCCCCCCCCCCGCCCCTGTCGAGGGGTCGAGTGCCGAGGAGGCGGTCGCTGAGCCTGTCGAAGCGCCACGAGGGGCCGGGATATGCCACGAAAAATTCCTATATTTACGCAAATTCAAGATTTGCCATGAAAGAAGCGGGAGAAATGGCCGGTCACAGCTTGCGGGGACTGGTTCAAAGCTGTATGACCATATTCCTTTTGATTTTATTCAGAAC
>CAVAID010000040.1:0-19228 GCA_963588685.1 bacterium
TTCTGCGCGCTATACAGCACAATGTCATGGCCGCATTTCGCAGAAATCCGGTCAGGATCCTGGCGGGCGCTAGGCGGTAAGGAGGCGGTAGAGGGCGAAGAGGCGGGAGACGAGGTCGGGCTCGGGGGCGTCTTGCGGGAAGCCGTAGGCGGCGAGGACGGCGGCGTCGTTGGCGCGGTGGGCGCGGCGGAGTTCAGGCGGCATCGTGAGCGGGTCATAGAGGTCGGCGAGGCTGCTCTCGGGATGGAGGGCGCGGGCGTCGAGGATGGCGCGGGCGGTCTGCTCGATCCGGGCCTTGTGCTCTGGGGTGAGAGTTGGGTAGTTCGCTGGGATTTCGGCCCCTCGACCGGCTCGACCGTTGCGGTCTGAGAGAGTCGAAGCGCCGCTTGATGGCTCGGTCGCTGGTCCCTCGACAGGCTCGGGGACCGACTGAAGTCCATTCGGCTGAATGGTTTGACTAGAAGTGCTCATCAGAGCACCGGCGCGGTCGCGGGACTTTTGCGTGCAAAAGTCGGAAAGCGACTTGAGCGCCGCAGGGGTTTGGGGCGGAGCCCCATTATAAGGCAGCGAAGCTGCGGGCCAGGGGAAGTTGTTGTAAACTATGTCCTTGGAGTAGCGGTAGTCGCTCTTGAGGCGGCCGCAGACGGCGCGCATCCAGGCCATGTGGAGGGAGGATTCGAGGACGCCGAAGTGGTAGAGGGTGGCGTCGGGGATGATGAGAACAAGGTTGGAGGCAATGGTATTGCTGTCCACAAAACCCATCGGCACATACTCCCTCCTTTCGGAGCTGACTGACGGCACAATAATAAAGTCGGTATCGGAAGTCCTTCTCTCATCAAACAAAGAAGGAGAAGCTGCTTTATCCCTTGTAGCTTTCTTCGTGCTCTTCAATCTAAACTCACGCACCGCCTCAATCCTCTTCATTACTTCTGGCATAGCCTTTAGTTCAGCAGGAGAAGCACCGACAAGCCAAAGACACCATCGCTTTTCGTTGTTCAGAAATTCCTGGGCACCAACAAAAGGATGGACAAACTTTATAGCTCGGGGCTCTTTCTTAATAAAATCATCATAATCTTCAGCTTCGATTATAAGATTTCCATTATCTGTCGGCTGGCTGCCCTTAGTCATATATGGAATATCGCACAATGATTTAGAGCGGCTATCTACAAAAACATTTGGCGCATCAATAAGATAACCGTTTATATTTGCGACTTCCGTTACCGTGAATTCGTTCTTCTTTTCCGATTCTTTGTCCGTGTATTCGTATATCCGTTTAGGGGAAGAAGATGCCACGCGGCTGAAGCCGACGATTACGCAGTGGACATGGGCTTTGCTGCTGGCCTCGCTGTCCCAGCGGAAAGTTCTCCAGGCGAAGTCAATATGTATTCCACTGTCCATCAAAGGTTTCCAGAGATTGGCGACAAGCGCGCCCTGGGTAACGGAGTTGGTTGAAACGAGGGCGCAGCGGATCGGGTAGGAGGCGATGTAGTCTGCGGCTTTCTTGTACCAGCAGCTTACATAGTCGAGGTCGCCGACGCCGTGCCATTTCGCGCCGAAGGTGGCGATGACATCGTCCTTCTGCTCCTTTGACATTATGCGCGCACCCACAAACGGCGGGTTCCCCATAATATAATCCAGTTCCTCCGCGGGGACGACGGAATTCCAGTCGAGGCGGAGGGCGTTGCCTTCGCGGATGTTGGTGTAGGTCTTGAGCGGGAGCGGGTCAATCGAGTAGCCGACTATCTCGTCGGTCTCCATCATCATCTGGCTCTCGGCTATCCAGAGTGCGGTCTGCGCCACGGAGCAGGCGAAATCGTTGATCTCTATTCCGTAGAACTGATTGATGCTGACCTTGATAGGGTCCGCCAGTTCGCCGATGACGCGGTCCGCGCCGTAGATGATGCGCAGGGCCTCGTTCTCCAGGCGGCGCAGGCAGGTGTAGGACTCGGTGAGGAAGTTGCCGCTGCCGCAGGCCGGGTCGAAGAAGCGCAGAGCGGCGAGCCTGTCCTGAAAGGCAAGAGCGCGTTCGCGGCGGGTCTTCGTCACCGTAACGGATTTGATGTCAGCGAGTTCAGAGCGAAGCGAGTCGAGGAAGAGCGGGTCTATCACCTTGTGGATGTTCTCGATGCTGGTGTAGTGCATTCCGCCCGAACGGCGGGTCTCCGGGTTGAGGGTGCTCTCGAATACGGCCCCGAAAATCGTCGGGGAGATGAGGCTCCAGTCGAAGTCATCGGAGGCGCGCTGGAGGATGAGACTGCGGATTTCCTCGTCGATGTGCGGTATCTCTATCTCGCCCGCGAACATTCCCCCGTTGACATAGGGGAAAGCGGCGAGGTCCTCGTCCATATAGGCGTCGCGCTCCCCGGGACGGGTGTCCAGGGTGGCGAAGAGGTCGATGAGCGCCCTGCGGAAGTCGCGGGCGGAGAAGCGCTGCATATAGTCGTGGAACATGTCCTTGCTTCCGAAGAGGCCGGCGTCCTCGGCATAGAGGCAGAAGACGAGACGGACGCAGAGCTTGTTGAGCGATTTCTGGCTCTCCGGGGAGGAAGGGTCGCGGTACTGGGCAAGCAGCCTGTCGTAGAGGACGCCCACGATTTCTCCCGCTTTGATGCTGACTTCCAGCTCTTTGCGAAGGTGCACATTGTCATTGTCCACAAGGAAGGAGAGGCGGTGCCATTCGCGCTCGAGTTCGGAGAGGAGGATGACTTCCGGGGCGGCGTCGGGGTACTCCATGTCGTGGACTTCGAAGCTGGAGAAGTTGCAGACGACTATCCATCTCGGGGAGCTGGAGTGCGGCAGCCCGCCGGCATAGCGGCGCGCCTGCTGGTAGGGGGTGAGCACAGTCCCGTCGCTCTGGCGGGCCTTGGCGCTGAGGTCGATGTGGGAGCCTTTCTGCTCTATGAGCACGCGGGTGGAGGGGATGTAGGCGTCGATGAAGTCGGCGCCCCTGTCCTTGAGGATGGTCTTGACGGGGAGCTCGAACTCCATCATCTGCGTAGGGTCCTCGACCCCGAAGACATTGTGGAGCAGGGAGAGCCAGAAGCGCTGTGTCTCCCCCTTCTCGTAGCCCTTGCCGGCCCATTGCTCCGCGAAGGCCTTTGCCGCCTGGCGGCTCCTGTCTAGTGTTGCCATTAGGATATGTTTATTTTCCAGTCATCGAGGGTGCGGGTGGCGGTGGAGATATTGACTCCGACCTTGACGAGTTGCAGGGAGAAGTCTGCACTGTCGGCGGCATACGGTATCAGGTAGCCCTTGTCGTCAATCTGGCTCAGGGCCTCCCCGGCGGATCCGTCCACCTTGAACTCGAATACATAAATTCTGTCCCTGGTCCAGCAGACCGCGTCAGCCCGCCCGGCGGCGGACTTGACTTCGGCGCGGGTGTAGTAGCCAAGCAGGGAGAATATCAGGTAGATGATGGTCTGGAAGTGTTTTTCGGTCTTGTTCTCAAGGTCATAGGGGATGCCGGCGAGGAAAGACCGCATCAGGGAGAGGGCTGTGTCAAGGTCGCGGTGGTACATCGAAGCGTAGAATTTGGCGACGAAGCCGCCTCCTGTCATCTGCCGGCTCCTGTACTGTGAAAGAAGCCCCTGGGTAAAACCTATCTTGACTTCCCTGTTGGGGTAGCCGAGGGTGTAGAGCTGAAGCTCGCGGTCATAATCCTTGATGGTAAGGTATCCGGTCTGATAAAGTACCGGGAGGACATTGTCGCTGATCTCCGGCGAAATATCGAAATCCGACTCCGGGACCATAGGCATATTGTCAAGGGCAGTCTCGTCTATGTCGGAGCAGCGCAAACGCTCAAGCAGGTGGGTTGGGGTGCCCGTATCGAACCAGTAGCTTCGGAAGTCACAGGCATCCAGCGCTTTAATCAGGCTGAACGGGTTGTAGACATCTTCAGACTGGGCGCAGAAATGGTAGCCGTCGTAGTTGCGCTTGAGTTCCTGCAGAGTCTGTTCGCAGCTCATCCCGAGCTTTGCGGCCATAGTCCGTACAGGCTCCTGCATCTGAGTCTCGAGTTCAGCCTGCGAGATGCCGCAGACGGCGGAGTACTGAGGCATCATCGAGATGTTCATCAGGTTGTTGAGTTCGCTGAATATGCTGAGCTGGGCGAACTTGTTGATGCCGGTGATGAAGACGAAGCGCAGGTTCGGGTAGAGGCTCTTGATGGGACTGTAGAAGTTTCTCATTATCTGACGCATAGGGGCGAGACGATCCCGGTCGCCCATCACGTCCAGCAGGGGGGCGTCATATTCGTCTATGATGATGACGGCCTTCTCTCCGGTCTGCTCCACTGACCTGCGGACAAGGCCTTCGAGGCGCTGGTTGACTTCGATTTCGCCTTCGCCCTTGCCATAGACGGCTTCGTAACGGCTGAGCTTGAGGTCGAGTTCGCTGAGGAGTTCACTTTCGCTCGTGTGCTTGGCGGTGGACATGTCGAAGTGGAATACAGGATGCTTGGGCCAGTCGGTGCGGAGTTCACCGGCTTTGAGTCCGGCGAAGAGTTTGCTCTCGCCGGCGAAGTAGCTGTGGAAGGTGGAGGATAGGAGGGATTTGCCGAAACGGCGCGGGCGGCTCAGGAAGACATATCTGTATTTGTCCGCCAGTTCGTGGACATAGCCGGTCTTGTCGATGTAGAAATATTCTCCCTCGATGATGTCGCTGAATGTCTGTATCCCTATAGGATAGCGTATCTGCTTTGCCTCCATATCCTGCATTTTTTGTCCAATCCCAAAGTTAGCAAGTTTTTGGTTTGAAACAAACATTCAGGGTTGGATGCGCCCCTCGATGCTTCGACAAGCTCAGCAACCGCAGCGGGCCGCCGGATGATTCAGCCCCGTCGGACAGCAGCGACAAAAAACTCCATCAAGATACATAATGAATCCGGCAAAAACGCCTTATTCGACATTTTTCTTGATTTTTCAATGCCCTATTTTACATATTCTGATGTTTTTCAATGCCTTATTTTACAAATGTATTTCACTTTGTAATAATATTTTGCAGTCGGGGGCCGTTCGGGGAGCGGGACGCAAAAGCCTGCCGCCCCTCGATGCTTCGACAAGCTCAGCAACCGCAGGCTCGGGGGCCGCAGGCTTTGTTGCTTCGACAGGCTCGGGGGCCGCAGGCTTTGTTGCTTCGACAGGCTCGGGGGCCGCAGGCTTTGTTGCTTCGACAGGCTCGGGGGCCGCAGGCTTTGTTGCTTCGACAG
Source organism: bacterium (assembly GCA_963588685.1). Lineage (GTDB taxonomy): Bacteria > Bacteroidota > Bacteroidia > Bacteroidales > UBA932 > Cryptobacteroides. The sequence goes on from CAVAID010000040.1 coordinate 5,207, forward strand.
GCTCGGGGGCCGCAGGCTTTGTTGCTTCGACAGGCTCGGGGGCCGCAGGCTTTGTTGCTTCGACAGGCTCGGGAACCGCGGTCGCTGAGCTTGTCGAAGCGCCGTGCCGGGGGAATTACTCCTCCACGGCGTCGGCAGGGGCGGCGGAGTCCTTCACGCAGCGGACGGAGACGCCGAAACGGTAGCCTGAATAGCTCAGGGCAATAGTGCCGTTAAGCTTGGTGGACATCAGAGAATAATACTGGACATTCTTGAGCGACTCTTCATCGTCAGTATTGGTGAATAACTTGTAGGCAGTGGAGCCAAGAATATATCCCATATTGAGCACATTGCCTTTGTTACCGGCCAGAGAGCCCTTGGTGGCGGAAGCGTTGGGCACGCTTACCATACCCGTAATAGGAATCGGCATACCGTCAGCTTCAGCCTTCGCGATGGAGCCGGAGCCTGGGTTGGTCGCGGCACCGAGAGTCTCATCGAAATACGGAGCCGTCTTGTCAGAATCTTTGCCGTTGGCCTTGCCCACGAGGCCGAACCAGTCGTCGAAATCAGGGATGTGCCAGCCCTCCGGGCAGATGCCCTGCACCTTGTCAAACTTGTTGTAGTTGTCTTTGGTGATGGCTGCGCCGAACGCAACCTCAGCGGTATAGAGGTAACCCTTCTCGAGGACGCCCTCGGCGCTCTCGTCGAAAGTCACATTTGTGCCGTCGGTCGTGACAGGATACCACACGCCGTTCTCGATGTCGCTGAGGTCTGTGGAAGCCTTCTTCCCATCAGGTTCGTAGCGGAGGTTCTCGGTCATCCAGTACTGGCCGTCGGCAAGGTAGGCGACCTTGTAGCTCATTCCGCCAATCTCGACTGAAGGCCTAGGCTGCTCGATTTCGACCACATAGCTGAAAGACTCGTCAGCGGAGTTCTTGAAGACGATGCTGAAGCTGGACTTGAGCACATCCTGGGTCTTGTTGTCAGGGAGGGTCACGCAGATTACGCTTGTGCCCGCGGTGCCCTCGAGAGGGTCGATGGAAAGAGGTGAATCCTCGTCAAGGCTGACGGACCAGTCGCAGTTGGAAGTGACTTCGTAGGTGAGGACTGAACGGTAGAAGGTGGCGTGCTGGCCCACAGGCTCGGTCACATCTCCCTCGGGAGAGGGAACCTGATCCTTCTTGCAGGAGCTCAGAAGAGCGAGGCCCGCAAGCAGTGAAAGTGCGATAAAGGTAATACGTTTCATAATACTTGGTTTTAAAAATTATATCCGAATTTAAGCCCGGCATCCCAGCGCAGGGAGCCTGCTATGCAGTTGAGGGAGAACGCCTTGACGCAATCCCCGTAAACTTCCGTGTAAAGCCCCGGCAGGAAGTTCCAGCGAAGCGAGAGCCCTGCCGCGGCGCGGGGCGCCGTGGCGAATTCGCAGAGCTGAGCGTAGCGCTCATCGTGCCTGTAAGGCTCGCTTACCGACTCAGACACGCCCTCAACGACCTTTGAAGCATCATCCCTGAATCCGAGACCTCCGCGCAGGCGCGCCTCGAGGTCGAAGTGTCCGAGGTGCACGAGAGGCTCCACGGCGAGAGAATACCGCTGCAGCTCCTGCGTGTAGAAGTACGGATAGAGCGGAGTGGAGAGGCTCTCGGAGAAGTCGGCATCGATAGCGGCGCGTATCTCAAGCAGGCGGCCGAGGTACTCGTATTCGAGGCCCGCCTCAACTGACGAGCGCTGCAGGATGGAGTTGCTGCCGTATTCGCGGGTAAGGGTGATGCCGCCCTCGACGGTCTTGTTGAGCACGGTCTTGCAGTTGGAGAGAAGCTGCCAGGCGGCGGAGGCGCGAAGCGCGTGGCGGCCCGAGCGGGCTTCGAGGCGAAGGGCCGCTCGAGGGCCCTCGTAGCGGTACCAGACGGTCTGCCTCTCGCCTACCCTGCCGCGGAGCCAGGAGAATTCAGCCTCGGCGTAGAGGGAGCGGCGGAGCTGCAGCTGCGCTGCGGCTCCCAGAGCGGACTGCACCACGGGCAGTCCGCTCACACCCGCCTCGCTGAGGCGGGTGCCGCTCCCCGTCCACGCCTGCAGGGCCCCGATGCAGAGCCCTTCGTCGAAGAACGCGGTCGGAGCCGCCGCCGCAGAGCCTATCTGCTCCGCGCTCACGGTCTCCGTATTGCGGTCATATATCAGCGCGAGACCCGCCGCAAAGCCCTCACCGGAGTACATCACGCCCGGGGAGAAGCTCAGGTCCAGCGCATAGTCGGTATAGCGCAAGTCCTTGCGCTTCGCGGCATTGCGCGACTCGAAGTCCAGCGCCGCGCCCACGGTCCAGCCTCCCGCGATGTCCACCGCCACGGCTCCCGACATCGTATAGGTCTGATAGGTCTTGCGGCCCGGGGTGAACTCCACGACATCAATCGGGAAGCGCCCGCTCTCGAGAAACATCGAGCCACATTCGTCGTAGGCCTCGCGGTCCTCGAAGCCGAAAGAGCCCCTCATCGAGAATTTGTCAAGGCTGGTCACGGTCCGGGCCTGCGCCCCCGCCTTCCACTCTGAAGCCGCCTCGTCCGGGCTCCGGAAACCGCCGCCCAGATATTCTCCGTAAAGTTCCGCGTTGGAGAAGCTCGCTCCGTCGGTACGGAGCCCCGCGGCATTGCGCCCCGCGTTCCAGGGATTCGACCTCAGCCTCTGCTCATAGCGGAGCTGCCCTGCGGCGCTGAACGCGGCGCAGAGGCAGAGGACGAGCACCAGCCCGAACTTATTTAAGTGACTGCGTCTCACGTTCATAGAAATCATATCCGCTACTGTTGGTATCCACGAGCACCTCGAATCCGAGCTGCTTCGTTCTGCTTTCATTCACCCTGCGCATCAGGGTTTTGCCCTCATACACATTGGAAAGAGTTATGTAGGAGGCATCGATGGCCGCGCCTATGCGCTTGTTGTTGGTGGAGGACTGTCCGTTGAAGACCTCCACGCCGTCGATCACCCATTCGTTCGGCACGCAGACTATCCTGTCGTAGGAGCTGCCCGGCTTGTCTATCACATTGCCGCTGCCTGCGAGGAACTCCTGTATCGTCTGCCCCTGCGCCCGGAAGATGATTACCGCCGGGGAGTTGAGCGAGAAGGTGTAGGCGTTGGCCTTGCCGGTCTTGATCACCACATTGAGGAAGCGGGCCCTGTCCACCTTGTCGCCCGGCGCCGGATGGTAGTTGACATTCGGAAAATAGGTCGGGCTGTAGCAGGTGAAGACATCGGAGCGGTTGAGATTGACCGAGAGCGGGTAGTGCGCGGTGTGGTCAATGGCCCCGCAGACCGCGACTATCGCGTCCTCGCCGGGTTCGAGCGGGTAGGTCTTGCCCTCCCCCGGGAACTGCCATACCGCCTGGATGACCGGGCTGAACTCTATATCCTCGCCCCAGGCTGCTGCCGAATTGGAGTTATACGGGTCGAGCGAGCCGAAGCAGAGGCTGTCGAGATAGACCGTATGGTCCACATTGTTGTGGAGGATAATGTATTTGTCGAACTGATATGTGCCTTCCTCAGGCAGTTTCATGCATCCTCCGCAATAGATTTCCTTGATTACTATATCCCCGGAGACGCTCTTGCGGAGCTGAAGGTCGATACTGAGCGGCGCGCCGTCGAGGATGATTCCGCCCTTGGAGGCGTTGAAACGCTCCTCGGAGATGAGCGAGCCTACCGTAGCCCTGTAGAGGCCGCTCGGGAGGCTCATCCGCGCGGTGCCGGAAGCGTCGCACAGGGCCTCGTAGCCGGCGTCGCTGTTGATGTCGGTGAGGGTGACCGGCACGCCGCTGAGGTCGGTGCCGTCATAGCCCTCAGGCATCAGGAGATTGACGCTGAGTTCCTGGAGGTCGGCCTCATAAGGATTGGCCTGGTCGAGCCGCAGGCAGGAGACCGCGGCAAGCATAGATAACAATATGACAGTCAAATACTTCCTCATAGCTTAATCCTGCAGGTCAGACCGTAATAGAAATCCGGGGTGAATATCGCCCCGACGCCCGTCGCCATGGACACGACATAAGGCCGCGAATTGGTGAAGTTGTTGGCGAAGAAGGAGAGGCTCAGATGGTCGCCTATCTCCTTGGTCACGCTGAGGTTGGCGGAGGCATAGGCGCCGTAGCCGTCGAGGTCGAAGACATGGTCGTTGTTCGGCTTGAGCAGCAGCTCGCGGAACTCCGGGTCCGTCCTGTCGGCCTCAGTGAATTCGTGAAGTATAGGGATATTGTCCTCAACATCCAGATATGCAACAGGATAGAGCACCTCCTCGCTCCCGGCAGGGATGTTCTGCGAACGGGAGAAGAAGGAGACTTCCAGTCTGCAGGTAATCACGAGCCTGGCCTCCGGGATATGGCTTATCGCCGTGAGGTTGGCGTCGAGCGAACTTGTCTTCTTGCCCCGCACGACCATAGTGGAATTGCCGCCGTTGGCATAGACTCCCACATACTGGTAGGAACGCCCGGAAATCGAGGTGTGCGACCAGCCGGAGTTGTAGTAGTACCAGAGCCCGTCGTCATCTGTGCGGGAGCGGTTGTATGAGGCGTCGAGCCGGAGCGAGGTGCGCAGCGGCCTGATCTCCGGGAAGTCGGCGGTAAGCTCGAGTCCGGAACGGTAGATCGGTGCGCCGTTGTCCTGCCGCCTCGTGGCCACGAAGGTCCTGTCCTCCCCGCTGTCGCGCGTCAGCGCCACCACGGAATAGCTGTTGGAGAACTTGTACGGGTTGCGGGTTATGTTGCTGAATCCCACCAGCGAGACGCTCACGCCCCAGATCTCCGCGTCGATGCCGATCTCGGCATTCTCGTTGCGCTGCCACTTGAGATCCGGGTTATACTCGATGGTGTAAGGCTTTGTGTAATAACGGTAATAGAGGTTGCCGGAGGCATCGTAGCCGCTGCCGGTGAGAATATCCCTGTACTCCTGTTTCGGGTAGAGAATGTAGAATGAAGGGAGTTTCTCAGCCACGCCCCAACCTGCTCTTACAGAGAGCTTTGGGCTGATGGCCCACTTGGCGTTGAACCTCGGGGAGAATGAGCTCACATTGTCATAGACGGAGCCCTTGACGAGCACGTTGTCCATACGCAGGCCGGCGGTCAGCTGCAGCCCGAACGGGAAGGTGAAATCCTCCTCGACATACGGGGAGACGGTGTGCATAAACGGATAATCCCGGTACGGGCGCGGCCTGTAGCCGTCCTCGGCGAGGTCCGGGTCGAGGTAATATTCGCCCTCGCCCACATTGCCGTTGGCCTTCCACTGCACGCCGGCCTTGAGGGCGCTCTTATAATTTGACCACCTCTTTATCCAGGAATATTTGAGCGAAGCGCCGTAGTCCAGCTCGCGCGAATCGACCATCCTGTCGGAGAAATAGGCCCCTGCCGGGAGGAGGGTTGCGTAGCTGTAACCTTCTGTCTCAGAATGCACTGCCGGCAGCTGAGAGGCAGCGGAATGGTATTCGTGCGCGTGGGAGAGATTGTCCTCGTAGCTCAGGAAGGCGTCCGCCTTGAGGTTGGTGACCCAGCTGCGGTTGAGCAGCCAGGTAAGGGATACATTGCTCCTCAGGGAGTTGTCCCGCGCCTTGGAATATTCTCCCGAATAGGCGTCCGGGTCGTCGCTGCTGTTCATCCCGCCCAGGTTGCCGGTCACTCCGGCCTCGAAGCGGAGCACCTTGGCGAAGGTGTTGGAATATGTTGCGCCCAGCCCGCGGCGGGTGTAGGATTCATAAGGGGAGGTAAGTTTCTTCGTGGCTTTGGCCCATTCTGCGCTGAGGTTGAGCACTCCCCCGTCACTGCCCAGGCCGATGCCCTTGGAAAGGGAGGTCTGATAGGTGCGCGGGTTGGCCGAGAGGCTGATGCTCAGCGGGGTACGGCCCCTCTTGGTGTGGATCTTTACCATCCCGGAGCCGAGGTCACCGTATTCGGCCGAAGGCACGCCGGAGATGACTTCCACCGATTCCACATTGTCCACCGCTATGCTTCTCGTGTCCACTCCGGACATCTCGCCGAAGGCTGCGTTGTTGCCCACGCGCACCCCGTCCACCTCGACTGCTGTGGAGAAGGCCGCGTTGCCGGAGGAGACTCCGCCGGAACGGATGGAAAAGCTGTTGGATGAGGTGAGGTCAGGGTTGGAGGTCTTGCCGCCCGGCAGGAGGGCCGACATATCGGTCATATTGCTGAGCTGCAGGTGGTTGAGCGCGTCGCGGCCGATATTGTGGGAAGTGCCGGTGCCGTCCTTGGGGCGCTGCGCCGTGACCACCACTTCCTCGAGCGCGAGGGTGCTGAGTTTCATCCTGACGGTGATGCCGCTCACATTGCCCCTGACTTCCAGAGGCTGGGCTGCATCCACATAGCCGAGCAGGGATACCTTGAGCTCATATTTGCCTTTCTGGACCCTCTCGATGAGGAAGGCTCCGTCCTCGCCGGTCACTGCCCAGAGCTCGTCAATATTGACGACAGCCCCTGCCAAAGGCTCTCCGGTGGCGGAATCGAGCACCTTGCCGCCCACGGAGTTCTGCGCATATACGCTGAGCACTCCGCAGCACAGGAGCGCGAGCAGACTCGTGACGATATGACGGAAAAGGTTCTTCATCTTCAACTAACGCCGCAAAATTAGCGTAAGTTTTCGGGATTTGCACTCATCATTTATTGTGGTTTAGCAGCTCCAGCAGGTACTCGCATTTGCGCGGGTTGCCGAGGGTCTTGCTCATATTGCAGGAGAGCTTGACGCAGTCATGCCACTCACGCAGCTCGGTGATGCGGCAGCGGGTAAGCTTTACCACAATGTTCATCGGCTCGCAATCCGTCACGTCGCAGGTAAGGAAGGTGCCGACTCCGTAGGAATCCTGCATCCTGCCCGCGCAGTAGCGGTGTATCTCGATGGCCTTGTCGATATTGAGACCGTTGCTGTAGACGACCTGCTTGGTGGCCGGGTCGATGCCGAGGGACTTGTATTTGGCTATGATCTTGTCGGTCTGCTCGAACTCGTCGCCGCTGTCCACGCGGAGGCCCTTGTACATCATCGCCATCCTCTTGGAGAGGTTGGAGAAGAACACGTCGTCGCCGAAGCAGTCGTAGAGGTAGATGCCGTTGTCGCCGTCATAGACGTCGCTGAACTTCTTCATTACGTTGAAGTTGCACTCGAATATGCCGCTGACGTTCTCCTCGAAGGAGATGAGCTGGTGGGACATGGTGCCGAGCGGGGTGCAGTCATATTTCATCGCCAGCCAGACATTGGAGGTGCCGATAAATTTGCCCGGCCCCTTCATCGCCTCGTCGGTCTCCTTCATCACCCTCACCACCATCTCCTGATGGTCGAAGCTGAAGCGGCGGCGCGTGCCCATGTCGCCGAGCTTGAGGCCGTTCTCGATGATCTGCACGGTCTTCTCGCGGCTGCGCTCCGCCTCGAGGACTGCGTTGTAATGCCCGAAATCGTCCCTCAGCGAGTGCATCAGCTCGGAGATGCAGGAGAGCAGAGGCATCTCCCACATTATCGTGGAGAACCATTTGCCGCGGACGCTGATGGAGAGATGCCCCTCGGCGTCCTGGCTTATCGTAACTTCCTTTGGATTAAAGCGGTAGCCGCGCAGGAAGGTGAAGTACCATATAGGCAGGAAGATGCACTTACGCTTCATGAACTCCACCTCTTCGTCGGTAATCACCACCTCGCGCATATACTCCACCTGCTCGCGCAGCAGGGCATCGAAGCCCTTGGGGTAGCAGCAGCCGTTGCGGTCGAAGAAGGTGTATTCCACCTCGGCGCGCGGGTAGGTCTCGAGGATGTAGTACTGACAGGTAAATGTGTATAAGTCGTTGTCAGTGAAATGTTTGATTATCGGTTCCATCATCATTTTTCCTTATATGGGAGCACACGCCCCGGGGTGTTGAACTTCAGTCTGGCGCCCTCCTCGCGGATGTCGTCCTGCGAGTAGGTGATGGTCCAGGTCTCCATTGTCATGAGTTCCCAGACGCGCTCCGCAGTCATAGGGGCGGCGAAGCGGACCTGGATGCTCGGCACGAGCTGGTCATTGAGTCTGAGGTAGGTGCCGATCACGCCCTCCTCGCGGGAGAGGTGGTTGCTCAGGAACGGCAGGCCGCGCTTGATTATCGGCTTCTCGTAGTTCTGGTTGGCGATTTCGTAGATGTACTGCGGGGCGTCCTTATAGACCTCGCTGCGCTTGAGCACGACGACAGTGTCGCCCTGAGGGTAGCGGCCGTTGTATTCCGCCGTGAACGGGTCGAACATCATCTCAAGGTACTCCGCCACCGGCAGGGTCTTCTCGCCCTTTTCCATCCTCACGAACTCGAAATCCACCGGCGTCGATTTGACTCCGCCGCCGTGTACAGGCATGTCGAGGCTCTTCTTCTCCACGATTTCGCGGAACCAGTCCTCGTCCGCCGTCTCGTCCGGAGCCATATAGACATGGACTATCAGCGGGCAGTCATACTCCGACTCCACGCCGAATATCTTCTTGCCGCTCTGACGCAGCTGCAGGCCCAGGTAGTTGAGGTCGAGCTTGTCGGACATGTGCTCGGTGCGTATCGTAACCCGCTTGATCTGAGGATACTGCTTAGGGTCCGGGCTCACCACGCGGAAGTGCGAAGGCACGAACACCTCCTCCTGCACCTTCTCGGCGGTGGTCACGGACGGGTCATAGGCTATCACCACGGTGTGGCTGCCCACATAGGTCTTGACTCCGTGCACGCCGCGGACCTTCTCCATGCGGGCCTTGAAGGCCATGGAGCTTCCGTGGCATTTGACTGAGCGCAAATTGTTGATGGTCAGGGTCTCGAGAGTCATCTCCGGAGTCGTGCCCCAGACCTCGTTGATGGTCGGGAGCTCGAAGCGGGAGCCGATGATGCAGGCCGCTGCCGTAAGCAGCACGGCAAGCAGGGCCGGCAGGAAGCGCATTACCCTCTTGGTACTCTCCTTTGCGCCCGGGTTGATGCCGATGGCAAGGGCGTCGTTAGGGCAGGCGGCCACGCATTCTCCGCAGAGCGTACAGTCCACGGAAGTCACCCTCGCGCCGAAGGAAGGCACGTCAACGGCATACGGGCAGGCCTTGCGGCAGGAGTAGCAGCGGTGCGTGCAGCGCGCCTGGTTGACGGTGACGGAGAGCAGGTGCAGCTCGGAGCGCCCGCGGAAAATCTCCAGCAGGTAGCCGGCGAGGCAGAAGGCGCCGAGGCACCAGAGCCAGGAGAACTGTACCCCTATCCAGTTGAGTATCATCGCGATGAGCGTGAGCCCCAGCAGCGGGAGCCAGAACTTCAGCGAATTGGAGACGGCGCCGAGCGGGCAGATGTATTTGCACCAGAAGCGGTCGATCACGAGGCCGAACAGCAGCACCAGCACGACGCTGACTATCGACATCCAGAGGGTGATTTCCCCCTTGAAGCCGGTCGCCGCGGCGTAGTACGGGTCGAGGTTCTTGCAGAAAAGCTCGCTGCTCGTGACGGTCATATAGACTATCCAGAAGAGCAGGGCGTACTTGACGAGCCTGAGCAGACGGTCGGCGAGGCTGCCGTCCTTGATGTGTATCGACTTGAGCCCTATGGCGTCGCGGAGCCGCTTGAGCAGGTCCTCGACGGTACCTATCGGGCAGAGGTAGGCGCAGAAAAGTTTGCTGAAGAATATGACGGCGGCGGCAAGCGCGACTCCCATCATTATCTGCAGAGTAGTCATCGAGCAAGGCAGGGAGCCCCCCACGATGAAGGTGACGAGGGCCTGGAGCCCGCCGAACGGGCAATATTTCTCAGGGTCGGAGGTTTCCAGACCCAGCAGCTTAGCGCCGAGTCCGCTGAGGAGGAAGATCAGTACGGCCAGCACGCTCCACTGAAGCAGGTGCTTGGGCCAGTTGGTGCAGACGGTGGATTTCTTTTTCATTGCTTGTCCGTTATTCCAAGTTTTTTCAGAAGTGCCTCAGGCTGAGGGTCGTGCCCGCGGAATTTGCGGTAGAGCACCGCCTCCTCCTCGCTGCTGCCGCGCATCAGGATGTTCTCCCTGAACGCGTCGGCCGCCTCGCGGCTGAATATGCCCTTTTCCTTGAAGAGGGAGAACGCATCCGCTTCGAGTACTTCGGACCATTTGTAGGAATAGTAGCCGGCGGAGTAACCGCCTGAGAATATGTGCGTAAACGAGGTGGAGATGGCGGTGCCCGGGACGGCCGGCAGGGTGCGGCAATCCTTCAGGCAGGCATTCTCAAGCTGCGCTACGCCCACGCTTATAGGGGCGGCGGTGTTGTGCCAGGCGAAGTCGAGCACTCCGAACTGGAGCTGACGCACCTGGGCATAGGCCGCGTGGTAGTTCTTGGAGGCCACTATCTTGTCTATGAGTTCGTCCGGGATGACCTCGCCGGTCTGCCAGTGCTTCGCGAACGGCCTGAGGTATTCGGGCTCATAGGCCCAGTTTTCCATTATCTGGGAAGGGAGCTCGACGAAGTCGCGGGCCACGCTGGTGCCGGTCATCGACGGGTAGCGGCCCTCGGCGAGCATTCCGTGCAGGGAGTGCCCGAATTCGTGGAGGAAGGTGGTGAGCTCGTAGTGGGTAAGCAGGGCCGGGCTGCCGGCGGTAGGCTTGCTGAAATTGGTGACGATGCTGATGAGCGGCCTGCGCTCCACTCCGCCGCGGATGCTCTGCTCGCGGAAGGCGGTCATCCACGCGCCGCCACGCTTGCTGGCGCGAGGGAAGAAGTCGGCGTAGAAGAGCGCGAGGTGGCGGCCCTTGCCGTCGCTGACCTCATAGACCCGGACATCCTTATGGTAGCCCGGGATGTCGGGGCGCTCGATAAACTGGAGGCCGTAGAGCTTGGTGGCAAGGCCGAATACGGCGCTGATGCAGCTGTCGAGCTGGAAGTAAGGCTTGAGGGCCTCTTCGGAGATGGAGTACTGGGCGTCCTTGTATTTCTCGGACCAGTAGCTGAAATCCCAGGAGAGCATCTGCTTCTCGCGGTAGCCGTTCTTGCGGGCGTAGGCGTAGAGGTCGGAGATTTCCTTGCGGGCGGCAGGGAGCGACGGGTCCATCAGGGCGTCGAGCAGGGACTGGACATTTGCGGTGGTCTTCGCCATCTTGTCCTCGACGCTGTAGTCCGCGTAGGTCTTGTAGCCCAGGATGTTGGCTATCTTGAGGCGGAGGTTTGCTATGCGGACGCAGAGCTCGGAGTTGTCGTTGTCGCCGCCGAAGGCCTTGGAATTGTAGGCCATATAGAGCTTCCTGCGAAGGTCGGAGCGGGTGCTGTACTGCATGAACGGGGTGTAGCTCGGGTAGCTGAGGTCGAAGGTCCAGCCCTTCTCTCCCCTCTCCGCGGCGGTCGCGGCGCCCATATCCCGCACATACTGAGGGAGTCCCGCGAGGTCGGCCTCGTCGGTGAGGTTGAGGGCGAAGGAGTTGGTGGCGGCGAGGACGTTCCTGCCGAACTTGAGGGTGAGCAGGGAGAGCTCCTCCTCATAGCTGCTGTAGAGCTTCTTGTCCTCGTCTGAGAGCAGGGCTCCGCTGCGCACGAACTCCCTGTATCTGTCGTCGAGGAGCTTGAGCTGGTCAGCGTCGAGTCCGAGGCTCGCGCGGCGCTCCCAGACGGACTTTATCCTCTGGAAGAGAGGCTCGTTAAGTGCCACATACATTGAGTATTCCGTCATCATCGGGGAGATCTGCTCGGCGATGGCCTGCATCTCGGCGTTGCTGTCGGCTTCTAGCAGGTTGTAGAAGATGCCGCTGATGTCAGTGAGGGTTTCGCCGGCGAATTCGAGGGCTTCAATGGTGTTGGCGAAGTCAGGCTCGGCCGGGTTGGAGGTAATGGCATCGATTTCGGCCTTGGCCTGCGCTATGGCTTCGGTGAAGGCCGGCAGGTAGTGTTCGACCTTGATTTTGTCGAACTGGGGTGCTCCGTACGGGAGCGGGGATGGGGTAAGCAGAGGGTTTTCCATTTCGGAATTGTCGCTTTGGTTGATTTCTCTGAGTATGTTGCGGGCTCCGGCGTAGTTGCGCAGGGTCCAGAGCACGAAGCGTATATCCACGCTGACGCAGCGGTTGTAGTCGTCTGTCCAACTTACGTCGCCGGCCAGGGATTCCTTGTTGCCGTCGAAGGCGAGGCCGATGAGTTCGCCCCTGGCGTTGAGCACAGGCGAGCCGGAGTTGCCGCCGGTGATGTCGTTGTCGCTGAGGAAGTCAACGGGGAGCCGCTGCTCTTTCTGCAGGAGGCCCTTCCATTTCGGGAGGAGGTGGAAGTCGTAGGTAGAGTCTTCCTTGGCGAGGATTTCGCCGGAGAAGGTCTGGAATGGGAGCTCGGAGCCGTCCCTGCTGATGCTGCGTATCTTGCCGAACGTGAGGCGCATGGTGGAGTTGGCGTCAGGGTACTGGAGCTCTCCGCGGGACTCCCTGAAGCGGTAGAGGGCGGCGGCGTATCTGCTGTCGGCGGAGTGAATGCTCTCGCCTTCGCAGACTTCATCGACGCGGGCGTTGAAGTCGGCGATGCTGACGTCGGTGAGGAACCTGTAGATGCGGTCATCCTTGGTCATCTGCGAGTCGGTCCAGAGCCACTCGGCCGTGGCCGCGGCGTCCCTGCCGCAGGTCTCGAAGGCTTCATGTTGGAACGGTCCCCACATTTCGCTGTCAACATTGGCGAAATAGGCCTGGACTGCGTGGCTGAAGAGTTCCTTCTCGAGCCTCATATCGAGCTTGGCGTAGTCGGCCGCAGGGTCATAGCCCGTCTTGCGGCCCTTCATGCGGGTGGCGATTATGTCGAGATTGCAGCCGCGGATGAGGGTTTCGCGGTACCAGATGAGGTTTTTCTCGGCTTTGCTGACGGCCTTGTATTTCTTTTTGAGCTGCTTAACGATGGCTTTGCCCTCCTTGTCGAGGCTCTTCTCGAGGGCTTTCTTTTCCTTGACGACTCCGAAGCGTCGGCAGCACTGCTCGAGGCCTTCGTTATTCTCCTGGATGTTGCTGAGGGTGAAGAAGCGGTCGGCGTATTTGAGCCTGATTTCAGGGTCGGCGTCCATCCAGCGCTTCATTATCTCCATCTGCTCGGCGCGGATTTTATTGGTAATCGGGAGCTGGGCGCTGAGGAGATAGTCCACCTTGGCGGAGGAGGAGTAGCGGTCGGTGCTTCCCGGGTAGCCGAGTATCATCGTGAAGTCGCCGGGTTTGTAGCCCTCGGTGCTGATGCTGAGGTAGCGCCTGGGGTGCATCGGGACATTGATTTCGGAGTGCGGGGCCGGCTTGCCGTCGGGGCCCGCGTAGATGCGGTACATCGCGAAGTCGCATTTCTGCTGCGGCCATTCCCAGTTGTCGATATCGCCTCCGAATGCGGCTATGCTTACTGGCGGCGCGGCGACGAGGCGGATGTCGGTATATACTTCATATAGAGCGAGATAGTATCTCTCTCCGGCCCACATGGAGCTGAGGGAGGCTTCGTAGCCGGTGGCGGTGGAGTAGCGGCGCTCGATGAGGTGGGCGACGCGGCGGTGGTTGAGTTTGCGGCCGGCCTGCAGCTCTTCCGCATTGAGCTTGCCTACTTCGTCGGTGACGTCTATGACTTTGTGGAGGAAGTAGGCGCTCTTGCCGGGGATGTAGATTTCTTCGGACATCACGTCGGCGAAGAATCCGTCCTCGAGGTAGTTGTGCCCGGTGGTGCTGAGGCGGTGGATGTCGCTGTAGGCGCAGTGGTGGTTGGTGATGAGGAGCCCCTTGTCGGAGATCATGCTGCCGGTGCAGCCGAAGTCGAGGGAGACGATGGCGTCTTTGAGCGAGACGGTCTCGTCGCTGTAGATTTCTCCTGCCTTGAGCTGGAGGCCGCCCTCCTGCATTTTGCGCGCGAGCGCCTCTGAGATGGCGTTGACCATCCACATCCCTTCGTCTGCCGTCGCCGCTACCGAACTGAGCGACAGCAATATGGCGATTGCCAATCCTTTTGCTTTCATCTTAATTGCTTAATGCTGTAACTTACAAATTTAAGCAATTAAAGTTTGCCGCGCAAATCGCGCCATCATGTTACGGGCATACCCCCGGAGACCGTCGCTTCGCTCCCCCTCCCACTTCGTGGGCCCCTCCCGCTAC
>CAVAID010000041.1:0-19062 GCA_963588685.1 bacterium
CATATAAAGTTACTTTCACTTTCAAATTTAGGAATTTATCTTTCATTTGCAAAAAATGTTAGCCTTCGCAGGGGTTTGGGGCGGAGTCCCATTATAAACCAGTCCGCTTCAGCGGACCGCCCGTCCCCTCGACAAGCTCGGGAGCGTCTCGCGTATTGCTACTGTCGCCTGATTCGTGCTCGCACATTGCTGTCGTTGAATGGTTTGCCTAGAAGTGCTCATCAGAGCACCGGCGCGGTCGCGGGACTTTTGCTTGCAAAAGTCGGAAAGCGACTTGAGCGCCGCAGGGGTTTGGGGCGGAGCCCCATTATAAACCACGAAGCCATCGGCCTTGGCCGATGACTTCGTGGAGCATAGGGGGGTCGAACCCCTGACCTTCAGATTGCGAACCTGACGCTCTACCAACTGAGCTAATACCCCGTACGGGCTTGCGCCCGTTGTATGTGAATGCAAAGATACTGCAAAAATTCCGAATCCGGCAAGCGCCGGCAGGTAAATTAGCGGACATCAATCCGGAAATCAATCAAACCGGCAACCGGCCAAGCCGGAAATCTGCAGCCTAGATTGACAGTATGCTCAGCACATTGATGAGCTCGCGGTCGATAGGCTTGTCCATCTTGACGGCGCGGGAGATAGGGATATAGACTATCTGGTCGTTCTTGATGCCTATCATCACATTGCGCTGACCCTCCTTGAGCGCCTCGATGGAAGCGACTCCCAGGCGGCTCGCAAGGATTCGGTCATAGGCCGTTGGGGTGCCGCCGCGCTGCAGGTGCCCGAGTATTGACACCTTCACGTCGTACTGCGGGTACTCCTTGCGCACACGCTCGGCATAGTGCATGGCGCCGCCGTCCTTCTCGGACACGAGCACGATACTGCTGTTCTTGCTCTTGCGGATACCCCTCCCGATGAAGGTGGCCAGCTGGTCGATGTCGGTATTGTCCTCAGGGATGATGGCAGCCTCCGCTCCGGCGGCAATCGCGCTGTTCTGCGCGAGGAAGCCGGCGTCGCGTCCCATCACCTCCACGAAGAAGATGCGGTCGTGGCTGGTCGCGGTGTCGCGGATTTTGTCCACGCACTCCATGATTGTGTTGAGCGCCGTGTCATATCCGATGGTGGAGTCGGTGCCGTAGAGGTCGTTGTCGATGGTGCCAGGCAGTCCGATGACCGTCACATCGTGCTCGCTTGCAAGCAGTTGCGCTCCGGTCAGGGAACCGTTGCCTCCGATGACAACGAGGGCGTCGATTCCGTATTTCTGTATGCTCTCGTAGGCCTTGGTGCGGCCTTCCGGAGTGCGGAACTCGTCGCTGCGGGCAGTCTTGAGGATGGTACCGCCGCGCTGAATCGTATTGCTGACGCTCTCGGTCGTGAGCTCCTTGACATTGCCTTCAATCAGGCCTTCCCAGCCGCGGACTATGCCGTAAACTTTCCAGCCTTCAAAAATCGCCGCACGGGTCACCGCCCTGATGCAGGCATTCATCCCCGGCGCATCGCCGCCGGAGGTGAGTACTCCTATGGTTTTAATGTTCATCTGTGACAAAATTTTATGGGCGCAAAGTTATATATTTTTGCTTTGCCCAAGCGCTTTCGTGCCGCAAAAAATATGCCCTGCCGACCGCAGTATTAGGGCTGAATTTGATTTTTTTTGTAACTTAGCGACTATTATGAAAAAGTATGCTGCAATCGTTGCGGTCGCCATCGCCGCCCTCAGCCTTTCGGCCTGCGGAAACAATGGCAAAGAATGCTCCAAAAATGATTCTGAATGCTGCCAGGAGGCCAATCCTGTCATCGAGGCCATAATGAGCCGCCGCTCCATCCGCAAGTACAAGGATACTCCTGTGGAGAGGGAGAAGCTCCAGCTCATCGCAGAGTGCGGAGTCAACGCCCCGAACGGGATGAACGCCCAGCGCTGGGAGGTCCGGATCGTGGACAGCGCCGAGAGCATCAATGCAATAACGGAGAAGTTCAAGGAAGCAAATCCTGAAATGGTCGCACGCGACGGGAATTTCAAGAATATGTTCCGCAACGCGCCGGCGGTAATCTTCATCGCCGTGCCTGAGGGAGAAGACGGCATCAACGCCGGCCTGATGGGGGAGAACATGATACTCGCGGCCCAGTCCCTGGGACTCGGAACCGTGTGCCTCGGAGGACCTGTCAACTTCCTGAAGAACAGCGCCGACGGCAAGGCATTCCTCGAGAAGCTCGACTTCAGCGAGGGCTACAGCCTCCTCTATATGATTGGAGTGGGCTACCCTGACGAGACCCCGGACGCCAAGCCGCGCGACCTCAGCAAGATCCGTTTCGTAGAATAACAGATGCTTACCAACGCTGAGATAAAGCACATCCGCTCGCTCCGGGAGAAGAAGTTCCGGGACGAGTTCGGGCAGTTCGTGGTCGAGGGCGAGAAGATGGTCCGGGAGGCGACCGCCTCCGGGCTGCAGGTTGTGGGCAGGTGGAGCATAGACGAGATAGGGGAGAGCGCCATGGCGAAAATCAGCCAGTTCTCCAGTCCTTCGCCTGTGCTCGCAGTCGTGGCCAAGCCCCGTCCCAAGACTCTGCCGGAGCAGCCGCAACGCGGTCTGTATCTGGCGCTTGACTCGGTGCGCGACCCCGGCAATCTCGGCACTATAATCCGCATTGCCGACTGGTTCGGGGTGAATACTATCTTTGCCTCCAGGGACTGCGTGGAGCAGTACAACCCCAAGGTCGTGCAGGCCTCGATGGGCTCGATATTCAGAGTTTCGCTCATCGAAGCCGACATCCCTGAAGTCTGCCGGAGATTCCGCGCGGCGGAGATGCCGGTCTGGGGTATGGTGCTCGACGGTCAGGATATTTATAAGGAAGAGTTTGAGCCTGAGGGACTTGTGGTAATGGGCAACGAATCCGTGGGCATCAGCCCCGCAGTGAGGGCGGAACTCAGCCGGGGGCTGCTCATCCCTTCCTTCGGGCTGAGCGGCGCCGAGTCTCTCAATGTCGCCGTGGCCACCGCGGTGACCCTGTCCGAATTCAGGAGGAGGTCGCGATGAGAAAGGCCGCGCTGCTGCTTGTACCCCTGCTGCTCGCTTCGTGCAGCACCACCAGGATACTCTCCGAGGGGGAATATCTGCTCGCTTCGAGCAGAATCGAGATCCGCGGAGAAGACAGGCCCCGCACCGGCGAGGTCTCGCAGTATGTGCGCCAGCAGCCCAACTCCAGCCTTTTCGGCTGGGCGCCTTTCGTCAGTGTCTATAACTGGTCTGACCGCAGCGGCAAGGGCCTGAACGCTCTCTGGGAGAAGATAGGCACGGCCCCGGTGGTCTTCGACAGCAGCCAGATGGACGCAAGCTGCGAAGCGATGCAGACCCACCTCGCCTACATCGGCTACTACAAGGCCAAAGTGACCCCGTCAGTGAGCTACAAGGGCCGCAAGGCCTATGTCCGCTACCTGGTCGAGCCGGGCGCGAGACACAAGATTGACAGCCTCGTATTCGAGGTGCCGGAAGGGGAGTTCGCAGAGGAGTTCCGCGCCGACAGCTCCTCCGTGACGATACGCGAGGGCGACTGGCTCTCCGAGAAAGTTCTCGAAGCGGAGACCTCCCGCGGCGCGTCGTACTTCCGAAACCTCGGTTACTATACCTTCAACAAGAACAACTACTTCTTCGAGGCCGACACCCTCGGCGCGAAGACCATACTCTACTACCGCATCCGGGGCTACACCCGCAACGAAAGCCCGCAGAGCGACGCCCAGATACAGAAATACCGCATCGGCGACGTCAGCATCCATTACCCTTCCAGCATCATTTTCAAGAAGTCCATGCTGGAGAAATTCAACACCATACACCCGGGCGACTGGTACAGCGAGAATCTGGTTAACGCCACCTACAACCGCTTCTCCGCGCTGGGCGTGTTCAACAGCGTCAATGTGGAACTGACCCCGACCGACAGCGCCAGGGTGAACTGCAACATCCGGCTCGGAGGCTCGGGAGTCTTCGGCTTCAAGGCCAATTTCGAGGCCTCGTCCAACTCCTCCGGCCTGCTTGGAGTGTCTCCGCAGCTCACATTCTTCCACAAGAACCTTTTCCGCGGGGGCGAGAGGCTCAACCTGGACTTCTCCGGCAACTGGCAGTTCAACCCGGGCACGAAGGTGCGTGCCACGGAGCTGGGAGTGTCAGCGAGCCTGGGCTTCCCGAATGCCAGGACCTACCGCCCGGACAGGGCTGAGGCTTCCGGAGCAATCCCGAGAACGGAAATCAAGGCGAGCTACAACTACCAGAACCGTCCGGAATACCGCCGCAGCATCGCCGGATTCTCATACGGCTTCAGCGTGCAGAAGGGCCGCAATCTATTCTACCAGTTCTACCCCCTGCAGCTCAACCTCGTCAACCTGCACGAAATCAGCGACGACTTCCAGACCACGCTCAGCAGCAACCCTTATCTCTGGGATTCGTTTGAGGACCAGATAGATGCGGGTGTGGGCGGAACCCTCTACTACACCACCAATTCGGACATTGTCCCCAAGACTCCATATCACTACGCCCGGCTTTCCGTCGATGTGGCGGGCAACCTCATCTCGCTCTTCAACAGCCATATGCCGGCAGACGATATGGGTAAGCATCTGCTCCTCGGCCTGCCGTACAACCAGTATGTCAAGGCGGCGCTGACCCTCGGCAGGACATTCCGCTTCGGGAACAATGACAGCCAGGCTCTTGCCCTTCGCTTCGACTCCGGAATCGGCAAGGCCTACGGCAACTCCCTTGCGCTCCCGTTCGAAAAGCAGTTCTACTGCGGCGGAGCGAGCAGCATGAGGGGCTGGCAGGTGCGCTCGCTCGGACCGGGCTTCAGCGAGATGAATTCCGGCTTCATCATCCCTAGCCAGACCGGCGACATCAAGCTTGAAGCCGATATGGAATACCGCTTCAAGATGTTCTGGAAGCTGGAAGGCGCGCTCTTCGCCGAGGCCGGCAATGTCTGGCAGCTCGACAATATAGACCAGCTCCGACTCGAGAGCGTCGCCGCCGACTGGGGCTGGGGCATAAGGCTCAATATGGACTTCATCCTCCTGCGTCTCGATATGGGATTCAGGGTTCACGACCCTTCCCGCGAGGAGGGCAGCCGCTGGGTTGGTCCGTCCGGCTGGTTCACTCGCAACGGCTACGCCGTACACTTCGGCGTGGGTTATCCATTCTAATGCAATGAAAATGATTATCTATCAGGCCCTCACGAGGCTTTGGGGCGCAGGGCGCCTCTCCTCCTGGGATGAGCCTACACTCAATTATGTTCGCTCCCTCGGAGCAGACTGCCTCTGGCTTACCGGCATCCCCCGGCACGCCAGCGGCAAGGATTTCGTCAAAGGCAATCCCGGCTGCCCGTATTCCATAACGGACTGGATGGATATCAATCCCTATCTCGCTGACAATCAGGAGAGTAGGATGGAAGAATTCGCCGCTCTCGTCCGCAGGGTGCACGCCGCCGGGCTGAAACTGCTCATCGACTATATCCCTAACCATGTGGCAAGGGATTATCAGGGCAAAATTGTGCATTTCGATTATTGCGATGCCGATTGGACCGATACCCTCAAGAACGACTGGGCCTCGCCCCAGACCCGCCAGGCGATGTCGGAGATACTCCGGTTCTGGCTGGAGAGGGGAGTGGACGGCTTCCGCTGCGATATGGTGGAGCTGGTGCCGCCCGAGGCGCTGGGAAGCCTTATAGCAGATGTGAAGCGGGATTACCCGGAAGCAATCTTCGTCGCCGAGGTCTATGGCAAATGCAACTACCGCCGATATATCGAGGATGTCGGATTTGACCTTCTCTACGACAAATCAGGGCTCTACGACAGCCTGAGGGCAATCTGCACCAACGGCCTGAGCGCCCGCGCCATCACCTGGAACTGGCAGTTCCTCTCCGACCTGCAGCCGCGGATGCTCAATTTCCTCGAGAATCACGACGAGCAGAGGGTAGCGTCCACGTTCTTCCTCGGAGCGCCGGAGAACGCCTATGCGGCGCTGGCGACTTCGCTCCTGTTCAACGATGCGTCATTTATGCTCTATTTCGGGCAGGAGGCCGGGGAGGGCGCGGCGGAGAGCGGCAACGGGCGCACCTCCATCTTCGACATCACGCACCCTGCCACGGTAGGACGGCTCTGCGATGCAGTGCACGGCTGTGGCAGTCTGCTCCCGTGCGAGGAGGCTGTACTGGAGAAATACCGCCAGCTGCTGCGGTATGCAAAAATCCCGGCATTCTCGCAGGGAAAATGCTGGGATCTGTGCTATTGCAACCTTTCTTCCGAAGGCTTCGACCCGGAGCGCCATTTCGCGTTCTTGCGCTACGACGACTCAGAGGTCTATCTTGTATTCTGCAACTTCTCCGACTCTCCTGTCCCGGCCGTGCACATCGCCCTGCCGGAAGAGCTCCGAAGCGTCACATCCTGCTCCGGGGCCGTCGTGAAGGACACTCCGGCCCGGGATGCGCAGGTAATTAAGCTACCATCTGTCCGATAAGGATGGATGCGATGAGGGCGAGGATGGCGTAGAACTCAGGAAGAGCGGCGTAGATCATCGTCTGGGTCATCACGTTGTGGCCCTGGCTGACGCCTACGATACCGTTGGCGCATACCTGGCCCTGACGGATGGCTGAGAAGAGGCAGACGAGTCCGACAGCGAGACCCACTGCGAAATAGAGCAGGCCATAGTTGACGAAGTCATTGCCGAGCCAGAGCACGAAAGCGAGGAAGCCGTAGAGACCCTGGGTAGCCGGAATAGCGGAGAGAATCATGTATGAAGATGACTTCTCCGGCATCTTTTTGAGTGCGCCCTCGGCTGCGTTGCCGGCGATGGTGGTGCCGTAGGCAGAGCCTATGCAAGCGAGGCAGAACATAAGTGCCAGTCCGAGGTAACCAAGAATTGTGTTAAGCATAATTGTTTGTGTTTATTTGTTTTGATTATTTCCTTATAGGGTTGTAAGCCGAACCCTGGCCTTCGTAGCCCGAGTTCTTGAAGAATTCCACGAAATTGAGTCGCAGAGGGTGTACGAACGCGCCGAGGCAGCTCATCGCAAGGTTGAGCACATGCCCGACGAGCAGAATCAGCGCAAACGGAACCCACTGCCAGGTCGGGTCGGTGCCCTTGACCATCTCGGCAATCTGGTTGAAGGTCTGCGCAAGCATTCCTCCGGAGAGTCCGAGGGCGTAGAGACGGATGTAGCTGAGCACATCGCTCATCAGGCCGGAAACCATGCTGTAGGTGTCCCAGAGCCCGATCCCCACATTGAGGAGAGGGTTGCGCCCGATCTTGTTGAATATGAAAATTCCGAGCGCGGAGACCGCTGCGATGATGATGAGCAGCCACTTGATCGCGGCTTCCGGGAGTACACCGAACGCACCGATTACAAGTCCGACCACTCCGCCGACTATCAGCAGGGTCCATCCCAGGGTGCTGAGGCTCTCCTTGAACCCGTCCCGGCGCACGGCCCAGACGGCCTTGGTGAGCATGGCGAGGCAGATATGCACTACACCGATTATGAGCGAGAGCACCATCTGCTTGGCGTAGAGATTGCCGCCGACCTCGATGTCGCCGGTAATCATCAGCTTCTTGCACCAGTCCGGAACCCAGCTCTGGTCAGGCAGGCTGACGCCGAAGAGACCGCCCATCACGAAACCTACTATGACTGTGCCGGCTCCGAGTATGGTGATGAGTCCCCACATGTTGGCGAGTCCGCCGCTCTTCCCCCTGAGGAAGAGGCCGATGGCGATGAGCAGCAGGCCGTAGCCCATATCTCCCATACACATCGAGAAGAAGAGCAGGAAGAATATGCTCAGGAATACCGTAGGGTCGAACTCGTTGTAGACAGGCATGCCGTACATCGAGGTGAGAGGCTCGAACTGACGGACGAACCAGTTGTTCTTCAGCTTGATAGGCGGCTTGTCGGAGGCCGTTGCCTTCTCCGCTATCCAGTAGATGTCCATCTTGTCGAAAGCTTCCTTCAGCCTTGCGTCCTCTTCCGTCGGGGCGAAGCCCTCGAAGACGACGAGGGACTCCTCGGCGGCCTTGCGGCCGGTGACTCCGGCGAGATAGACGTTTAGCTCAGCATAGAGCGAGCGCACTTTCTCCTCGAGAGCAGGCAGCTCGGAGCGGCGCTTCTCGAGGTCGGAGCGGTAGCTTTCTATTTTGGCGTCGAGCCTTTCCAGCTCGTAGCGCACTTCGGCTTCGGTCTTCTGCGGCGCAGGAAGTTCCTTCACCGGGAAGTCCCCGCTGTCGCCGACCACCACGAACCACACGCTGCCGTCCTTCTCAGCGACCTTCTGGAGAGCGTAGGACTCCTCCCATTCGGCCTTGAAGGACTTCTTAGGCACGCGGTAGAACCTGGCTCCGAGGGCGGCGAGCTTCTCCCTGTCGTAGTCTCCCCAGACGCTGAGGTCGTCGAGGCTGCGGCTCAGGGTGAGCCTGTCGCTCTGAAGCTCCTGCAGGTGTGCGTCAGACCCTTCTGTGATGCATTTGATGAGGGACCTGGTCGCCTCGATGTCGGATACCATATGTCCGGACACATCGTCCACAGGCTTGGAAGAGCGGCTGATGTCCACCACTCCGAGCTCCTGGAGACTTCTGAGGAACTCCTCCTTCTCCCCGCTGAGCAGGATGAAGGAATATTTGGTCATTGCAGTAATCATTGCTCTGCCTCCTCCTCTGCGGCGTGACGGGTCTTGACTATCTTGGACGAAGCCTTGGAGAGGTTCTCCTCATCCTCCATGTATCTCTTGATCTTGCGTATCGCTTCCTGGTATCCAGGGATCTGCACCTTCTCGTAGAGATTGACCTTCTGGGTGGTCTTCTTGCGGTTGAACTCCAGAATGCGGCGCTTCTCCTCGTACACCTCGGACTCGATGCCGATGCGGGTCAGGTCCTTGAGTATCCTCACCCCGTCGGCAAACCAGGCCGGTTTGACGAAAGCGTTGAACGGCAGTATCTCGTAGTGGATTTCGTCCAGCTGCGGAGTCTTGACGCCGGCCACCTTGACGGTGCGCAGGTCCACATCGGTGATGCGGATCAGCCCCGGCTCAAACTCGTTCCACAGCGCTGCGAGATAGTCGTATCCCGCGAGTGACCTCTCAAGCTCCTCCTCAAGTCTCCGGGATTCGTTCTTGGCGGTGAGCACGGCGCCGCGCAGAGCCGACTCCTTGTTCTTGAGGGTCGGCAGGGCGCCACGGCGCATCTTGAGCTGCTTGCCAAGATTCGTCAGCGAAGTCTTATTGTATTGAAATTTGATGGCCACTGTATGTTATTTCTTCCAGTATTTATCTATCAATGACTGCCTTATGCCGGTCTCCGCCGGGGAGAAGTATTTCGCGAATATCTCCCACGCCGTGTCGAGCATCTCCCCGATGCTGATGTTGACGTCGATGGAGAGCAGGCGGGTGGCGTATTCCTTGGCGTAGTCAAGGCACCTGAGGTCGTAGTCGGAGAGGTCGAAACCGTTCTCCAGCTTGGTCTTGGCGTTCTGCGCGTCGGCGTAGAGGCGCACTCCGGCGTTCATCACCTGGGAGTGGTCCTCGCGGGTCTTCTTGCCCTGCACGTGCTGCTTGAGTCGGCTCAGGGAGCGGAACGGGTCCACGATTACCTTGCCGGAGTCGGAGTCGGCGCGCAGGAAGAGCTGGCCTTCCGTGATGTAGCCGGTGTTGTCCGGAATCGCGTGGGTGATGTCCCCGTCGTTGAGGGTGGTCACGGCGATGATGGTGATGGAACCGCCGTCAGGCAGCTGCACCGCCTTCTCGTAGATCTTGGCGAGGTCGGAGTAGAGCGAGCCCGGCATGGAGTCCTTGGACGGAATCTGGTCCATACGGTTGGAGACGATGGAGAGGGCGTCGGCGTAGAGGGTCATGTCGGTAAGGAGCACGAGCACCTTCTCGTTGCAGTCCACTGCGAAGTACTCCGCGGCCGCGAGCGCCATGTCCGGGATGAGCAGACGCTCCACAGGCGGCTCCTCGGTCGTGTTGACGAAGGAGACAATCCTGTCCAGCGCGCCTGCCGCCTCGAATTCGTGACGGAAGAAGAGGTAGTCGTCGTTGGAGAGTCCCATTCCTCCGAGGATGATCTTGTCCACATCGGCCCTCAGCGCCACGTCGGCCATTACCTTGTTGTAAGGCTGGTCAGGGTCGGCGAAGAACGGAATCTTCTGCCCGGAGACGAGGGTGTTGTTGAGGTCGATGCCGGCGATGCCGGTAGGAATCAGCTCGGAAGGCTGGCGGCGCCTGTAAGGGTTGACGGACGGGCCGCCCACCTCGCGCTCTTCTCCCTCCACCTCCGGGCCGCCGTCGATAGGCTTGCCGTAGGCGTTGAAGAAGCGGCCGGAGAGCTGCCTGCTGACCTTGAGGGTCGGAGGCGCTCCGAGGAACGATACTTCGGCGTCGGTAGGGATGCCCTCCGTGCCGGAGAATACCTGCAGCGTGACGGTGTCGCCCTTGGTCTTGACTATCTGGGCAAGCTTGCCGCCCACCGTTGCCAGCTCATCGTTGGCCACGCCCGTCGCGTTGAGGGAAACGGTGGCCTTGGTGATGGCGTTGAGCCTGGTATATGTGCGTTTATATGCTTTGACTGCCATATCATTGAAGGAGTTTGCTCAGCTGCTGCTGATATTCTTTGAACTTGTCGCTCTGGAACTCGGAATAGTTCATCTGGCGCAGGATGTTGATCATCTGCTTGAAGTAGCTCCGGCACTCCTCGAAGTCCTCGAAGCTGTAGTTGCGCTCGCAGATGCCGACTATGAGGCCGAGCATATATTTCTGGCGCTCGATAGGGCAGAGGGCGTCCACCTCGTCGAACGCGTCCTGCTGCAGGAAGGCGTAGTCGATGAGCTCGGACTTCCAGAACGCCTCGTGGTAGCTCATAGGCACGCCGTCGTCGCCGAGGATGTTGATCTGGTCGGCCATCTCCTTGCCCTTGCGGACTATATTCTTGGCCTTGAGGACCTTGTCAACCCAGCCCTTCTCGATCTTGGCATCGAGCCAGCTGACGATTTCCGGATATTCGAGGTACTTGGAATAGGAGTCGATAGGGCTTACCGCCGGGTAGCGCTTCTGGTCGGCGCGGCTCTGCTCGAGGGCGTAGAAGCAGCGTGCTGCCTTCTTGGTGGATTCGGTCACAGGCTCCTTGAGGTTGCCTCCGGCAGGGGATACGGTGCCGATGAAGGTGATGGCTCCGGTCTTGCCGTTGTTGAGGCGGACCATGCCGGCGCGGGCGTAGAAGTTGGATATGATGGCCGAGAGGTCCACAGGGAAGGCGTCCGCTCCAGGGAGCTCCTCCATACGGTTGGACATCTCCCTCAGGGCCTGTGCCCAGCGGGAAGTGGAGTCGGCGAGAAGCAGGCAGCGCAGACCCATCGCGCGGTAGTATTCGCAGATGGTCATCGCCGTATAGACGGATGCCTCACGCGCGGCCACAGGCATGTTGGAGGTGTTGCAGATGATTACCGTACGCTCCATAAGGTGCCTGCCGGTGTGCGGGTCGATGAGCTCCGGGAACTCCGTGAAGATTTCCACGACCTCGTTGGCACGCTCGCCGCAGGCCGCCATCACGATAACGTCGGCCTCGCCCTGCTTGGCAATGGCGTGCTGGAGCACAGTCTTGCCGCAGCCGAAAGGTCCCGGGATGAAGCCCGTGCCGCCTTCGGCGATAGGGTTGAAGCTGTCGATGGCGCGGACTCCGGTCTCCATGATCTTCTCCGGACGCGGCTTCTCGCGATATGCCCTGACGGCCACCTTTACAGGCCACTTCTGGGTCATCGTCACATCGACATCACCGTCAGGGCCGCTGAGGGTCGCGATGACGCTGTCGATGTTGTACTGTCCCGCAGGGGCTACGCTCTTGACGGTATAGTCGCCCTTGAAGCTGAACGGCACCATGATCTTGTGGGGCAGCCAGCCTTCCTTGACCTCTCCGAGCCAGTCCGCTGCGGCTACCTTGTCGCCCGGCTTTGCGAGCGGGGTGAAGTCCCAGAGCTTGTCGTGGTTGAGAGGTTCGGTGTATTCTCCACGTTTCAGGAACACTCCTTCCATCGTGGTGAGGTCGTTCTGCAGACCGTCATAGACGCTTGAGAGCAGTCCCGGTCCGAGGGTCACTTCGAGCATCCTGCCGAGGAACTCGACGCTGTCGCCGTTCTTGAGGCCGCGGGTGCTTTCGAAGACCTGGACGGAAGCCTTGTCGCCGGTGACCTTGATGACCTCGGCGAGGACTTTGGTCCCGGCGAGGTCGATGTAGCAGAGCTCATTCTCCGCCACAGGTCCGTCAACGGCAACTGTCACAAGGTTTGAAACGATGCCTGTTACCTTTCCTGTTGTATTCATATGTCAGAGTTTTTTTTGTTGTCGTATGTTGCACGGATGTCCTGCACGAGCTTGCGGAAGAACTTCTGCCCGGTCTCCGGGTCGAGCTTCTCCCACCTGTCCACTATCTTGAGCTTCGCTGCGAAGGCGAGTATCAGCTCGATGTCGAAGAGGTCGCTGAGGGTGATCTCCTCGATGCGCTGCCACATCAGCTCGTCCAGTCCGCGCTCGCGTCCGAGGATGTCGCTCCCGGAGAGCACCGCGTCTATCTCCGCGCGGCCCTCGAACTCCGGGTCCCAGCGCGAGCCGTCAATGCTCAGCACATCCTGTCCCTCGGGGCGGGAGAGGGTCCGGTTGATCCACTCGACCTTGGTGTTGCGAAGGTTGAGGTCATAGGTGAAGTAGCTGCGGATGAAGCGGTTGCGGGACTTCAGCGCCTTGGCGTAGAAGCCGGCGTCGAGATTGTCGCCCTCGAAGCCGGAGAGCAGGAAGTCCAGCAGGGCGCTGTCCCGGGAGGAGAGCTGGCTGCGGATCTCGGCGAGAATGCCCTCCGCGTCAACCCCGCTGCCGCGGCCGGTGCCGTGCTGCAGGACCGGAAGTCCGGCAATGATGTATTCGTAATTATTCATTACCGCCGAAGAGAAGCTTGCGTGTCACCGGACGGATGTACTCGGCGATGAGCTCCCTGAATGTCTCCTCGCTGAGGCTGACATACCAGCTGCCGTCCTTAGGGCCGATGTTGAATCCGCCGGAAACCTTCTTGGAGAACTCGGCCTCCACAGGTTTGGCGAGGGCTTTCTGAAGCTCGGACTTTACCCAAGGCTCTAGCTGCTTCTGAAGGCTATCCGGGAGGATGAGCTTGAGTTCGCAGCTTTCCTCGGCGTTGAAGCGCTCGCAGACTGCGGTGATGATCTTCTTGAGGTAGTCAGGGTCGCTGACGGCTTCCTTGACCTTGCCTGCAACGAGATTGCCGACGAGCAGGTCTTCGATGGACTGCTTCGTGGCCTGGAGGCTCTGCTCCGAAGCCATCTTGACGTCGGATTCGGCCTTGGCCCTGATGTCGGCGGCGCTCTTCTCGGCTTCCGCCACTATCGCCTCGGCGTCGGCCTTGGCCTTGGCCACTATATCTTCGGCTTCCTTGTGCGCCTTGGCGAGAAGGAGTT
Source organism: bacterium (assembly GCA_963588685.1). Classification (GTDB taxonomy): domain Bacteria; phylum Bacteroidota; class Bacteroidia; order Bacteroidales; family UBA932; genus Cryptobacteroides. The sequence goes on from CAVAID010000041.1 coordinate 13,456, forward strand.
CTCCCTCTTCCTTGCCTTTGGACAGTCCCTCGTTGTAGAGTTTGTCGGTAAGTTCCTGTAGTTTGTTGGACATATTGCTTGTTATTGATTATCAGTTTCTTGCTTTGCGGGGCTCCGGTCCGGCGGGCTCGACTTGTCAGCCCGGTCCCGGAAGCGTCTGCAAATTGCAACAAATGTAGTCATTTTCATGACCAATAACAAATATGCCGCTATTGATAAAATCCATAGCGGCAATCGGTAACTATTGCTGAAAGAATATTCAGCCCTTGCGGGAAATGAGGTATTCCGCAATCTGCACGGCGTTGAGGGCTGCGCCCTTGCGGATCTGGTCGGCGGAGAGCCAGAACGAGATGCCGCAGTCGTCGCTGATGTCCTTGCGCACGCGCCCGACGAAGACGTCGTCCTTGCCGGCGGTGTAGAGCGGCATAGGGTACTTGAGCGCGGCCGGGTCGTCGCAGAGGGTCACTCCCGGGGCCGCGGCGAGCGCGTCCTGCACTTCCTTCACTCCCAGCGGCTTCTCGGTCTCGATCCAGATGGCCTCGGAGTGCGAGCGCAGCGCTGACACCCTGACGCAGGTGGCCGAGCAGCGCACATCGGAGTGGAGTATCTTGCGGGTCTCGTTGTACATCTTCATCTCCTCCTTGGTGTAGCCGTTGTCCTGGAATACGTCGATATGCGGGATGAGGTTGTAGGCGAGCTGGTAGGCGAACTTGCTGACTTTGACCGGTTTGCCTTCGACTATGTCGCGGTACTGCTCCTCGAGCTCGGCCATCGCCTGCGCGCCTGCGCCGGAGGCTGACTGGTAGCTCGCCACGTGCACCCTGCGGATGTGTGAGAGGGCTTCTATCGGCTTGAGAGCCACCACCATCATTATGGTAGTGCAGTTAGGGTTGGCTATTATGTGCCTCGGCGCGTCAATCGCGTCTTCGGCGTTGCACTCAGGCACGACAAGAGGCACGTCGGCATCCATACGGAAGGCGCTGGAGTTGTCTATCATCGTTGTCCCGTAGCGGGTGATGGTTTCGGCGAATTCGCGGGAAGTGCCGGCGCCTGCGGATACGAAGGCGTAGTCCACGCCCCTGAAGTCGTCATTGTGCTGCAGGAGTTTGACTTCCAATTCCTTGCCCTTGAAAGTGTATTTGCGCCCTGCGCTGCGCTCCGAGCCGAAGAGCAGAAGCTCGCCGGTCGGGAAATTTCTCTCTTCGAGCACGCGGAGGAATTCCTGTCCTACCGCTCCGCTCGCGCCTACTATCGCTGTTTTCATAATATTCTAGATGTTAGCAATTCTCATTATGTCTGCAAAAACTCCCGCCGCCGTCACTCCGGCTCCGGCACCGTAGCCCCGGATGATCATCGGGTGCGGCGCGTAACGCTCGGTGGTGAGCAGGATTATGTTGTTGGAGCCGTCCAGCGACCAGGCCGGGCTGTCGCTGCCCACTTCGCGGAGCGACACGCGGCATTTGCCTCCGTTCATTTCGGCCACGAACCTCCATCTGAGGTGGCGTTCCTCCAGGCTGCGGCGCCTGCGCTCGAAGTCCTCGTCGAGGCTCGGCAGTTTCTGCCAGAATTCCTCCTGGCTGCAGCTGAAGAAGTCCTGCGGGATGAAGAGTTCGGCCTGCACATCTTCCTGGCTGACCTCGTAGCCGGCTTCGCGGCTGAGTATCACCAGTTTGCGGATTACATCCTTGCCGGAGAGGTCGATGCGCGGATCCGGCTCGGCGAATCCCTGCTCCATCGCCATCCTTACCGTGCGGCTGAACGGCACTTCGGCGGAGAGGGTGTTGAAGATGAAGTTGAGCGTGCCGCTGAGCACGGCTTCGAGCTTGAGTATGCGGTCTCCGCTGTTGCAGAGGTCGTTGATTGTGCTGATGATAGGGAGGCCGGCGCCCACATTGGTCTCGAAGAGGAACTTGACCCCCTTGCGGAGGGCTGTCTCCTTGAGGCGGCGGTACATCCCGTAGTCGGAGGATGCGGCTATCTTGTTGGCCGCCACGACTGATATTCCGTGGTTGAAGAAGTCCTCGTAGAGGGAGGCGACCTGCGGGCTGGCTGTGCAGTCCACGAAGACGGAGTTGAATATGTTCATCCCGATAACCTCGTCCCTGAGGCGCCGGGTGTCTATCGCTATGCCGCCCTTGAGGGCTTCCTGCCAGGCTGCAGGGTCGATTCCGCCGCGGTCGAAGATGCCGACGGAGCTGCGCGCTATGCCTACTATGTTGATCTTGAGGTTGCGCTCGCGCATAAGTTTCTCCCTCTGCTGCGCTATCTGGCCGAGCAACTGCCCGCCGACCGTGCCGACTCCGCAGACGAAGAGGTTAAGCTCCTGATATTCAGAGAGGAAGAAGCCGTCGTGGATTACATTGAGGGTCTTGCGCAGGAAGCGGCGCTCCACTACGAAGGAGATGTTGTTGGCGGACGAGCCCTGGGCGCAGGCGAGCACGCTGATGCCGTTGCGTCCGAGGATGCCGAAGAGCTTGCCGGCTATACCGGCGCTGTGCTTCATGTTCTCCCCGACCACCGCCACGGCTGCGAGCTCGCGCTCCACCTTGACCGCGTCTATGGCCCCGCTGCCGATTTCGGCGCTGAAGACCTCGTCAAGCACCTTGGCCGCGAGATCCGCGTCGGCCTTGCTGACGCCGATGGAGATGCCGGTCTCGGAGGCGGACTGCGACACGAGGAACGCGCTGATGCCTTCGGAGGCGAGGGCGGAGAATATTCTGCTGTCCACTCCGACCACTCCGACCATCGAGTTGCCGCTCAGGGTGATGAGGCAGATGTCGTCGATGGAGGATATGCCCCTCACGATCCGTCCGCCGCCCGGGCAGTCACGGTGAATGGTGGTGCCTGGGGCGCCCGGGTTGAAGGTGTTTTTTATTATTATCGGAATGTTCTTCCTGCAGACTGCGTAGAGGGTAGGCGGGTAGATTACCTTGGCTCCGAAGTTGCAGAGCTCCATCGCCTCGTCGTAGCTCATCTCGTCTATGGTGTAGGATGTGCGGATGATGCGCGGGTCTGCGGTCATGAATCCGTCCACGTCGGTCCAGATTTCGAGCGAATCGGCGTCCAGCGCCGCTGCGAGAAGGCTCGCGGTGTAGTCAGAGCCGCCCCTGCCGAGGTTGGTGATGTCGCCGCTGTCACTGTCGGTGGAGATGAATCCCGGCACGATGGCCACCTCGTCGCCTCCGCGATAGAGCGAGAATGCCTCGCGGATGAGCGGGTAGGAGCTTGCGGTGTCGGCCCTGTCGGTGCGGCCGTTCCTCTCGGTGAGGATAAACTGCAGAGGGTCATAGAGTTTCGCGCCCTTCACGACTTCGGTCACGATGAGTGAGGAGAGCCTCTCGCCGAAACTGAGTATCTCGTCTTCGGCCTTGCGCGGCAGCACGCGGAGCATATAGACGCCCTTGCAGATGTCGCTGAGCCGGTCGAGAAGTCCGCTCAGATGGTCCTTGAGGATGGAGCGCGCCTCGGCGTCCTCCACCATCTCGTCGCACATGCTGAAATGCCTCTCTCTAATTTCCTGAAGCAGAGTAAGGTACGAGCTGTCGCCCCCTTCGGCGAGCCGGGAGGTGCGGACGAGGCTGTCGGTAATGCCTCCGAGCGCGGACACCACGACGATGACCGTCTCCGTCTGCGATTCGATTATTGACTTGACGCTGCGCAGACTCTCCGGACTGCCTACCGATGTGCCGCCGAACTTGATTACCTTCATACTTCCAGGATTTTTTAACTTGCGAAATTACTCCATAAATTCCATATTCCAAAATTTGCATTTCTCGGAATAGTGAGCGAAATTCGCGATTCGTGCCCGGGCGGGAGATGGGCTTCCGCCGGGCCCGTTTGATTGAGATGAAATTCTGTGAACTGAATATTTCCGAGCCGTTCCGCTTCGAGGCGGGGGAGAGCCTTTCCCCGATGCGGATTGTGTTTCACTGCTCGGACCATGCCCGCCGCGAGGGGGAGAAAGTGATCTGGATATGCCACGCGCTGACCGCCAATTCCGACCCGGAAGACTGGTGGCCGCAGATGGTGGGAAGCGGCAAACTGATTGATACTGACCGCTATTTCGTGGTGTGCGTGAATATGCTCTGCTCGCCTTACGGCTCGGCGGGGCCGGCATCATTGGGTGCCTCGGGCTCCCCGTACCTTATGTCTTTCCCACGTACCACGGTGCGGGATATGGTAAATGCCAATATCCTTGTACGCAAATATCTGGGAATCGGGAAGATAGACCTGCTTGTCGGGCCGTCCATCGGCGGATTTCAGGCCTATGAATGGGCGGTGATGGAGCCTTTCGTGATAGGGAAGGCGGTGTTCCTTGCTACCGAGGCGAAATGCTCCCCATACCTTACTGCCTACAACGAGGCGCAGAGGATGGCCTTGCGCGCCGACCCGAGCTTCATCGAGGCCGCTTCTCTTGAGGGCGGCAGGAAGGGGCTGGAGTGCGCCCGCGCGATAGCGATGCTCTCCTACAGGACTTATGAGGGCTATGTGCGCACGCAGACCGAGCCTGACCCGGACGCGCTTTTCGCAGACAGGGCCGCTTCTTATCAGAGGTATCAGGGCAAGAAGCTTGCGGACCGTTTCGATGCCTACAGCTACTGGTATCTGACCTATGCGCTTGACAGCCACAATGTGGGGCGCGGCAGGGGAGGAGTGGCCGCGGCGCTTTCCCGCGTCAGGGCGCACTGCCTTGTGCTTAACATCGACAGCGACTGCCTCTTCCCGACGGAGTCGGGCCGCGAGCTGGCCGCTATGCTTCCGGATGCCGAATATGCGCAGATAGGCTCCGCTTTCGGCCACGATGGTTTCCTGATTGAGTACGATGCGCTTGCCAACATACTAAAAGACTGGATTTAATGTTTGATATCCGTAACGCCGGGCCGTCCGATGCGGCTTTCATAGCCCGCAACATAGTTGCCGCGATGGGCTATGACGTATTCTCCCCCGGAAGCCTTGACGCCGTGATGGACTTTGACGGCCGCGAGCTCACACTCCGGGAAGCGATGGAGGCGTTTATCCCGATATGTCTGCGGGACGATACGCTCTATTACTGGGGCAGGACCCGAATCTCCACGGTGGACGGCATCCCGACCGGGTCTCTGACGGCCTATCCGGGTGCGGATTACCTCACTATGAGGGACCGTACCTGGGGCGACTGGGGCAGGAGCCTGGGGGTTGATGCAACCGTCTCGCAGGAGCCGGAATGTTTCCCGGGGGAATATTATCTGGACACCCTCGCCGTGCTTCCTTCCTGGCGCGGACAGGTGTTTGAGCATTGCGGCGTAAGCGACAGGACCGGACATCTTCTGATACTGGATGCCTTCAGGCAGGGCAGGGCACTGGGGCTCAGTCAGGCGAGCCTGATAGTTGACATAGACCATCCTCGGGTTGAAGAGTATTATTCCGGGGTCGGCTTCCGCCCGGCCGGGCAGATGCTGTTTTTCGGACATCCTTATATGCGGATGCGCGCTTCAGTATGAAAAAGTATTTGATTTTTGCTCTTGCCCTGGCGCTTGCGGGCCTGTCGAAGCATCGAAGGGCGGACGCGGCCGGAGACTAAAGTGGCCTGCGCGGCCGGAGAGTTGTCCCGAGAGCAACAAAATCCTC
>CAVAID010000042.1:0-18308 GCA_963588685.1 bacterium
GCGGCTCGCGGGGTTTGGGGTTTACCCCAATAAAAAAAGCAGCGAAGCTGCGCAGGGCCGGGCCTACAACTTCATCATCAGGAGGTCGGTGTAGGTCTTGTCGCCGGCGGCGTAGCCGCTGTAGGAGGAGCCGTCGAAGAGAAGGAACTTGTAGCCGCTGACAGGGAACTCGGAGCCTTCCATCTCGCGGAAGCGGACATAGCCGTCGCTGCTGAAGCCGAACTCAAGAGCCGAAGTCTGGCCCCAGATGGCCGTATAGATGTCAGAAACGAAGCCGAAGACCACCGTCATATAGCTGAACTCGCCGAGGTTCTGGGAGTTGAGCCTGATGCAGTGCTCCTCCGGGATGTAGGTTCCGGTGACTTCCGGGCAATAGTTCTTGTAGTTGCTGAGCCCCTTAACGGACACGGTATTCTCGCCCGTCTTGATTATATCCACCCTGAAGGCCTCGCTCGAAGAATTGTTGTCCGAATCCTCGACCGTGGCGCTCAGCAGGTATGAGCCCACAAAATCGTCGATGCTCTTGCTGAGATAGCTCTCGGCGTGGGACTTCGTCGTGATGCTCACGGAAGTCTCCAGGACATCGCCGTAAGCATTGTAGAGCCTCAGGAGCATAGTGTAGGCCTTGGCTTCATTGGCTGAATATGTAAGTTCCACTCCCCCGTCGGTATTCGCCGCAGCGACATGCCCGCTCTCCAGAGACTTGCCGAGCGCGGTGAAAATCCTGTCCCTGCCGTAATACTCCTCATAGAGCGTGAGCGTCTCGCTGTAGCCCATCACATACTCGATGCGGGTCACATTCTTGACCTTCAGCTTCCAGGCGATGCTAGTGTAAGGGTCGTCCTCCGGCAGCGAAAGCGTGCACTCGAGCAGTTTCGGGTTGATTGTCCCGTCCGGGTCATAGGTAAACTTGACCACGACCTCCTCGCCCGGCACGCCGTCCTCATCGAAAGGCACTACCACCAGCGTATTCACGCCCTTCACGGCAGAGCTAACCGTCAGCGAATCAGCAGAGAAACTCTCCACGCCCTCCGCCGTGCCGAGGCATATCCCGGAAACGATGGAAGATATCCTGGACGAATTCCAGCTGATGTCGCCCTCAGCGACAACTGCCTTGCAGAGAGACACATAGTCATTGAAAGCGAACTTGAACCTGCCCTCCCCCTCGTAGCTGGCGCTCTCGATCACAGGATCGGTATCGTGGTCCCCCGCAAAGACTATGGTCTCCTCGCCGTAGGCGTAGTAGCCGCCATCAGGAATATAGTAGATGAGGGTCATCGTGAAGGTGCGGTCGCCGTCCCAGGTGCAAGGGAATGAAGAGTAATAGCTGTCATCCCCGAGATACTGCGCGAGGTCGGACACATAGACATAGGACGCGTTGGTCTCGTCGTAATAGCCTATAGACTGTCCCGGCACTGAAACCGTCTTCTTGCTCCGGTTGAGCCTGAAGGTGAAATAGGCCCCGGAAGCCCAGTCCACCAGACGGAAGACATTGTCCGTGCCTGTCGCCACCTCCACCGGAATACCGCTCTGATAGCCCTGATAGAATTGGGAGAAATTGTAGGTCGCGGTCTGCTGCACCTGCTCCCCGCTCTCCGTAGTGCGCATATAAGGCTCCCACTCGAGGGTGAAGGAAGCGCTGACCTTGAGGAAGTCGCTGTACTGGGCGATGTAGGCCGCGTCGTCCCCGAGCTCGGCGTCGCGCCCGACAATCGCGAGCGAAACATCCACGGAAGAGCCCAGAATCACGCTGGACATATCCACCTTGAGAGGGACATCCACGCTGTACTGCCCGTCAGGAATCACGACCGTGTCCCTGATGGAGAACAGCGCAGCGTCCTTGCCGCTCTTCTCAAGCAGCACGCGGTAGGTGCCCACATTGCCGCTGCGGGCGAGGGTCACCGCGATGGTGCCTTCCTCAGTCCCCTGCTCGAACTCCTTGCTGATGCTGCTCTGAAGGAAGTGAATCTCGCGGCTGTCGGAGCTGTTGCTCTCGGCCGTCACTCCGAGCTGCTCCTGCGAGCAGGCGGCACAGAGGAGCGCGACAGAGGCGAAAGCTAAGATTATATATGACTTTTTCATTCGAAAACTCATTTATTTACAGAGGGTTCTGGTCCTCCTCGTTGATGTTGGGATTGTTGTTGATCTCGTCGTGAGGGATGGTCATCACCCAGTTGTAGTTCTCCGGATTGGTAAGGACCACGCCGTTGCGGCTCATAGTCGTGAGGCACTCGTCGGCAAAGCCGTCGGAGGCGCTGCGGTCGATGCCCTGGCCGAGCCTGCGCACATCCACAACCCTTCCGAATTCTCCCCAGAGTTCTACCCTCTTCTCGACGAGAATCTCCTCCAGAAGCGAGCCGACCCAGGAATTGGTCGTCGCACCGAGGTTGGTGCCGTTGTAGCGGGAAGCGTCGTAACCCGCAACTCTCTTGCTCATCACGGCATTGAGATATTTCACTGCCTTGTCCTTGTCGCCAAGCCTCAGGGCAGCTTCGGCCGCATCGAAATACATCTCCTCAACCCTCATATAGATGTAGTCCCCGAGCCAGGAAGATACATTGGAGAAATGGAACTTGTCGGAGATGTACGGAGACTCCTCATTGTCCGGGTCCCACCAGCGGCGGCGTATGTCAGTCGCGTACATATGCTTGTAAAGCGTAGAGGAAATGAGCTTCGGGGCAGACTTGGCATATTCTCCGTCGGAGTTGTCCATATGGGAGAAGAAGCTCGCGTAGCCGCCGGCCTGCTCGGTATTCTCAATCCCCGCGCCCCACATCACATTGCAGGCGTCGAGGTCATTCATTCCGCCGAAGAGTTCGCTCTCCCCGCCGATGGAGTATTCGCCGGAATCTATAATCCTCTCCGCAGCGTCCAGGGCCTGCTGCCAGTCGCCCTTGGCGAGAGCCACCCTGACCCTGATGCCGAGAGCGACATAAAGGTTGATATGGGACTTGTTGCCGGCGACGGCCGCGCCGTAGCCTTTGTCGAGAAGCTCTATCGCCTTGTCGAGGTCGGAGTCGATCTGGTCGAACACCACATCGAGCTTCTCCCTCTTGCTGCCCACGAAATCCTTGTAGGTCGGGGCTGTGTAAATCGGCACTCCGGGGTCCTGCCAGCGGGATTTGTCCTGAAGCGCGCTGTACGGCGGGCGGGCATACCAGTTGGCAAGGTTGTAGTAGCTGAGCGCCCTGATCGCGTAGGCGCTGCCCAGCACATAGGCCTTGTCCTCCTCGCTGCCCTGCATCGTTTCGGAGGCCGCGAGCACATAGTTCACATTGGAAATCCAGGTGTAGTTGGCGTTCCACACGTCGTAGGAACGGAAGGAGTCGGAGGTGTAGTAGGACTTGATGTTGTAGCAGTGGTCATACCAGAACCAGCCGTTGCCCTGTCCCTGCATGATGAAGTCGTCGCCCATAGCTTCGAGGGCGATGTTGTAGGCGGAGATGCCGAAGCACTGGTGGGTGTTGCCCCCGGTGGACCAGCCGGCCGTCCACATCGTGCTGTAGATGCCGTCGATGATGGAAACGGCTGAAGATGCGTTCTTGAGGAGGTCATCCCCGGAACCGGAGTCGGTCGGGGCGAAATCCAGCTCGCAGGAAACCGCACAAAGGGCTATGACCCAAACAGATATAAACTTTTTAAATGTAAAATTCTTCATATCCCGTCCTCCTAGAAGTTGATGTCAAGGCCGAAAGCGAACACCTTTGAAGGTGAATAGCTGTAGGAAACCGTTCCGGCGAAGTTGTACTGAGGATCCATACCGTCGAGGTGGCTGAAAAGAGCCAAGTTGTCGGCGGTGAAATAAACTCTGAGGGATTTGATATCCACCTTCTGCGTAAGGCGTGAAGGTATTGTGTATCCTAGGGTTACATTCTTGATGGCGAAGTATGACGCATCGATCAGGGACTCTCCCACGGTATTGTAGCTTCCTCCGATTTCGACCCTCGGCACATCGGTGATGTCGCCCGGCTGCCTCCAGCGGCGGAGCTTGTTCTTGTGCCAGTTGTTGCCGGCGTACATCACATTCATCGCGCCCTCGTAGAGGCTGTCGAGAATCTTTCCGCCCACTGAGTAGGTAGTGAGGAAGGAAAGGTCGAAATTCTTGAAAATGACGAAGTTGGACCCGATGCTGCCGCTCCACAGCGCCTGACGGCTGCCGTAGTAGTATTTGCTCAGCGAAGCGAGACCCACATTGTCGGTGACATATTCATCGCATTTCTCGGTGGTTACGGCGCCGCTCTCGTCAACTCCGTAGCGGTAGTAGGCCCAGTAGAGCTGTTTGCCGGTGGTAGGAGAGACGCCCGCGGACTTGGACATATAGAAGGTATAGATAGGCTTGCCCACCTCGATGACCATATTGCCGTAGTTGATTACATCCTGGGAGGAGGTGAGGGCCTTGACCTTGTTGCGGTTGAGCGAGAACATTGTCGAAGCGTCCCAGTGGAAGTTCTCCCTCTCGAAGATTACCCCGCGGAACGAGGCCTCGAGTCCGTTGTTGACCATAGCGCCCACATTGTCGTCGTAGCCGGAGAATCCGGACGAAATGGCAAGCGGGTTGCTCAGGAGCATATCGCGGGTGTAGCGGTTGTAGTATTCGACGGTTGCGGAGAGACGGCCGCGCCAGAGGCTGGCCTCGATGCCGGCGTTGAGGTTGCCGTTCTTCTCCCAGGTCACGAGCTTGTTCTCGATGGAGGAGGCCACCGCGCCCGGGCGCGTGCCGTTAGGCCAGCCGTAGGAGAAGAGGCCCTGCCATACGTAGTAGGAGCCGAGATTGTCATTGCCCTGCACGCCGTAGGAGATTTTCGTGGTGAGGTTGCTGAGCCATGAGGCTGTCGCTGCCATAAAGTCCTCGCTCGTCACTCTCCAGGATGCACCGACGGACCAGAAATTGCCCCAGCGGTTGTCCTTGTAGAAGCGGGAGGAGCCGTCGATACGCCAGGACGCGTCGAAGTAGTATTTGTCGGCGTAGCCGTAATTAGCCCTTGCAAGCACGGACTCAATAGCGTAGTCGTTTGAGTAAGAGGTATTTGAGACAGTCGTGACAGCGGAGCCGAGCTCATCGATTCCGTCCACGATACCGCTCTTGGAGCCGGCGGCGTAGTTGTAGTTGTAGCGGTAGTACTCGTGACCCGCTAGGAGGTCGACAGAGTGCTCGCCGAACTTGCGCTGGTAGGTGAGCAGCTCGTTGAGGGTGTAGCTCAGAGTTCTGGAGTTGGTCTTGGAGACCGTTCCGCCCTGGTTCTTGGCATTGCCGTGGTATTTGTCATTGACCCCGGTGCGGCCGTAGTCGGTGAAGTCCACGCCGAGGTTGACGGTAAAGTTGAGACCGTAGAGAAGGGCGGTCTTATCGGTAGTTCCAAACTTGGCGAAAGACCTGGAAGACACGGAGTTGCGCTTGTAGTAGGCCTTGTTGTTGTAGAGTTCGGCCTTGGAGTTGAAGCCCTGCGCCGTGACTCGGTTGGCGTAGCCGTTGTCGTCAACGCTACCGTATTCGTACTGGAGATTTCCGTTGGAGTCGAGCACATTGTTGCCGTCCATATCCTTCAGATACACAGGATATACCGGAGCCATGAACTGGGCGGTGTACCAGACGTTGGAGGTGGAGGAGCCGCTCGCGTCCTGGAAGTCCGAAACGGAGTGTGCGAGGTTGGCGCTCATACCGAGCTTGAACCAGTCGGTCGCCTGCACGTCGCCGCTGAGACGGGCGGTGTAGCGGTCGAAGTCCGTGTTCTGAAGGGTTCCGTTCTCCTTGTAGTAACCCATTGAGTAGAGGTAACTTGTCTTCTCGGTACCGCCGCTGACGGAGAGGATGTGCTCGGTCCTGAATGCCCGGTTGTTGCTGATTTCGTCCATCCAGTTCTCGTTCCAGGCGGCCTGTGCGTCGGATTTCACCTTGCCGGTCGAAGAGTCCACGAGGGTGCTCCAGGTGTAGTTCTTGTACGGGTTGTAGTACTCAGGATTCTTGACGCCGCCGATGGTCTCGGCAAGGTGCGCGGAGGCGTAGGCCGCGGCGCCCTCGGAGTCAAGCGCTCCGCTCTCGGCATAGCGCACGGAGTTGTAGAGACTCTCCCAGCTGAGCTCGACATATTCGTCCATATCCACGAGATTGTATCTCGGAAGGGCTCTGGAGGCGATGCCGAAGTTGGCCTTGTAGCTGATGTTGGTCTTGTCCTTACCGCCCTTCTTGGTGGTGATGACGACTACTCCGTTCGCTCCGCGGGCGCCGTAGAGCGCTCCTGCTGATGCGTCCTTGAGGACCGTCATCGTCTCGATGTCGGCAGGGTTGATGGAACTTACTGCACCGTCGTAAGGCACACCGTCAACCACATAAAGCGGCGTAGATGAAGCGTTTACGGAACCGTTGCCGCGCACCATGATGGATGCGCCCTCGCCCGGCTGTCCGCCGCCGGAAGTCACCTGCACACCGGCGACCGTGCCCTCGAAGGACTTGGTAAGGTTGCCGACGGGGCGCTTGCTGAGCTCGTCCCCCTTCACTACTCCGGCCGAGCCGGTGAAGGACTCCTTCTTGGCCGTTCCGTAGGCCACGACGATCACGTCGTCCAGCGCCACGGCCTCTTCCGCGAGGGTGAAGTTGACGGTTTTGCGGCCTGCAACCGCCTGCTCCTCAGTAGTATAGCCGAGGTTGGTGGCGGTAAGCACGGCATTAGCGGGCACTCCCGGAAGGGTGTAGTTTCCGTCGAGGTCCGTTACGGTGCCGTTGGTGGTGCCCTTGACGAAGACTCCGGCGCCGATTACCGGCAGGCCGGCGCTGTCAAGGACAGTTCCGCTGACTGTTATCTTTTCCTGTGCCAGGGCTGCGGCTCCCGTAAGGAGCAGGACCGCGATGGCTGAGAATATGTTTTTCAGTTTCATGTTATCTTCTAGAATTCATCGCCGCAGAGGGGGATGTATGTATCGACAATTTGTGCTCCGTTCAGCTCTGGACGCGCCTTAGGGCTCCCGGCAGGGGCCTTGGTGGCCGCCGTGCCTGAAGCTGAAGCCGCAGTCTCGGCTATGGCGAAGCGGGTGAGGGTGTCGCCGTTCCGCTCGGTGAAGGTGGCAAGGAGGATGTATTCCGTGCCCGCAGTGAGAGGCGCGCCGTCAACTCCGAAGGAGAGGCTGAACGAACCGCTGACATTCATAAGGGAAATGTTCGCCTCGGAGAGGTCGGTACCCTTCTCGGCGACGATGCGCGCCGCCTCTTCGGTGTTCACGCCGCTGAGCTCGCCAAGCGGGCAGAAATAGTACCTCAGACCCTTGAGGTGGAAGTTGAGAGGCTCCTCCTCGGCATCGAATGCCGTCTGGAACACTCCAGTGAGGGAAGAGGAGGCCGGATATGAGTCGTTGGTCCCGAGACTTACGCCCGCCCAGTCGTAGTAGATTTCGCTGGACTTGGTCGGAAGCGAGTTGACTACGAAGGTGGTGTCCCCCGCCTCGTTCACGGCAAGCGCGCCAAGGGTGTAGCAGGTGGATGCGCTGAGCGAGTATCGGGAGGTGAGGCCCTTCTCGCTGTTTATCTTCTTGATGGATGAGGCATCGGAAGTCACGGTGCCCTTGACGGCCACATAAGCCTTGAAAAGTTCAGGGTCGGAGCCGAAATAGAGCTTATAGGAGCGGGTGGAGGTCATAATGGAGCCGACTTCCTTCACTCCCGTGCCCTTCCAGTTGAACCACAGCGCGTTGGAAGGATTGTAGATGCCGTTGGTGTGCAGATACAGGCTCTGGCTGAACCAGTCGGCTCCGGTCACGTCCGGGACCGGGGCAGTATCGTCCGCAAGAGTCTTGATATCAGTCCTGTAGAGCGGTGATGTCGCCTTGCCGTCGGTGTCCACTCCGAAGGCCACTATGCTGTAGGAGGTCTCGCTGTAGAGCGGAGAGACGGTGTAGGAGGCCGTCCCGGTGACCGTGTATTGCTGGATGCCGGCGGAGAGTTCGTAACCTGCATCGATGATGGACTGCACGAAGGCTTTGAGATAGTAGTCGCGCAGCTCTGTCTCGGTCATGGAGCTGAAATAGGTCGTCGGCACGCCGAAATATACATAGCGGAAGTCCGCCACGGCGTAAATGTTGAAGGTGGAGTAGTCCGCACCGGTCTCTACGACCGACATTATTATCTGCGGGATGTCCTCCCCGGCCGGGAGGGTCGTAAACTTCAGCTCCGCCGCCTCGGAAGCGTTGACATTCTCATCGGTCGAGGTAGCCCTTATGCTGAAGACATAGTCCGTGGACGCCTCCAGGCCGTTGATTTCCACTGAGAGGGATGAGGTCTTGCCGCTGTACGGGCCCACGCTGTATTCGTAGGCATCGGCGCCATAGACCCCGCTCCAGCGGATGATGGTCTTGGACATATACGCGGAGACGAGCTCCGGCTCGGGAGCCTCGAGAGTGGAAGGGCCCTCGGTGGTGACGCGGAAAGTCACGGTGCGGGAGGAGGTATAGTTGCCGTTGACTCCGGCATCGGCGCGGAGGGAGACGGTGTAGGTCGTGGAGGCCTCAAGGCCGGAGAATGTGACCGCGGTCTCCTTCTGGGAGATTTCCTCGCCGCCGTTGAAGGAATAGGTGTAGCTGCCCGCATCGGTGACTGTCTCCCAGCTGAGGGTAAAGCCAGTGCAGCTGAGTTCGGTGACCGACGCTTCCGGGGTCGGAAGCGCCTCGGGCTGAGGGATTTCAGACTTCGAGCAGGCCGCGAGGACGGCAAGGGATGCCGCCGCAAGCATAAAGAATTTCTGTGCGTTCATTTTCATTGTCAATTAGGCCTTGCCGGAAACTGTGACCTGAAGGTCCTTGTAGAGCTTCCCGCCGTTGGAAAGGGTAATCGTGACTTTCCCCTCGGAGAGGCCTTCGAGCAGGAGCTTCCCGTCCTCGAGACTAGCGGAGACGATCCCGTCCTCAGAGAGGGAGAATGAAAGCACCTGGACTGTAGGGAAATATGCCTGAAGGTCGATGGTGAGCGCCTCACCGACTGCCATCGTGCGTCCCGGAATGTCCCCGAGGAAGTCCATATACCTGAGCAGCGCGGCGGTGTCGAGCATACCGGCGCCCATCTTGCCGTCATAGACGCTGGAAAGCGAACCCCTGAACGGGGCGGCGGAGCTCAGCAGCGCGCTCTTGAGCGCAGAGGGAGTGAGGCCCTGCCTCTTCTCGGAGCCGTAGTAATAGGAAACAGCGAGAGCGCAGGCGCCGCTCACGTGCGGGCAGGCCATGGAGGTACCCTGCATATATTCGTATGAAGAGCCGCCGTCGGCTGCGACGGAGGTGCTGTAAACCCCGCCGTAATTGCTGTCCACATAGGTGTCTCCGCCCGGGGCGGAAATGTCAATCCAGGTACCGTAGTTGGTATAGACTGCGCCGTCGCCCTTGTAGGAATAGGACGCGACGCTCACTACTGCATCGTCGGCCGCAGGATAGCAAGGATAGTCCACCGCCTCGTTGCCGGCGGCGAAGATTATGATTCCGCCCTTCATCGGGCCGCTCTGGTTGCCGTTTTCATCCACGCCGGCGTATTTCACGAAGTAGTCCATCGCTCTGCGGAGAGCCCCGTAGGTATTGCGGGTCCAGGTGTTCCAGCTCACTTTGCTGGTATAGCCCCAGCTGTTCTGACAGATTACCGCGCCGTTGTCCGCGGCGTATTTCATTGCCCTCACGGTGCCGCCGAGTCCCGCGCCGGAGTCGCCGCTGTCGCTGCTTCCGAGGCACTGGAGAGTCATTATCCTGACTCCGTCGCCCTTGCCTGAGCCGCCCGCGATGCCGTTGACGCCGATGCCGTTGTTGTTGACGGCGGCGATGGTGCCGGCCACGTGGGTGCCGTGGGAGAGGGTCGCTGAAGTGGTGATGGTGCCGTTGCCGGCTATGTAATTGTATCCATATACATCGTCGATGTAGCCGTTGCCGTCATCGTCGATGCCGTTGCCCGGGATTTCGCCCGGATTGACCCACATGTTCGCCGCGAGATCCTCGTGGTCGGGTTTCACGCCCTGGTCGATGATGGCCACGATGACGTCGCTGCTGCCCTGGCACAGCTGCCAGGCCGCCCAGACATCGGCATCAGCGCCCACGAGCGAAGTGCTGCCGAAGACCGAGCCGGTGTTGTTGTAATGCCACTGCTTCTTCTGCGCGTCCGCGCTTTCATTGAAGGGGAAAGCGGCTTTGCGGGAAACCGTGGCGGCCGGGCGCACCGCGGCTGCGCTGAAGCCCTGTGCGGCATGGCTTTCATCAGCGAGAGTCGGCGCAAGGGAGTACTCGATGCACTCCAGGGAGCCGCAGCGGCGAAGCTGGGCTACTATGTCTGAGGTCTTCAGGGCCTTGTCGAAGGTGGCCACATACCAGCGGTCAAGCCCCTCGGCACGGGTCCTCTCCTCGAATTTCCCGCATTCCGGGAAGAGTCTTTCGAGGCGGAAGGACGGAGTCCCCTCCATCAATTGCGCGATTTCCCTCTCCCCCGCCCTGGCAGACGAAGCGTCGCCTGCGGCCTTGGTGGCGGCGGAAGCCTTTATCTGGAGAAGCAGCTCCCCGCTCACCGGGCTTCCTATGCCCTCGGAGATGATGATGGGGCCGTCCCCGGTCTCCTGCTCCTCTTCAGTCAGCGACTTGCTGCAGGATGTCGCGATGCAGAGCAGCGAGCAGAGGAGAAGAGCTGTGAAGTTTCTGAATTTGAGTTGCATATAATTATTTTCAGTAAGTGAATTCCAGGTAGGCCACCTCGGTAGTCAGGCCGCCCCTGGTATCGTCGGAGAGATATCCGACGGCATAGACGACATATTTCCCGCCCTTGGTGATGTCCTCCTCGGTGGAGAGATTGATTACGCGCGAGCCCGTGTAGGTCGTGAACTGGTTGTAGGCCTGGGCGTAGTAGATATAGGTGTGCGCGGCGTAATCAGGGCTTCCCAGCTCATCCCACGCCTCCTTGCTCATATAGTCGCAGACGAAGCTCTCGCTTGAGTTGCTTGCCGTGACGGTGAGCAGCTCCCCGCCCTGCTTGATGGTGAAGGTCATCGACGAAGCGGGAGCGGAGGCGGAAGTAAACTCTACAAGGTCTATCTTCCCGCTATAGGAGAACTCCTTCGCGCTCTCGTCATAAGCGAGGTCGAAGGCCGTGACATAATATTCGGTACGGTCATAGAACGACGGACGCAGGGAAGCTTCCAGCCTGTCGGTGTCCACGTTGCCGGAGCTGAGGAAGGAGGACGGCGACTGCGCGTAGGAAGCCGCCATCTCCTCAATCTGGCTTATTCTCGCCTTGATATATTCCGTCTCTGACATAGCGTCATAGTCTGCCTTGCGGACGACGGCATAGACATAAGTCTTGGAGGCGTTCACCGGCTCGACCTGTATTCGGCAGGTCGAAGTCGTTATGCCAGAGACAGTTATCTTAAAATTGGAATATATCTGTTCGCTGCTTCTCTCCGCGCTTTGTATGACGCGGAGCTTCAGGGGCTCCACGCCGCTGCAGCTGAGCCGGACTTCGCCCATACGGTCTTTGCCGGTGGCGTTTTCGCCGATTTTGAGGGTAAACTCCGTAGAATAGACGGAGGACACGCCGATCCACTCCTCGGCGGAAGTGACTTCGGCGGTACAGCCTTCGTGCGGGCCCGAGATGGAGTAGTCACAGACTACCCTTCCCCCCTCGGAGCCGATTTTGACTATGCTTTCCTTCAGCACGAACGTCGAATCGGAGACCTCCTCCTGAGAGGAAGGCTTGGTGCAGGACGCCGCAAGGCAGAGTGCCGAAAGCAGAAGCAGGTATATTCTTTTCATACTAATTGTTGTAAGTAAACCTCAACCAGGCGATGTTGGACGCTTTCCCGGTGGAGGAGTTGTAAATGAATGCGAACGCGACATACTCGGTGCCGGCCACGACATCCGACAGACTCTTCATCGGGATGCCCCTCGCACCGCCGGAAACGGAGTAGGAGGAGAAAGAAGAAGACTCGATGTAGCTGTCGACGACGACGGACGGAGCCTTGGAGCTGTCCCAGTAGGCGGCAGTGCAAAGTCCGCAGCCGAAACTGCCGGAAGCGCTCTCCGCAGGAGTGCACCACACATAACCGGTCGCCTCATCGTAGGTAATCGTAAAGTCCCCGGAAGAAGGCGGCACGGAGTCCGTCTTGAACTTATAGACGGCGGAGTTGCCGCTGTAGCCGTAGTTCAGGGTGATGTCGAACGCCACAAGGCAGTAGTCCGTCTCCGGGCTGAGACCGCTTGCGGTGGCGGAGTAATAGCCCTTGTAGAGCCGGTTCTTCAGCACGAACGGAGTCTCGTATTTCTTCTCGTACTCCACGGCATACGCCTTGATCTGGGCTACGGCCGAATCTACATACTCGCGCGCGTCGTCATAACGCTTGAAGTCAGATTCGGGCACGAAGGCGTAGAGGTAGTAGCAGTCGGAGATGGACGGAGCTACGGTGAACTTAGCCGTGGTCTCGGTAATGTCGGTCACATCCAGGGAGAACGTGACCTGGCTGTTGATTACATAGTCCGGGTTGGCGCCCTGTATGAGGGTGAGTTTCACATCCTTGGCGCCCTTGAGGCTGAGCGTCACGGTGGCGGTCCTGGAGCTGCTGGAGCCGTTCTCCTCGAGAGCGAGCCAGAGAGACCTGCTCTCCTGCTCCTCGGACCCGGCGTCGGCCTTGGTCAGAAGGCCGTCCAGCAGGCTTCCGCTGCCGGAGCCGTCCTCGGAGGGAGCGATGGTCTTGGACACCCAGGACTCGGAGCTGGCGACTTCCACCTTCTCCGCGGTGCCGGGTCCGGAGAGCAGAAGCTTCACTTCGAGAGTGGTCGCGGCGGCATCGGCCTTGATGACCGTCCCGCCCTGGACCGAAATTTCTGAGTCGAAAGTCTCGCCCGCCGGCGCTTCCGCCTTGGAACAAGCAGAAATTGTGACTGCGGCAAGCGCCGCAGCCACAACTCCCTTAATGTAATTTGGAAACGATGTTCTGTACATTTTTATTCAGCGACAAACGTCACTTCAAAGCTCTTGATCTTAAGATACGCTATATAATCCGTAGTCTTGATGTTGAACCAGGTCTTGGTCTCGTCATCGTTGAGAGCGGTACTGGTGTAATAGCTGTCCTCCCCCTGGACATAAGATGTCGAAGCAGGGTCACTCCAGCTTGTCCCGTTGGCAGAAAGCTGCATACGGCATTTTGCGTAATAAGAGGCTTTGTGGTAATTGTCTGCGACAACCACAAATTTGGAAATCTCACCTACAGCCGATGTGCACTTGATTTCTGACAGCTTGCTGTATGACTTGGAAGCTACGGTGAAGCACTCATCGGTAGCGAGGGAGTAGTTGATGTAGGTGAATGTAACAGGGACAGCTACAGTCTTTCCGTTGGCAGCTTTCGCATCGAAAGATGCATTCAGGGTGATATACTCATCCGTTGCCTCCGCTCCGTTGAGAGCCGCGTCGATGGCCTTCTTGACATCAGCCGCGGTAACGGTGAGAGTGTATTCAACTGCCGTTGCGCTCTGCTGTGTAACGGCGATTTCTGCAGTTGACTCGGCGAAGCCGACAGCCTTGACAGTTATGACGCCTGACCTCTTCGCTCCGGTATTTTCTGCCACGGTGACATTGATCTTGCCGTCAGCATAGTTTGCAGAGAGCCAAGATGCTGCGTCCTCGGCAACGCTTACGGTCGGGTTGCCGGTAGCGGCCTTGACAGTGCAGTCGATGCTCGTGGTTGAAGCCTCCTTGGCGACTTTGAGAGAAGTCTCGCCGAGGATGATTTCAGGTGCAGGATTGATTACGATGCATCCGAGGTAAGGGATGCAGTATTTGTCTGCATCGGAGAAGTTGTCGACAGTGAGGACAAGGGAGCCGTTCCTGCTTTCCTCGGTGGTGTTGAAATAGTAGTTCTCTCCATCGATGCTTGAGCTGTTACCGGCGACGGTAACCTTGCCGAGCTCAACTGATTTGGAGCCGTTGACTACGCTCACTGTGAAGTCGGCCGTCACATCGGCGGTGTTGACGCCAAGATTCATCTTGACTGCCTTCATGCCGTTGAAGTAAGCTTCTGAAGCAAGAACTATCTTTGCCACCTTCTGGGTGGAGAGTTTCTGCTTGTAGTTCCCGTAAGAGCCGATATAGCTGCCGGCAGCGTCCTTCTCTCCGTTAGGGAAAGAAAGTGAGAAGTTCATCTTCTGCTCGCCGTCTCCCCAAGCCTTGCTGTCGGAAGTGATGCACTGGCTGTAAGAGAATTTGCTCATGCTCCATGAGGCGCCATCGGCGATTGTCACATCGAGATTTTCGCACTTGTCAGCCCCCTTGTAGTTGACTGTAGGCATAGCGATATGGCCGGCGCTGATTTCGAGGCCGTGACGAGTTTCGAAGGTAAGTGTAGCGCGGGTTGTCTTTACGGTGATGTCCACATCGAAGGTGCCAGGCTTGGCTGCGAACCACGCAACATAGTCCTTGACAGCAGTCTTGCCGTCACCCTTGAGAGTTATCTCGCTCTTCTTGGTAAACGGAGTGAGCTCATATTCTCCCACTTTCTTGGTGACATCGATATAGAAACGTCCGGCAATCACCTGATCGTCACCCACGGCTTTGATGCTGACTGACTTGACGACACAGTTCTCATATTCAGCCGGTACGCCGGCGAATTTGATCTTGCCATAGCCGAAGATATGCGCGAACTTGGCATCCCCATTATCATTGGTAGAGTCGTACTCCTTTCCGGTGGTGTACTCGTACTCGGCACTCTGGTTGTACTGGATGGTGGTCGGCTCGAGAACCATCACATTGGCCTTAGGGGCCCATGAAGTCTGGGTCGCGGCTGACTGGTCTTCAGGAAGTGTCACAATCCAGTTGGTGAGAAGGTCGCCGTCAGTGTCTTCAGTAGTCAGATAGTAGGTATAGAGGGCATCTGACGGGAATACGCCATAGAGGCAGTACTCGTCGGCCTTATTGGCCTCGGTGATGCTGTAGAATGTTCCGTTGAAGACAGGAGCCTCGGCAGCCGCATCGGCAATAGTAAAAGGAGAATAGTAACGGTTGGCCGCATATTTGGCTTCGCGGGCGACCGCGATAGCCCTTGTAGGGTTGTCGGTCTTGGCGATGGCGGCATAGAACTTGTCGCCGGCGGCGAAAGTTATATGGTCGGTTCCGTCAAACGCAGCCTTGGTGGCGCCGTTGTCCGTGGCGACCCTGAGGGAAAGGCTGATGTTGTTGCCGCTTTCGGCGGTCTCGGGCGCGATTTCAGTCTTGGAGCAGCCGGCGAGCACTGCAAGCGCAGCTGCGATATATGCTAATTTTTTCATTTTCCTGTTCATTTACTGATTACCACTCTGTGTAAGGGTTGTTGTCGGAGATGATCACGCCTCCGAAGGTACCGTACCTGCTCTGGAAATCCACGATGATGTACTGGGCGGATTTCTTGCCGTCGGAGTTGCGCACCGCGTTGATGACGATGTACTCCGCGCTATCGGCGTTGGTGGTCACATAGAGTTTCTGATTCTCGGTGTCGAGCTTGTAGTCGTAGCCCTTGGATTCGACATATACATAGGTGCTCTCGTCGGCGCCGGTGATGGTGTAACTGAACTCGAGGGTCTCGCCCACATAAGCGGTCGGAGCATCGCAGCTAACCTTGATGGCGAAGAGGTTTGCCTTGGATATGGTGACTTTGGTCTCGCCGATGGTGAAGATGTACGCCTCGGCGGTTTCCTCGACCGCGAAGCTGATTTCCTTAGGCTCCACAGGGACTGTCTCCCAGCTGCTGCCGTCGAAAGATACTTTCCAGATGCCGTCGACAATCTTGAACTCCGGGGTAATGTTTACCGGCACGTTCTCGCCGTTGAATTTGAGGAGCTCGCCGTTGACGGTCCAGTAGCTGACGCCGTCAATTTCCTTTACTCCGATGGACGGGCTGTCGCCGTCCTTGATGGTAGCCGTCTGGCCGTCGCTGAAGCTGATGGTGTAGGAGGAATCCTCGTTCTTTACGACGGAGGTGATGGTCACCGCGCTGGCCTGAGCCGCGAGCAGCTTCTCAATGGAACTTACATTGGTGTTGACCTGCTGCTCGAGAGCTGCCACTTTGTCTTCGAGGGTCCCTACTCGGTTTTCGAGATCCTTTGTGCAGGAGCAGACCATTGCCGCCACTGCAGCGAATGCGAACAAAACTTTTTTCATATAACAACTTTGATTGATTGATATTCTTTAGAATGAGAGCACCGGATGGCAGACTACGGAGTCGTCGGTGTAGTCCATGAACGGCATCAGTTCGCCGGAAGTGGACATGATGTAGATTATGCAGTCGGTCTCGCTGTCGGAGTTCAGGTAGAGGCTTGACGTCATGAGTTCGCAGCTGCGCACGGATGAGCCGGACTCCCTTGAATACTTCAGGTTATGCTTCATCTGCGCCGGGACGAGGGCCCAGTAGGAGTTGAGCTTCTCGACCGGATTGAATGAGAAGCTTTTCAGCTCAGGGTAGTAGGAGTCAACCCTGTAGAGGTCCACATTGCCGTCCTTGACATTTGCATATACATTGGCCACTTCGTCGCCGCAGAGGTTGACGATAAGGTCCCAGACCTGTCCGCTGCTCGGGATATACCAGCCGGAAGTCCCGACAGGTGCCGCAGGAGCGAAGTCGGTATTGATCCAGTCGAAGGCCGGGTATTGCTTCAGCGCGTCGCTTCCCTTAGGATAATAGGAGAGCATGGTCTGGTTGATGCTGTAGCCTTCGATGTCGGAATAGCAGTCCTCGGTGCCACGGTGCGGGGTCAGATTGGCGATAATGGAAGTGCTTGACATTGAATACCTTGTCAGGGAGTCAAGACGATGGTCGGCATCGGGCTCGGTTTTGATCGGGGCGAATGCCGCCTTGAGGCAGAATACGAGGCCGTGTGTAAAGCCGAGAGCCTTTTCGGTCTCGGAGATGCGCTCCTGATTGGTCTGGAAAACGATGCCGATGACGGTCTTGTTCGGGTCCGGGGCAGGTTTCTCCAGTCCGGTGAGCCAGACTGCGCCGGTGCCGTCTTCGTTGATTGAGACCAGTCCGCCGTCGCTCCAGGTGCCGTCGGAGTAGTAGTAGTCGCCGATTTTAGGCTCGGTGCTCGGACGTGAGGTCTGCTGGACGCTCACTTCGATGCTTGCGCTGAAGTAGCCTTCGGCGCTGCCGTCGCTGATTTTTGCGCTCACGCCGGACTTGCCCGGCTTGAGGGCTGTAATATATGCGGAGACAGTGTTGCCGTCAACGGTTATAGGCTCGCAGCTGACGATGTCCTCATCCTCCACAGACCATTCGACTGTCCTGTAGGACACGTCCTTGGGCAGGATGTCGGCGTCCAGTTTGAACTTTTCGCCTACGGAGATCAACTTTGCGGCGGTGGCGGTCCCGTCAACGCTGAGGCTGAGGGAGGTCGCATAGACGGCATATACGCTTACATTGCAGCTTGCGCTCAGGCCGCTGCAGGTGGCGGTAATCACGGCTTCGCCCGGGGCGACTGCAGTCACGACTCCTCCCTCGACGGTGGCGACTGCCTCGTTGTCGGATTTCCAGCTGACAAGAGGGCTGGTGGCGTCTTCAGGGGTGATTTTGAGGCTGAGGGTGTCGGTGGCAGCCACCTTGATTTTTGAGGTGGTCTTGTCGAGGCTGATGCTCTGCACGCCGATCGGGGCCACTGATACGGAGCACTCGGCGGGAGCGTCGAGGTCGTCGTGGATGGCGTAGATGGTGGTGGAGCTGAGTTTAAGGGCCTTGAGGCTTAGGCTTATTCCCTTGGCGGTAAGCTCGCTGCTCTCGATGGAGATGACGCTTTCGTCCGCAACGGTGACGATGACTTCACCGGCCCTGTCGGCAGGAGTTACATTCAGCTCCAGGACCTGGGTCCCGTTGACCGGGACGCTGACCTCGGTCTGGGCGAACTCTACGCTCAACTTTTCCTCGGGAGTCTCGTTGACTTCTGCCTTCTGGCCGCAGCCGGCGGCTGCAAAAAACAAAAGAGAAGCTGCGCTTCCCTTGATTAAGAATGTTTTTAAACTCATTTCTAACCAATAATCCGCCCTGCATTCGCAGAGCCTACACACTAACTGAAAGCCTGCAGGGGAACAGCTCCCGAGCAATAGCGGTTTCAAATCTATGAAATTAGAATTGCAAACGCAAGATATTTTTTAAAAAATTTGATTTACGGCCCGCGTTTTCGAATACCGGCAGGGGGAATTACAATTTCCGGCCCCTCGACAAGCTCGGGGGCCGGGTGCATATTGCTGCCGATGCTTGGTTTGCCTAACAAGTCCGCATCAGCGGACCGCCCGGGGCCGGGACTTTTTGCGCCAGCAAAAAGTTGGAAAGGCCCTTGAGGGCGCAGGGGTT